>CAMOCK010000205.1 GCA_946610645.1 uncultured Bacteroidales bacterium
CGGGTATGTTTTGTTTTGTTTTGTTGTTTATTGCTTGTTTGTCAATATTATAGCTTCTCTATTTCTTCTTTCGGCAGGCCGGTCATTGTGGTAATGCTTTCCAAGGGCATTCCGGCGGCTTTCATGTTCTTGGCCACTTGGAGGATACCCTTTTCCATACCCTTTTCCATACCCTTTTCCATACCCTTTTTCATACCTGATGCAAAGCCTGCGGCCTCGCCTTTTTGCCATGCTTCGCCCACGATGCTTTTCTCCACACGGATATTGTCTAAGTTCTTCTCATAGAGATAGCGCTCCGTGTCGGTCATCGCCGACTCCTCCATCAGGGAGACGGCCTTGCCTATGACAGGGTCTTTCAGCAACTCCTTCGGGGCTTCCTTCGTCGATGGGTTGATTTCCGTAAGGAAACGCAGCCACAAGGTCTTCATCCGCTTTTGCTCCTTCCAGTCGGCTGCATTGAACTTGGGCAACTCCACAAACAGGATGTGCAAGCCCTCAATCACCTTGTCGGAATGGCGCTCGTGCACCAACTGGTAGAAATGGTAATACTCCTTTTCGGGCAAGTCCTTCTCAAAGATGCCATTGACAAGGTTCAGTGAATAAACGGGCTTCAAGAGTTTGAATTCCTGACCCTTTTCCAACTGGTTGACGTAGGCTTTCGAGGCGTTGAACAGCACCCTCGTCTTGAACTCCTCGCTCCAAACCATCTGCATCTCGACGATGAACTGGCGGCCTTTCTGGTCTTTGCAGTTCACGTCTACGATGGAGAACTTTCCGTCAGGCGTTGGCGGCAACATTTCCGGAGTGAGGTATTCTATGCTCTCCACTTGCTCGTCGTCGGCCAAAGGCAACAGCGCGTTCAGGAAGCTGATGAGCAGGTCGGGATGAAGGAAGACCTTCTTGAAAGTGGTGTCGTAACGAGGATCGTAGTATTTCATTCCTTTTTGTTTTTCCTTTCACTCTGCAAAGATACACATTTTTACTGAAACGCAAACGTTTGCGACTATATTTTAAATCTCTATTTTTGTGCTGTTTGTATAATTGGTTATGGAATATGCTTTCAAAGTTGGTTCATTTCTTCTATCGTTAGGCCAATCATGACACTTTGAAATTTTCGTCAAAAGTACGAATAATGTTAGAAAACGCTTCCCTGATTACAAAAAAAGTGATTCCATTCATGGTTTTTCGGTGATTTCAATGTTTCGGAATATCTCTTCCACAGCTTCTTCGTATTCTTGCAGCGCATTGATTTTCTTGATTTTGCGCCAAACGTCTTGCGGCGATTCAAAGCTGTTCATCAGATACGACCACAATTCTTTCATCCTTCCCAACACCTTCGGGCTGCCGCCTGCATGGCGCAAACGGTCTTCATACAGGTCGATGATGTAATGGTGGAGGCGTTCGGTTTTGTCGTTGGATTGCGGACACATGCGATGTGTCCCTACGGGTTCCCCCTGTAGGGACACACTGCGTGTGTCCGTACCGCGTGTGTCCGTACCGTGTGTGTCCGTACCGCATGTGTCCGCCATATCATTTTTAATCTGTTCCGCCAAAAACGGATTGGCCAGCAGCCCTCGTCCCAGCATGAATTGTTTCACGGGTTGCACGGCAATGCTGATGCGCTCGAAGCTCTTCACCGAAACGATGTCGCCGTTATAGACCAGCGGTGCATTAATATAAGGTATCAATGCCGCGAAGCGTTCCGTGTCGGCCTCGCCCTTGTAGAGTTGCTTCCCGATGCGCGGGTGGATGATGAGTTCGCTCAACGGGAACTTGTTGAAAATCGGGATGATGGCCTCAATTTCCTTGGGGTCGAAATAGCCCAAGCGGCATTTCACGCTGAATTTCACGTCGCCGATGTCCTCGAAAACCTTTTCAAACATCGCCTCCACCATTTCGGGGTAGGGCAGGAGGCCGCATCCGCGCCGTTTGTTGGCCACCCGTGGGAACGGACAGCCCATGTTGAGGTTGATTTCCTTGTAGCCCAACTGCTTGCATTGCTTGGCGAAGCGCAAGATCTCCTCCGCGTCGGTGCTGAGGATTTGTGGTGTCAAAGATTCAACGTCGTTGCATTTCGGGTCGATTTCCTCGCCTTGCAGGTTTCTTGCGTTTTCCTCTTTGTGGATTCCGGTGAAAAAAGGCGTGTAGAACTTGTCGATTCCGCCGAAGTGCTTTTTGAACACGTTGCGGAAAGGCGCGTCGGTGATGCCTTGGAATGGGCCTAAGGAAAGCTGCACTTCGCTCATTTCTTCTTGGGCGTTTTGGCGGTTTTCTTGACTTTGGCCGTCTTGCCAAAGTCGGCAACGGATTTCGCAATGAGCGTGAGCAGCAGCACGAAGGTCAGATAGACGGCGATGCGGCTGAGATAGTCGCCGTGCTTGGCATAGAATGTCACTTTTGTGTTGGCTTTCAGTGTCTTGCGGATGGCATCGGGTTCCCAATAACGGGTTTGCTGGAGCACGTCGCCACGTTGGTTGATGAATCCGGAACGTCCTGTGTTGGCCGAGCGTGCCACACAACGGCGGTTCTCGATGGCTCTCAGTTTCGAGAACTCGAAATGCTGCTTGTAGCCTGGTGTGTCGCCCCACCAGCCATCGTTGGTGATGACAAAGAGCAGGTCGGCGCCTTTCTGGCAGAACGTGCCGACGTATTCACCGAAGGCCGACTCGTAGCAGATCGGCACGCCGATTTTGTGGTTGCCAAAAGCCATCACTTTGGCTTCGGGGTCGGTCTTCAGGGTGCCGCGTGCAATGCCCATGGTGATGCTGTAGTTCTTCAGGAAGCCCATCCATTCGGGGATGGCCTCCACACCGGGCGTGAGTTGGGACTTGTTACGATGCTGCAAGCCGTCGCTGTCGATGAGCAGGGCGGAGTTGTGGCAATAGTAGTAGCGGTTGGAGCCCTCGATATGCCGTGCCGGAAAGTCGTCTTCCATGCCTTGGGGCACCCATTCGTAGGTGGTTCCGCCGATGACGAAAGCCGCCTGCGAATGCTTCTGGATGTAGTCGCGAAGCTGTTTCAGCGCACGCGCCTTGTCGGTCTCGTCAAGCCAGATGCCTTCTTGGATGGCCGACTCCGAACTCACGATGAAGCGTGTCTTGGGCGTGAGCAGCGGTGCCGAGAGCTTGATGTTGTTTTGGATGACTTCGTCGTAAAAGGCGGCGTCGAACTGCTCGTTCCACGGGTCGCAGTTCTGTTGCACCACAATGACTTCAGTTTCCTCGCCCTGGTCTTTGTAATGCTTATACACACTTGTGCTGATGAGGATGGGCAGCAACAGTATTGCCACTTCGACACCTATATTAATTAATAGGGGCTTCGTTTCCCTCGATTTGAAATGCAGGATGATATTGGCGATTAGGATATTGACAACCAGCACCCATAGCGTGCCGCCGGCCACGCCTGTAATCTCGTACCATTGCACCCATTTATGGCAGGTTGAGAAAACGTTGCCCAGATTGAGCCACGGCCATTTGGCGGCCCACCAGTAGGTGAGCAGCTCGAAGGCCATCCAATAGGGGATGAGGAAGAAGTTGCCCCACGGCTTGTTGCACACCTTTTTCTTCGTCAGATGGAAGAGGTAGAACACCGTGGCCATGAAAAGCGTGTTCAATATCCATGCGGCGGTGGCGGCTGGTGTGGCGTTCCACACCCACCATGTGGTGGCCACGTTCCAGACCAAGAAGGCCATGAACGAGAGCCAGAACAGCTTGCCGTTGCCGCCATGCGCGATGCGGTCTTCAACCAGCAAAAGTGGCACAAATCCAATGAAAACCACGGGCGCGACGCCCCAAGTGGGCCATGCCGCTGTGAGCAGTACGCCCGTCAAAAGTGCCAAAATGAGGTTGTATGCCTTAGGGCCCTGAGCTTGTCGAATGGCCGAGTTTCCATGCTTTTTCTTTGTCATGATGCTTCAAAATTTGGCGCAAAAGTAGTAAAAAAGTACAACAAAAAAAGCCGAAATCTCTTTCGGCTTCTTGAGGGTGGTACCGACGGGAATCGAACCAGTGACACGAGGATTTTCAGTCCTCTGCTCTACCAACTGAGCTACGGTACCTCCGTTTTTGCGCTGCAAAAGTACGGCTTTTTTTTGTTTTGGCAAGAAAAAAATGAAAAAATCGAGCATTTTTTTATTTTTAAAAATCTTTTTTATTGATAATCAGTTTTTTACAATATTGCCGTGATAAATAAGGCAATAAAAATTTGGTCACGGAGTTAAAAAATCGGATATTTGCAGGCTCAAATTGAAACTATGAAGGTTACCTTTTTGAAATCATTCGTGGTCGGCGCATTGCTGTCGATGCTGGCAATCAACGTGTTTGCTCAGGCTGATGTAGATTCGCCCTATTCCTTGTTCGGTGTGGGACAGTTGCGTGACAAGTCAATGAATGTCAGGTTGAAAGGCATGGGTGGTGTGTCTAAGGCAATGTATGGTGGCGGCATGATCAACGCTTCCAATCCTGCCTCCTATGCCAAGATTGACTCATTGGCGTTCCTTTTCGATGCCGGGATTTATTATAAGACCTCCACGTTCAGCACGTCCACCATGACTGAACAGTCGTCTAACGCATCTTTCGACTATGTGGCCATGGCGTTTGGCTTGTTCCCGTGGTGGAAGACATCGCTCGGCGTAGTCCCCTACAGCGTCAAAGGCTACACTATGATTGTCAATCACAATGACGAAGATTTGGGTCATTATGCCTCCTCGTTCAAGGGGGCAGGTGGGCTCAACCAAGCCTATTGGGGCAATGCCTTCAAGATTGGCAAGCACTTTGCCTTGGGAGCCAATGCCTATTACGTCTTTGGCAACAGCCAGACGGAAACGACCTTGTCATTCCCCGATTCGCTTTATATGCTCGCCACTCGCAGTAGTGTTGACATGATGGTCAGTTCCTTCATGTTCGACTATGGCTTGTTGTGCGATTTCGACCTTTCTTCCGACACGAGACTGAGCCTTGGATTGACGTATAGCCAGCGCGTCAGGCTGGGTGCCGAGCAAACTCAATTCGTCCGTACCATCGAGGAGGACGCCAACACGGATTTGGAGTATGTGATAGACACCGTTTCTTATACTACAGGTTCAACCAAGCTGACCATGCCGCAGGGCATTGGGTTTGGCATTGCCGTGCAGAAAAGCGACAGGTGGAGCCTTGGCCTCGATTTCAGTTGGACACAATGGTCGAAGTTTGCACGCGAAGGTGCCACGGAGTCGCTTCAAGATTCTTGGAATGTGGCTTTAGGCTACGAGTTTTTCCCGAAACACACTTCCATCTCCAACTATTTCACGCGTGCCTCATACCGCATCGGCGGATCCTATGAGCACGGCTATCTCAACATCAAGGGGAACTCGCTCAACAAAATAGGCGTTTCTGCCGGAGTCTCTCTCCCGTTGCCCCGTACCCTGTCGAGGGTGAACCTTGCGGTGGAAGTGGGACAATTCGGCACCCATAACGACAACCTGATAAGGGAACGTTACCTTAAAATAAACCTTGGCGTTTCGGTGTACGAGCGTTGGTTTGTCAAGAGGAAATACAAATAAGAATGGTTCTGCAGAAAGTTTTGGAACGATATTTGAGAAAAGGATTTGCAAGTCTAACCAATTAAAAAAGATAAAGAAATGAAAACTAAGAGATTTGTTATGATTGCCGTCATGTTTGGGATGGCAATGAGCGTATCCGCACAAGGGACGGGTTCGAAGTATGGCACCGACAGTATTGCCTGTGTCACCAACATGTCCATCTACAGCGAGGCCTACAAACAATGGGAAGCCGCCAAGTTTGCCCCCGAGGCCCTCAGCCAGGAAATGGTTCATGCATGGAGAGAAGTGTTCCTCAACTGCCCTCGCGCCAGCCAACTGGTTTATACGCGCGGCGAGAAGATCATGGACTATTTCATCAAGACCAACCCTAAAGACAAGGACGCCTACATCGACACGCTCGGCATGTTGATGGACTCGAGAGCCCAGTATTTCCCGAACGACCCCAAGACAGGAGCCTCGCAAGTGGCCAACATCATGGGCAGAAAGGGCCTGCTGATCTATACCTACAACAAGAACCGTTATGAAGAGGCCTACAACATCCTTAAGGATGCCGTTGCACTCGACCCGTCGCAACTGCAAGGTGCCTACATCGATGCCTACTTCAAGTCCACCATCGACATGGTGAACAACGACAAGGCAGAGAAAATGACGGTCATCAATGTCTATCAAGAGCTCTCCGAAGTGCTCGACGACAACATCAAGGTTTTGGCAGAAGGAGTGGTGCAACTCGAAGAAGCCAAGGCCGACGCCGAAGCTTCGGGCGACACGGAGGCCATTGCTGGCTTCGACAAGCAGATCGAGAAGAATGAGAAGTCCATCAACAACAACAAGGGCACCAAGAACAACATCGACAACCTGTTCCAGCCCTTCGCGTCGTGCGACGACCTGATCAAGGTGTTCAGCGCGAAAATGGCCGAAACACCTGACGATGTGGTGCTGCTGAAGCGCATTACCACCATCCTCGACAAGAAAGATTGCACGGAATCCAAGCTCTTCCTCGATGCCGCCGTCAAGCTCAACGAACTGGAACCCAGCCCCGAGTCTTCCTACAGTTTGGGTGTCAAGTTCTTCAAGGACAAGAAATACAGCGATGCCGCCACCTTCTTTGAGCAAGCCACCAAGACGGAGAACAACGACCGCAGATACCGTGCCTATCGCAATATGGCCATGTGCTACCAAAACATGGGCAGTTTCTCCAAGGCACGCGAGACGGCCCGTCGCGCCGCACAAGTTGACCCCACCGCTGGCGAGCCTTACCTCATCATAGCCCAACTGTATGCCGAAAGCGCCAAACAGTTTAGCGGCGAAGTCGAAAGCAAGGCCGTGTTCTGGGCCGCAGTCGATAAGTGCATCAAGGCCAAGTCCATCGACCCCTCGTGCTCCGACCGTGCCAACGCCCTGATTCGCGCCTACAGCGCAGGCTTCCCCTCAGTGGAGACCATCTTCTTCAACGACTATCACGAAGGCCAAAACTTCAACGTTGGCGGATGGATTGGAGAAACCACGACCATCAGAGCCAGAAAATAATTGAAAAACCTTTTGAAAATAGGAATCGTTTGCAACATCACAGCTTTCGTGGCTGTGATGTTGTTTTCGTGTTCCAATCCCGATGCCGTGATTCGCGAACTGGCTTCCGATGATACCCTATCGGGCATCGTGGCCGACAGCGTGGTGTTCTACCGCAGCGATTCCGGCAACGTCAGCATGGAACTGCACACGCCTCGCCTAGTGCGACTCGAGGGCGACAAGCCGGTGATGGAGTTCCCCAAGGGCTTTGTTGCCTATATGTTTGACAAGAACCATCAGAAAACCACGGAGTTTTCAGCCGACTACGGTAAAAACCATGACGGCGGCCTGATTGAGGCCCTCGGCAACGTTAAAGTGGAAAACTTCGACATCGGGCAGGTGATGCTTTCCGAAAAATTGTATTGGTACCAGAAAGACAAGAAGATACACACCCGCTCCCATGTGCGCATCGTCACGCCCGACAAGGAAATCGAAGCCGACAGCCTTGTAGCCCTGGAAGACTTTTCGGAATACACGCTTTATTCGGGCCGTGCCGTGCTCGAAGTGGATGAGGAGGAATCGCTATGAACAGTTGGCTAGTCGTTGTCATCACCTTGCTTTTCTCGGCGCTCTGCTCTGGGCTCGAGATTGCCTTCAACAGCATCAACCGCCTCCAACTGGAGGTGGAGCTGACCAAAAACACTTTCTCTGCCAGGCTTATCAGGTTTTTCCTCAAAGACCAATCGAGATTTATCACTTCGCTGCTTTTGGGCAACAACATCGCGCTCATCATATACGGCATGAACATGTCGCAACTGCTGGATTCGCCCGTGACGCACTGGCTTCAGTCCGTTTCGCTCGACAACGACTTCATGGTGCTGCTGCTGAAAACCATTCTTTCCACACTCCTCGTCCTCCTTGTCGGAGAGTTTTTGCCGAAAACCCTTTTCAGGATCGACCCCAATGCCATCCTGTCTTTTTTCGTTTTTCCGACCTTCGTTTGCTATTGCCTGCTCTATCCCCTGATCCTCGTCTATACCGGCATTTCGCAGTTTGTCATCCGCTATGTCTTGCGATTGAAAACCGATCGCGAGGAATACAAGTTCAGTACGGTGGATTTGAGCGACTATATCGCCGAATATGCTGATGCTGAAGAGGCCGACGAGGATATGCAGCAAGAGATACAGCTTTTCCAGAACGTGATGGAGTTTCGGTCGGTGAAGCTGCGAGAATGTATGGCACCGCGCAATGAAATCGAGTCGGTACGACAGACCGACAGTGTCGAGACCGTGAAAGCCCGATTCGAGGAAACCAAACATTCCAAGCTTATCGTTTCGGGCGAAGGCATCGACGACATTGTGGGGTATGTGCATCTCAACGACGTGATGCGCGCCATTGCCGCTGGAAACGAAGCGCAACTGGCTGACATTGTGCGAAAAATCGACTTTTTCCCTGAAACCTATACGGCCGACCGCCTGCTGAAGCACTTCATCGCCAATCACCAAGGCGTGGCTGCCGTCGTCGATGAGTTTGGCGGCACGGCAGGCATTGTGACGATGGAGGATGTCGTGGAGGAAATATTCGGCGAGATCGACGACGAATACGACGTGGAAGACGAAACCGAAAAACAGCTGGAAGACGGCACATACCTGCTTTCCGCCCGCCTCGAAATCGACTATCTGAACGACACTTACAAGCTCGACCTGCCTGTTAGCGACGACTATGAAACCCTTGCCGGCATGATATTGCACTACTGCGAGAGCATTCCCGAACAAGGCGAAGAGCTTCAAATCGGAAAATACAAGGTGAAAGTCATCAAGGCATCCGACATGAAACTAGATGAAGTTGAATTGAAGTTGGTTGACAAATGACTGTATTACAAATGTTTATATTTTTTGTGCCGATTGGGAATCGATGAATTGGAAAATAAAATTGGAGCAAAAGGTCAGGCGTTTTGAAAACTTTCCTAAATTTGCACGCTCAAAATTGAAGTATAATAATTAAAAATAGGTAAAAGCATTATGGCAGCAATTGAAAAAATCAGAAGACGTTCCGGATTGTTGATCGCCATCATCGGTCTGGCATTGTTAGCATTTGTCTTACAAGACCTTTTCCAAAGCCAAGGTCGTAACCGTGATTACAATGTCGCGGTCATCGACGGAGAGAAAATCCCTTATCAGGACTACGAAAACCTGCGTGAGAAGAATCTCGCCAACAGGCGCAGCTCGAACAACAACCTCTCCTCGGCTGAGACTTACAGCATCTACAACAGCACTTTGGACGAGATGATTAAAGAACACATCATGACCAAAGAATACGAAGCCGTTGGCATGAATGTTTCGGCTGACGAGCTGTATGACCAATTCATGGGCGAGAATCCCCACCAGTGGGTCGTGCAAAGCTTCCCCGGTCCTGACGGCGGCTACAACAAGGAGATGGTGGAATACTACCTCCAAAACTTGAGCGACTTGCCCGCCGATGCCCGAATGCAGTGGATCGACTTTGAAAGAGCGGTGAAGGAAAACCGTTTGGAAAACAAGTTTGACAATCTCGTCAAGGCCTCCTACTTTGTTCCGAACGCCTTGGCTCAAAAGTATTACCAGAACAAGAACGAAAAAGCCTCGGCCGATGTCATCGTGTTGCGCTATACCAACATCCCTGATTCGACCGTTGTCGTGACCGACAAGGACAACAAGGCTTTCTACGAAGAGAACAAGTTCCGTTTTGAGACCGACGAGCGTCGCGACATCGAGTATGTTGTGTTCGACATCAAGCCGTCGCTCGAAGACCGTCAGGAAGTCTTGAAGCAAGTTCAGGGCATGAGAGCCGACTTTGTGGCAACCGACAATCCCGTCAGTTTTGTCAACGCCAATTCCGACAAGCGTTATGACAGCACCTGGATGGGCAGGAAAGACGTGTCACAAGCCATCGAGGAAGCCATTTTCGACAGCGGTAACGGCGTTGGCTATGTGTTTGGCCCTTATGAAGACCAAAACGCATTCAACCTTGTGCGCATCGTTGATATGCAGAATCGTTCCGACTCGTTGAGAGCCAGCCATATCCTCATCAGCTATGAGGGCGCCCGCAACAGCCAAGACAGCATCTCGAAAGAAGAGGCCAAGACGAAGGCCGAAGGACTGATGGCTGAGATGAAAAAGAACCCAAAGAACGAAGGAATGTTTGCCGAACTGGCAGGTATCTATTCTTCAGACCCGGGCTCGAAAGACAAAGGCGGCGACTTGGATTGGTTCACAGACGGCACGATGGTGTATCCTTTCAATGAGTTTGTGCAAAACAATCCCGTCGGCACGATGGGCCTTGTTGAAACCGTATTTGGCTACCACATCATCAAAGTGACTGGCAAAAACCAAGCCGAACCGAAGGTTCGTCTGGCTTATATGCAGCACGAAATCACGTCGAGCACAAAGACCTATCAAGCCACTTTTGCCGAAGCCAACAAGTTCGTCACGGAAAACAAGACCTATGACCAATTCAACAAGGCCATTGAAGAGCAAGGCCTGACCAAGCGCACCATGCCCCGCATGAACGCTGCCACCTATCAGATTGCCGGCATCGAGAATCCCCGACAGATTGTGCGTTGGGCTTTCGAAGACAAGACCAAGGTGGGCGACGTGTCCTCCATCTTCGACCTGGATAACATGTTTGTCGTAGCAGCATTGACCAACATCGTTCCCGAAGGCTATGCCCCGCTGAACGTTGTGGCCGACCAAGCAAAGTACCAAATCCTCAACAAGAAGAAGGGTGAAGTGGCCGTCGAGAAGATGAAAGCCTGTGGCACCGATGTGAATCGCATGGTCAGCGAATTGGGCGCAGAATCCACTTCGGTTTCCGACCTTTCCATTGATTCGCGTGTGCTGGGCAACTTCGGCGTGGAAGCCGACATCATCGGCACCATCCTTGGAATGAAGGAAGGCGAGGAATTGGGCCCCATTGCAGGCAACTCCAGCGCATTCATCATCAAGAACGTGAAGAAGGTCGAACCTGAAGCCACCACCGACTACAGTAGCATCCTCAGGGAGAAGACAAGCCAGTTCAACAACAAGGTTTTGGGCGGCTCGATCTACAACGCGCTGAAAGACAAAGCCCAGATTGAAGACAATAGGGCAACGTTCTATTGATGTTTTGAAGAAGAATAGTTTTTGTTATACATTCAATGAGGTGTGCCTGTTATGGCACACCTCATTAATTTACGGATTTACATACTATTGGAAACAATTTCCCGTTTCACTAACAACGTTTTGTATCAATCAAAAACAAAATACCATGAAAAGTTTGAAACACATTTTGATGATTGCAGCATTCGCCTTGGTTGCGGCCAGCTGCACGAAGGAAGTCAAGGTTTCTGTAGCTTCCGATGAAATTGTCGTTGCGCCCGAAGGCGGAACAATGGAGGTCGCCGTTGCCTCAAACGGAGAATGGTCGGTCGATTTCGGTTTCGACTGGATGACGGTTTCTCCCATGTCGGGCAAAGGTGACGCAACTTTAAGTTTGTCCGTGACGCCCAACGAGGGAAGCGAAAGCCGCTCGGGGCAAGTCACCGTGTCGTCGAAGGACAACAGTGCCATCTTTACCGTCCGTCAAGAACCCAATGCGCTTGTGCCATTCATAACCATCGAGCCCGACACAATCAGAAGCATGGTCCAAGGCGGCACATACGACATTGTCGTAAAATCGAATGTCAATTGGGAAGTGGGAACAACAGCCAGATGGATTACCTTCTCAACAACAAGCGGTTCAGGCAATGCCCAAATCACCGTCACCATCAATGACATGTCAGCCACCACCTTGTCACAACGCGAAGCCGATGTGACTATTGGAAACGCTGATGTTTCGACCATCCTTCATGTTGTGCAGCAGCAAGAAGTGCCCAGCCACTTGGAGGTGTCGCCTAAAGAAGTTGGAGTGACTTATTTGAGCGCCTCTTCAACTTTGACAGTGCTTTGCACCGAGCAATGGAGTGCCGAATCCGAAGAGGATTGGATTGTCGTGCAGCCCAGTTCGGGTGTCGGAGATGCCACTGTGAGTCTTGCCATTGCCGAAAACGACAAAATCTATCCTCGAATTGGACGTGTCGTCTTCGTTTCACAGAACGGCATGGAGTTTTTTGTAAGGGTATATCAAGATGCAGCCCCAGACCCACATCACTTGGTTGCTACTCCGTCGGACCTTACTTTTGAAGGTCAAGGCGGATCGGCGGCCATCGCTGTGGAATGCGATACGGCTTGGAGAGCCGATACGCCTGAAGGCTGGATACAGCTTTCGACAACGTCAGGGATGGGCAACGGAACAATTCAGGTCCAGGTAGAGGCCAACGCCTTGCCTTATGAACGTAATGGAAAGGTTACACTGGTATCGGACGAGTTGAAGGTAGTGGTGAATGTCGTTCAGGGTGGCTCAGGCGAACCTCCTGTTATCGCGATTGAGCCCGACACGGTTTTCATTGATGCCGAAGGGGGGACCGGAAGCTTCAATTTGACTGCCAACGTTCCGTGGACATTGGAAGTGGACGGCTGGATCAATTTGTTCCAAAGCAGTGGAATAGGTGATGCTTTAGTGAGTTTTTATGCGAACAGGAATCCAGATCCCCGTGAAAGAATAGCGAGGATTGTCGCTATCTACAACGCGCAGGTTCTGGCTCAGATAGTCGTCGTACAAGCTGCACGAGTATCTTACCTCCAAATCAGCCAAAATGAAATCATCGCCCCGAAAGCCGGTGGAAACTATAGCATCGACATCACGTCCAACCAATCGTGGATGGTGAACAAGGGCGACACTTGGACTCCTTTCAGCCCTTCCAGTGGCTACGGCAACGGACAGCTTCAGATCACTGTAGAGCCATATACGGAAGTCGGGTCTCGTGTTACCGAAATCCATGTAAATGCTTTGGAGAGCGAAGAAACATTTGTCATCTCGATCAAGCAACGAGACTATTAATATGGATAGACATGAAAAAAGCGAATGAAATTATGCAAGAAATAGGCTCGGCATTGGCCAGCAAAAAATTCTGGGTGGAACTGCTGATTATGACCTTCGGCATGTTTATGACGGGCGTATGCGTCTATTATTTCCTCGTACCGAGCAAACTCATCGTGGGGTCCATTTCGGGTCTCTCCATCGTCTTGACCAACATTTTCCAAAACATGGGCATCGAAATCAGCCTCTCGATGATGATTTCCATCATCAACGCCATCCTTTTGGTGTTGGCTTACTTGTTGATTGGCAAGGAGTTCGGACTGAAAACGGTCTACTGTGCCATGATTCTCGGCCCCATGACCAAGGTGTGCGAATGGATCTATCCATGGGAAAACCTCGCCACCGCCAACGAATACTTGGCCAAGATGCCAGGTGGCGACCCCAACGCCATGTCGGTGATGGGCAACCCGTGGTTCGACCTGCTCTGCTGCGTGCTGATTCTCAGCGCGGCACAAACGCTGATGTTCTCCATCAACGCCTCGACGGGCGGCCTCGACATCCTCGCCAAAATCGTCAACAAGTACCTGCATTTCGACATCGGAAAGTCGGTGAGCGTGGCCGGCGCCATCATCTGCCTCACGGCTTTCTTCATCAACCCGTTCCAGATGGTCGTCATCGGTCTCATCGGCACTTGGATCAACGGCATCATCGTCGATAGGTTCACGGCCAGCCTCAACAACCGCAAGCGCGTGTGCATCGTGTCGAAGGACTACGAGCGCATCCGTCGCTTCATCATCGACGACCTCGACCGTGGCTGCACATTGTATGAAGTTATCGGGGGCTACACCAACGAGAAGTCCATCGAATTGGAGGCTCTGCTCACCAAAGACGAGTTCTCCTCGCTGATGGGGTTTCTCGACAAGAACGAAATCAACGCCTTCACCACGGCAGGCAACGTGAGCGAGGTGTACGGCTTGTGGGCAAAAGACAAGCACAGGGCAAGAAAACACGCCGAAAAGCGTTGATTGGGCCATGGAAAACCTTTTGGACAGATTCTTGAGATATGTGGCGGTGGAGACCACCTCCGACGAAAACTCCGAGTTGCAGCCCAGCACTGCCAAACAGTTGAATCTTTTGAAGCTGCTTCGCGACGAGCTGCAAGCCATGGGCATCGAGGCCGAATTGGATGAATACGGCTATGTGACTGCCACGATTCCGTCCAACGTGGACCGCGACATCCCCGCCATCGGCTTCATCGCCCATGTGGATACCTCGCCCGACGCATCGGGAGCGAACATCAAGCCGCAAATAATCACCAATTATGACGGTAACGACATTGTATTGAACAAGGAAAAGAACATCGTTTTGCGTGTTTCGGAATTTCCTGAAATGCAGCAATACAAAGGCCAGACAATGATTACCACCGATGGCACGACTTTGCTTGGTGCCGACGACAAGGCGGGCGTGGCTGAAATCATGTATGCCGCGCAGTATATGATGGAACATCCTGACTATAAGCACGGCGAAATCAAGATTGCGTTCACGCCCGACGAGGAAATCGGACGCGGTGTGGTGAAGTTTGACGTGAAAAAGTTCGGCGCGAAATACGCCTACACCATCGACGGTGGCGAAATCGGCGAACTGGAATACGAAAACTTCAACGCCGCCACCGCTAAAATCCATATACAAGGCTGCAACATCCATCCGGGTTCGGCCAAAAACAAGATGGTGAACTCAATGCTTGTCGCCATGGAACTCAACGCGATGCTGCCCGTGGAGCAAGTGCCTCGTTTTACGCAAGGCTACGAGGGCTTCTTCCACCTGACCGACATCAACGGCACGGTGGAGGAAACCGCGATGAACTACATCATTCGCGACCATGATAGGACGAAGTTCGAGGAAAAGAAAGCCTTGATTACCTCAATAGTAGCGTTTTTGAACAAGAAATACGGAGAAGTGGTGAAGCTGGAGCTGAAGCACCAATACTACAATATGCGCCAAGAGGTGGAACCGCATTTCTTTATCGTCGAGAAGGCGATGAAGGCGATGGAGATGGCCAACGTGAAGCCGAAAGTGCAGCCCATCCGTGGCGGCACCGACGGTGCCAACCTGTCGTTCATGGGCCTGCCTTGCCCCAACATCTTCGCCGGAGGACACAATTTCCACGGCAAGTATGAATTTGTGCCGCTTGAAAGCATGATGAAGGCCGCAGAGGTTGTCTTGAACATCATCACTTTGTTCCAAGCTGAGTGACTTATCGCAGCATCAGCGCGGCCTTCTTCACCGCCTTGACAAAGGTATCCACTTCTTCCAAAGTGTTGTAGAGCGCAAACGAAGCCCTCACCGTGCCTGGGATTCCGAAGCGCGTCATCACTGGCTCGGCGCAATGGTGGCCTGTGCGCACCGCCACACCCATCTTGTCGATAATCGTGCCCAAATCGTAAGGATGAATGCCCTTGATGACGAATGAAACCAAACCGCTGCGTTGCTCTGCCTCGCCGATGAACCGGATGCCTTCGATTTCCGAAAGCTGCCGAATGGCCGACTGCAAAAGATGGCTTTCGTGTTCTTCAACTTCTTTTCTGTCAAGACTTTGCAAAAACCAGATTGCCGTTTCCAAGCCAAGAGCCGCACCCACATTGGGGGTGCCTGCCTCGAATTTGTAAGGCAAAACATTGAAGGTCGTCTTCTCGAAACTCACCGTGTCGACCATCTCGCCACCGAATTGGTAAGGAGGCAGTTTTTCAAGCCACTCTGCCTTGCCGTACAAACCACCTATGCCCATCGGGGCATACATCTTATGGCCCGAAAACACAAAGAAATCGCAGTCGAGGTCTTGAACATCAATGGGATGGTGAGCGATGGACTGGGCACCATCAATGACGACTGGGATACCATATTCATGCGCCATCTTAACCATCTGCTTGACAGGGTTGATGGTTCCCAACACATTGGAAATGTGGGCAATTGAAACCACCATTGGCCGCTCTTTGAGCAGTTCCTCATAGCGGATCAAGTCCAAAACACCATGGTCGTTCATCGGAACGACGAGCAATTGGCCGTTGTGCCGTTGCACCATCTGTTGCCAAGGCACAAGGTTGGAATGGTGCTCCATGGCCGTGACCAGCACCTTATCGCCTTCTCCGATGCAATAATGATCGAAAGCAGTCGCCAAGAGGTTCAGCGATTCCGTGGTGCCTCGGGTGAAAACGATTTCCCTCGCTTCCTTGGCATGAATGAAGTCAGCCACGGTTTGGCGAGCATGTTCGTAGGCCTCGGTGGCCTTCTGGCTCAGGTAATGCACGCCACGATGGATATTGCAGTTCTCGTGCAGGTAATAGTCGCGCTCGCGCTCAATGACACACAAGGGCTTTTGCGTTGTGGCTGCATTGTCGAAATAGACCAAGGGCTTGCCATAAACCTGCTGGTCGAGGACGGGGAATTGATTCCTTATTGCTGTGATATCCATCATTTTTCTTTTCTAACAAAACATACAAAACCATCAAAACCACCATTTCTTTTGAGCTTTGCAACGGCTGCCAACCGGCTCCCGTTGCCTCTCCGCCTACGGCGGCTAAGAGCCTCAAGAAATC
Source organism: uncultured Bacteroidales bacterium (assembly GCA_946610645.1). GTDB lineage: Bacteria > Bacteroidota > Bacteroidia > Bacteroidales > F082 > Limimorpha. Next base: position 16,573 of record CAMOCK010000205.1, read on the forward strand.
TTCGGGCATCCGTAAGGATGCGTTGGGGAAGCGAGCCAGTTGGACGCTTCCCTTCTTGCAACAAGGTTTTGTAAGTTTTGCAGGTTTTGTTCCATTAAATCTTCGAATAATCAATGTCAAAATCATACTCCTTCGGGTGGCTGCAGCGCAACACGCAGGTCTCGCAGCTCGACAGTTCACCGCGCAAGCGCCGTTTGATCATGTCGTCGATGTGTTCGTGAAGCATCTCGTTGCCGATGTGGTTGCTCACCTCGGCGGCAAAGGCATACATCAACAGAATCCTCGCGTTGGCCTTGCTGATGCCGCGCTGGCGCATGTAGAACATCGCTTCTTGGTCGAGTTGGCCGGTGGAAGTGCCATGCGAACATTTCACGTCGTCGGCATAAATCTCCAAGAACGGCTGGCTGTTGATTTTGGCCGTTGGTGTCAGGATGATGTTGCTGTTGTTTTGCTGGGCATCGGTCTTTTGTGCGTCCTTTGCCACATAAACGTGACCGTTGAAAATGCCCGTAGCCTCGTCGTCCAAAATGCCTTTGAACTTCTCGTCGCTTGTGCAGTGTGGCACATTATGGTTTACCTTCAGATAATTCTCCACATGCTGTTTCTTGTCGATAAGGTAAAGTCCATGAATCTGAGTGTCAGCACCTTCGCCGTCCAAATCTACATGGTAACTATTGCGAATATCGCCGCCGTTGAAGGTGATGACCACGATTTTCAGGCGACTATCGGCCATTTGCCTTATCTTGAACTCGCGCTTCACTGAGGCCTCATTACTGACGTTTTGCAGCACATACAACTCAAGGCTCGAATTCTCGTTAAGGACGATTTCGGCCACTTTCGGATCAGCCGAGAGATGCGCATCGTCGTCATACTCAATGAGTTCGCGGCTTTGGTTGGCGGCTATGATAAGTTGGTTGTCCATAATCAAAGTTCCTTAATCCATTCGTAGCCTTTTTCTTCGAGTTCGAGGGCGAGGTTCTTGCCGCCCGTCTTGACGATGCGTCCGTCGTACATCACATGGACGAAG
>CAMOCK010000206.1 GCA_946610645.1 uncultured Bacteroidales bacterium
CGAGTTTCTTCCCCGAAAGGCTGATGGACAACGGCGACGGCATCCGCGTGGAAGGTATGCGCTGCTATTGGAACGAAGGCGAATTGGTGTTCAAACCCGGCGACGAGGACTGCGACGCGATTTATTCAGAGGTACACGGTGTGGAGGAGGACGGCCCTTCGACAGGCTCAGGGCCCTTTGCGGTTTATCCCAATCCGGGAAAGGGTGTGCTGAATATCAGGACGGGGTTGAAGGATGCTTGGGTGGAGGTGTATGATATGAATGGGAGGATGGTTTATGGGCAAGAGATTATGGAGAATGTCACCGCCATCAATACGACGAATTGGAGTGAGGGGACTTATGTTTGGAAGGTGGTTTCAAACGGTAAGGAAGCGGAAACGGGAAAATGGATAAAAGAATAACAAATCAAAACAATAGTACAATGAAAGCAACAAGACTTTACCCCCTGCTTGCGCTCCTGCTGATGGCGGGAGGGGTGACGATGCAAGCGCAAGAGTATTTACCTATCGCCCAGAAAGGAAATGAATGGCATACCTTCGAGACCGCCGTTTGGCAAATTAACAACTATGTCAATTGGTGTTCAGGGGACACGCTCATAGGAAATGTTCGATATATGAAAATCATGGGCACTGTGAATGATAGTTACCCTATCTTTTACACATTACTTAGAGAAGAGGACGGAAAGGTATGGAAACGGTATTCAATTGCTCATCCAGAGACATTACTCTATGACTTCACTGCCAGTGTTGGCGATACTTTGAGAATTGGGGATTTCGCTGAGGAAATGATTCTTGATTCCATTAGCATGGTACAGATTGGCGATGTTGACAGGAGAAAGTTTTGGTTTGGATTGGAATATGATAATTTGGGAAGACCACGCGCCAAGGAAACCTGGATAGAAGGCATGGGCAGCGATTACGGATTGCTTTGGACGGGATACTTCAATGTTGTTGATGGGTGGCATTGCCTACTATGCTTCCATCAAAACGGGGAACTCATTTGGGAAAATCCTGAATACGGTTTTTGTACCTATACGGCTGTTGAGGAAACCAAAGATTCTGAAATATTCATTTTCCCTAATCCGGCAAAGGAAAAGGTGACGATAGAAGGCGTTGAGGCTACCGAAGTGGAGGTGTACAACGCCCTTGGCCAATTGGTGAAAACCGTACAAAACGCTAACGAAATCAATGTCAGCGACTTGATGGAAGGGGTTTATCTGCTGCGCATCGCGGATGCGGACGGGAAATGCTATACGAACCGCGTGGCGGTGAAGAGATAAACCATAGAGCAGTCACGATGCAGGCGTAGAAGTGGATAAAATCTAAATAATATAACATTTTGATTATCAGTAAAAACACTATTATTTTTGGCGCAATCTCGGATTTTTTACCAGATTGCGCCAAAATTTATGTCTGTTTTCTGGCGTAATCTAGGATTTTTTGTAACTTTGCGCCAAAAATCAGACGAAATGGAAACAAATGTCATCGGGCGCGAAGAGGAAAAACGCCTGCTCAACAGTTACATCGGAAGTCCACGGTCGGAATTCATCGCCATCTATGGCCGTCGTCGCATTGGGAAGACCTTCCTTGTCAAGGAAATGTTTGAGGGACGATTCGCCTTTCGTATGACCGGCAAGGAGAAGGCCGACACCAAGGAACAACTCAGCAACTTCCAATATGCCCTTTCGGATTTCGGTGCAGAAACCGACCTTCCCACCGATTGGACAGAGGCTTTCAGGATGCTGAGCCAACACATTGAACGTCTTGGCGCGGATGAGCCTAAAATCCTGTTTTTCGACGAGTTGCCTTGGCTCGATTCCACAGGCTCGCACTTCGTGGACGCTTTGGAATACTTCTGGAACAGTTGGGCCTATTACCGAAACGACATCAAGCTTATCGTGTGTGGGTCGGCCACCTCGTGGATGCTCAGCCACGTCATCAATGCGCGAGGGGGACTGCACAACCGCGTTACACACCAAATCAACTTGATGCCTTTCACGCTTCACGAAACCGAGCTTTATTTCCAAGCGCGGAACTTTCCCTACGAGCGTCCCGAAATCATGGAATGTTACATGGCGATAGGCGGTGTGGCCTATTATTTGTCTCTTTTTGAGACAGATAAAAGCGTCAGCCAAAACATCGAAGCGCTCTTTTTCCGCCGCAATGCCGAACTGAAAGGGGAGTTCGGGAAAATCTACAAATCGCTTTTCAAACGCGCCGAAAAACACATTGCCATCGTGACCGCCCTTGCGAAAAAAGGCTCCGGCATGACGCGCTCCGGAATCATGGAGGAACTTCAGGCTGCCAACAACGGCAACCTCAGCACCCAACTCCGCGAACTCGAGGAATGTGAGTTCATCCGCAGTTTCGTCCCTTTCGGTAAAACCAAGAAAGACACAATGTATCAGCTGATTGACCCCTTTACGCTGTTCCATTTCCGCTTTCTCGACGGTCGGACAGGTTTCCCGACAAATTACTGGCCAAAACTGCAATTGACACCTAAGTATTCCAATTGGTGCGGCTATGCGTTTGAAATCCTATGCCTCAACCATGTCGAACAGATTGTGAAGGATCTGGGGATCGACGGGATGCTGAGCACACCTTGCTCTTGGATTTACCGTCCCACGAAAGCCGTCCTCGAATCGGAGGATGCCGACGAAGACTTGAAAAAAGGTGCCCAAATCGACCTGCTCATCGATCGCAGCGACAAGACCATCAACCTTTGCGAAATGAAATACGCCCAAGGCGAATACGAAATCACCAAGGACTATGATGCCTATATGCAGCAGCGCATGAACGTCTTCCGCAAGGTGACGGGAACCAGAAAGACACTCGTCCCCGTCTATATTACCCCATTCGGCCTGAAAAACAACATGTACAGTCGCCGTTTGCCTCGTCAAGTGACCTGCGATGCCTTTTTTGAGTGAAAAACCACCGCCATCTGTAAAAATCAGGGACCACAGGCTCAACGACCCTTGCGGAAATGGGGAAGTGGGTGAAAGAAAAATAGGACGCAAAGCGCGTCACAGAAACAAAATTTATCGTTTTCGCCTCCACTTCAGCGGCTTTTGAAATATTTCCCTTATCTTTGCCGTTTCAAAAGAAAAAGGATGTCAGAAAAGAGTTCAAGTCGTCGCCGCGTGGCAGGTTCCTATTTCATGTCGCTGATGAGTATCACCTTGGTACTCTTTCTCTTAGGCGTGTTTGCCCTGCTCATGATGCATGCCCAAAGCCTGTCCAACCACATCAGGGAAAACATCGGATTCGAGATTGTGATGAACAGCAACGTGAAGGAAGCCAAGATTTTGCAGCTGCAAAAAGAGCTTGATGCCCTGCCCGCCGTGAAATCCACCGAATACATCACCAAGGAGGAGGCCATCCGCCGCCTGAGCGACGACCTCGGCGAAGACTTCCTGCAATGGCTCGGCAACGAGGAAAATCCGCTGCTGCCTTCCATAGACGTGCGCTTCAATGCCGAATACGCCAACCCCGACAGCCTCAATGTCATCGAGCAGCAACTGCTTAAGAACAAGGATATTAAGGAAATTTACTACCAAAAATCCTTGGTCGATTTAATCAACCAAAACGTCAATCGCATCGGCATGGTACTGATAGGCATCAGCATTATCCTGCTCATTATCGCCATCACGCTGATTCGTAATACAATACGACTGCGTATATATGCCAATCGCTTCCTCGTGCGCAGTATGCAGCTTGTGGGTGCCACGCCGGCCTTCATCCGCCGGCCTTTCATCCGCAGCGGCATATCGCAAGGCTTCTTCGGGGCTTTGCTTGCCGACTTGCTGCTCGCCCTCATGCTTTACGGACTCACCAAACGAATACCAGAGTTGTCCTTCGTTCAGGACTATCGGATAGTTATCTGCATTTTTGTAGGCATCGTCGTCTTGGGTATTTTGCTCGGCGGACTTTCCACTCGTTTCTCCCTGCGCAAATACCTCCGTGCCGACATAGACCGACTTTATTCCTGAGAACGCAAACCTGAAATCTTGAAATTTGAAATCTTGAATTAAACTCACCAATATGGCAAAAGAAACCAAACCACAAATTACGGAAAGCAACGACAACCAAAACGTTATGCCTTTCGGAAAGCAAAACTACATCATCGTGCTCATCGGCATCGCCCTCATTGCCTTGGGCTTCATCCTGATGATTGGCGGCGGCTCCACCGACCCCGACGTGTTCAACGAAAAAATGTTCAACTTCCAACGGCTCACACTCGCCCCGATTCTGGTTCTGGCAGGGTTTGTGGTGGAAATCGTGGCCATATTTTGGAGAAAGAAATAGTGACAAAACCAGCAAAACTGTCAAAACCCAATGAACTATCGGGGGAAAGCACGCCAACCGGCTGCTTTCCGGCGGCCACACGGTTGTGAAGGCCGCACAAACAACAAATGGTTTTTTCGGTTTTGGGAGTTTTGTTCTAAAAACAACACATTATGGACTGGTTACAAGCATTAATACTCGGTATCATCCAAGGTCTGACGGAATACCTTCCCGTCAGCAGCAGCGGGCATTTGGCCATCGGGCAAGCCCTTTTCGGATTAGACGACGGGGCATCGAACCTCACTTTCACCGTTATGCTCCATGTGGCTACCGTGTTCAGCACCTTGGTCATCCTTTGGAAGGAAATCGTGTGGATTTTCAAGGACTTGTTTGCCCGTCAGTCATGGCGCAGCTATCGCGACCTCAACAACGGCACAAAATACGCCATCAACATTCTCATCTCGATGATTCCCGTGGCCTTGGTGGGTTTTCTGCTCAAGGACAAGGTGGAGGAAGTCTTTGGCTCAGGACTCCTCATCGTGGGTATCATGCTTTTGGTAACGGCCTCGTTATTAGCCTTTTCCTACTTTGCCAAACCGAGGCAAAAAGAGAACATCAGTCCTGTTCATGCCTTCATCATCGGTATCGCCCAAGCCTGCGCCGTTATGCCTGGCTTGTCGCGCTCAGGCTCGACGATTGCCACGGGTTTGCTGCTTGGCAACAAAAAGGAAAAATTGGCTCAGTTTTCATTCCTGATGGTCATTCCACCCATTTTGGGTGAGGCTTTGCTTGATGTGAAAGACATTTTCGAGGTGGGTTTCAGCGAGGCCATGAGCGGCATTTCGCCCGTGGCGGCCATCGTGGGCTTCCTCGCTGCCTTCATCTCGGGCTGCTTCGCCTGCAAGTGGATGATCAACATCGTGAAACGGGGCAAGCTGGTGTGGTTTGCGGTCTATTGCGCCATCGTCGGCCTGCTGGCCATTGTCCTGCCCTACGTGTTATGATGGACTCCGGGACTTCGGGACTTCGGGACGCGGGGCTGTTCGACTTTGAAAGCGGCGAAGTCATCCTCATCGACAAGCCCTTGGACTGGACGTCGTTCGACACAGTCAATTTCATCCGTGCCGTCATCAAGCGTTTCTATGGCATCCGCAAGCTGAAAGTAGGCCATGCGGGAACATTAGATCCTTTGGCCACGGGGCTGCTCATCCTTTGCACAGGCCGCATGACCAAGCAAATCGACACCTACCAAGCGCAGGTGAAGACCTATACTGGAACGATTCTGCTTGGGCAAACCACCCCGACTTTCGACCTCGAGAGCGAACCTAACGCCTTCTTTCCCACCGAAGGCATCACTCCGGAGCAGATTGAAGCCGCCCGAGTGCGGTTCGTCGGCGACATCAAGCAATATCCGCCCAAGTATTCCGCCATCAAAATCAAGGGGAAACGCGCCTTCGACTATGCCCGATCCGATGAGGAAATCGAGCTGAAAGCCCGCGACATCCACATCGACGACTTCAAAATCAGCCTCGACCGCTTCCCCGAACTCGACTTTGAAGTCACTTGCAGCAAAGGCACCTACATCCGCAGCCTCGCCCACGACTTCGGCAAGGCCTTGGGCAACGGAGCCTGCCTGAAATCATTAAGACGCACCCGCATCGGCGACTTCCGCGTGGAAGATGCCTGGCCTCTCGAAAAACTGAAACAGCGTATCATCGACACGGGGGACGAGTTTATGGAGTGGAAGAAGATGCATACGGAAAATACAGCGTAAACCTCTCTCGTTCAATGCTGTTTCAGCTCAAATTCATTTTGTAATCACCAGTTTCCCAGTTTGCACAAACTCGCCGCATTGCACGGTATATACATATACGCCGTCGGAAAGATGGCGCAAATCTAACACTTTTTGTCCTTGGTGGCCATTCAGTTCAGAAGAAAAAACCGTCACACCAAGGGCATTGGTGATGGTAACCGTTGCTTTCGTGGCGTCTCCAGGAAGAGTGTAGTCGACCGCTGTCCACGTAGGTCGCTATGATGTCGCGGTCGGCATAAAAGTTTTTCATAGTAACACGGTTTTATTGTTTTACAATTCTTTTCACAAAACGCTGTTTTTCGCTCTTAACGCACAATAAGTATATTCCCGAAGGCAAGTTTGTTATATCCACCATGGTACTGTTGCCACGGAAGTCTTTTTGTATTATGATTTGTCCTGAGAGAGTGGACAAGTCAATACCGAACAAGTCAAGGTCTCCAGCGTTGAAGTCTGCTGCCAAAGAGACAAATATCGTCTCCGCTGATGGATTAGGGTAAATCTTTATAGGGTTCTCCATTTCCTCCAAACCATTAATCACATCAGCAAATCCAGCCTTGTAAACATATCCATTGCTCGCCGCGATATAAAACATGGTATCTGCACAATCCACGGCATAAAGGTAGTTCCCACAATTGATGCCGTCAGTTGTCGAAATCCATGTTTCACCGTTGTCCTGTGTGAGCAATGCAAAGCTTTGGATGTCGGATTGTTCTTTTACGGTGGTCAGGCTATAAACCAAACAACCAACGTTTTCCGAAGAAAAAGCCATAAACTCACCACGTCCCCAAGGGTCTGGAAAACCCGCCCCTGATTCTACAGGCATGAGCAGGGAATAGCCACCCATCCCGTCCGTTGTTTCCAATACGCCATAGTATTCGTCAGGGGTCGTCTCGAAATAGCCGTAAAGCCTGATGTGGTCTTTGTCCATAAAATGGGCAGCAGACAACATGCTTCCGCATTCCGTGAACTCAATGGCTTCCCATGTTTTTCCGTAGTCCAAGGTCTTGAAAAACGTTAGACTTGATGAAAAGAGCCAAATCCAATCCGAATACCCAACCAAATACCCAACATTATCTTCGAAATACAGGTCGAACTTGTAGAAATCTTCCAAAGTGCCTTGCAAGTCAAGTGCTTTTTCAAAACTTTCTCCGCAGTCGATGCTTTTCCACAAATTATTGTAACTATCTGTAACATAAAGGGTATCAGCATCCACCAAAAACAAATTGGGCTGGCTCAAATAGCTATAACCATAATGGAAACCCATTTCTGGATTGGTTTCCACAATAATCCAGCTTTCACCGCCATCGGTGGTTTTTAGAAGGGTCTCATCACCACAGGCAAAGCCGACATTTTCATTGGCAAACTTCAGCAAAAAGAGGCTTGCTCCAGAGTTACTGTTTTTTTGTTCCCATGTTTGGCCTCCATCCGTCGTTTTGACAATCATACCATTTGAACCGCACGCAAGCACATTGCTCGTGTCAATGCAGCAGACATCATAAAGGTCTTCAGTAACTCCCCTGTGGAGTTCCTCCCATTGTTGCGCCTTCGCCACGCCCGCCACTGCCAGCAGCAGAAGGAGGAATAACGCGGATTTCGTTGTATTAAGCAGTCTTTTCATGGTTTTGTATTTTTATGTTTGTTTATTCGGGGCAAAGATAATGCTGGTTTTTCAATTCCACAAGGATTATAGGCATTATTTGAAAAAAGTTTTCATGGCCTCCGAACCAGAAACCACTATTGCCAATTCCAGACTCGCTTCCAAGCCAATGTCTATTACAAATCCAAATGAGTTTGAAAAATATCTTATTGAAATTCATTTGGTTATAAATTTTTACTTGACAAAATTCCGTTTTTGTCGTATCTTTGTAATTTCTATTGGAGTGAAGATCAACAAAAACAACATCATACAATGAAACTCTCACAGTTCAAATTCAACCTGCCTAGCGAACTGATTGCGCTTCAGCCTACGCAAAACCGCGACGAAGCTCGACTGATGGTTGTGGACCGTAAAACCGGAAAAATCGAGCACCGCATCTTCAAGGATTTGGTGGACTACGTAACCGACGGCGACGTATTCGTCATCAACAACACCAAGGTGTTTCCCGCCAAACTCTATGGCGAAAAGGAAAAAACCGGTGCCAAGATCGAGGTGCTGCTGCTCCGCGAGCTTGACCCTGAAAGCCGCCTTTGGGATGTGCTCGTCGACCCGGCACGCAAAATCCGCATAGGCAACAAGCTTTACTTTGGCGAAGGCGACGAGCTGGTTTCGGAGGTTATCGACAACACCACTTCGCGCGGCCGCACGCTGCGGTTCCTTTATGACGGCACTTACGACGAGTTCAAGAAAACCCTGGCATCGTTGGGCCACACCCCCATTCCGAGGGAACTGAACCGCGACGAGGAGCCCGAAGATGCCGAGAATTTCCAAACCATCTACGCCAAGGTGGAAGGCGCGGTTTCGGCCCCCACCGCAGGAATGCACTTCAGCAAAATACTGATGAAACGCATCGAGCTGCTTGGCGGCACTTTCGCCGAACTCACCCTTCATCCGGGCATGGGCAACTTCCGCGACATCGAGGTGGAAGACCTCACCAAACACAAACCCGACTCCGAGGAGATGCTCATCGATGAGGAATGCGCCAACTTGGTCAATGAGGCCAACGCTCGACGCAACAACGTGTTTGCCGTTGGAACCACCTCGTTGAAAGCCTTGGAAACAGCCATGACCATCGGTGGGAAAATCAAACCGTTCAAAGGCTGGACCAACAAGTTCATTTTCCCGCCCTACAACTTCTCGGTTGCCAATCGCATGATCACCAACTTCCACCTGCCCAAGTCGTCGATGATGATGGAGGTGGCTGCCTTTGCCGGCTACGATGTGCTGATGAAGGCCTATAAGGAAGCTGTCGCAGAGAAGTATCGCTTCTTCACCTATGGTGATGCCATGCTGATTATCTGATCCTTTTCGATATTCGTAAACATTTAGAAATCAAGGTTGAACGAGATGTAAAACCTTGGTTTCTTGTTTATGTGCCCGTCCTCGATTCCCCAAGCCACGTCGCCTCTGATGAAGTAGCCGAACAGGGTGGTGCGCAGTCCCACACCTATGCCGCCCACCAAAGGCTCTTTCATCTCCGTGACACTGATGTTGAGGTTGCCATCATGGATGTGCGAGGTGTAGAGTGAGTTGCTCGGGTTGTAAGGATTCCAACCCGTCCAAGCGGTGCCAAGGTCGCCGAAAGCCACGATTTGGAAGTCCTTGATGAAATTGTAGTTGATTGGCCGGTTGGCGAAATAGCTGAACACGGGGAAGCGCAGTTCGCTGTTGAGGACGACGAAATTGTTGCCGTTGCGGATGTTTTGCGCGAAGCCACGCATATTGGTCGCAAGGGTCTGGTAGGCGTAGTTTTGCTCATAATCGATGGGCGTGCCGGGGTCGAAAGAGGCAAGAATCCAATTATCGACACCGCCCATGTAATAGATGAGTTTTTGCTGTCCGAAAGAAGTGCTGCCCGCAATGCGGTTGGCCCAGATGAAGTTGCGGCTGACGCGGGTGTAATGGCGAAAGTCGAAACCTGCCACGACCATGTTTCTGGTTTCCTTCGCGATTTTCTGATGGTACTCGGCGAAGATTTTCCCGCGTGCGCCAACGCGCAGGTTGGTCCCGATTTTCTTAGAGTTGTCGTAAACGAGTTCGCCGCGCAGTCCGCCCCAGTTTTCATAGGTGTCGGGGTCGGCGAGGCTGTAGTCGTCGATGGCCAAATTCACGCGATGGTCGTTTCTGTAAATAGCTGTTCCTCTTAAACTTAGTATTTCGCTGAAAGGATAACTCAACGTGTAGAACGCCTCGTTGGTGAAGGTGCGGTAATAATAGCGCGACGCGTTGTCGGTAACGTAGCGGTGGAGCGTGATCGACTTGTCCAAACGCTTGCTGAAGTCGCTGAAACGCAGCATATATTCGTTGTTCACGAGGCTGGTGTTGAGTTTCACTCCGAGTTCGATTTTGTAGTCTTCCATGAGGTCTTTCATGGTCGTGCCGAGGAACACATTGAAGCCCGAATTGAGGTAAATCGGAGCCAAGCCACCCGTGAAAGGCTGGTAGCTGTAGTTCATACTCGAAAAGTCGATTTGGCTCATCAACTGGTCGGCGAAAAGCTCCACATAGTAGTTGTTGGGCCGTTGGATGGTGTCGCGCTTTCGCGGCTTCGGAGGTGCGGCTTCTTGCTGGACCATGGCCGTCGAATCGCTCCCAAACGTGCTGTTAATCTGTTGTTTGCGTCGTGGATGACGGTAGCTCGACGAAAAACGTCGTTTCGACAGAGGCTCGGCAATAGTATCTTTCTCCTTCTGCTTCAGTTCGGCGAGCAGCCGTTTTTGCGCGTAGGGGTTCATTTGGCCCATGCTTTCTTCCTTGCCGCGAAGGATGGGCGACATGAAGAATTTCTCGCCGTTTTTGTCGGCCATCAGCATGGCAGCCTTGTGGTCGCGGGGCTGGTACGAGTAGTCGATGATGTTGGCGGAATAGTCCGTAAGTTGCTCCTTCTTGCCGAAATAGCGGTAGTGCACGATGGTGTCGATGTGGCTGATGGCGCTGTCGAAACGGATTTGGTATAGGTTGTAGTAGCCGCTCGTGTCGTTCAGGTAGAGCAGGCTGCCGTCTTTCAGCGCTTCGGGCCTGATGCTGTTCGAGAAGCGTTGCTGCGTCAGGTTCCGCAACATTCCAAATTCCGCATTCCGCGTTCCGCGTTCCGCATTATAGTTATAGGCGTAAAGGTCAAACTGTTTGTTTTGGAAGCCGATTTCCGCGTCGTTTTTCAGCGTGTCGTTTTGTCGGTTCGAGCTGAACACGATTTGGCGGTCGTCGAAGGTGAAGACGGGGTCGAGGTCGGTGCAGTAGTCGTTGGTGATTTGTTCCAAAGTGTTGGAAAACAGGTTATAGACATAAATGCCGGGCTTGCCCATGCGTGTGGCGGCGAGCACGATCTTGCGGCTCTTATGGGCGTAGGAAAACGAGCTGACTTTCTGGAAATCAAAGAGATAAGTGCTTGCTTTTTTGCCGCTGTTGATGTCTAAATTGTAAAGCTGGATTTTGCCTTCTTCCTCGAGGATGAACGACAGGATTTCGCCGTTGGGATGCCATGCCAAGAGCGGAAACGAGGTGTCGATGTTTTCGTCTGAATGGTAGCCTGCGCTGAAAAGTTGCTGCCGTTTGCCGCTTTGCAGGTCTTCGAGCCAAAGGTGGATTTTGCCTTCGTCGTTGCTGACGTAGGCGATGTGCTTCCCGTTGGGACTAATGCACGGCTGTGTGAAAGTGCGGTATTTCTTGTATTTCAGCGGCATCACGTCTTTCGGTTGGTTGGTCATAAGTGTCTCGTAACGAGCCTTGTAGAACGCGAACCACTCATCGAGCAGCTTCTTGTATTCCTTGCCTGTCACATAAAGCAGTGCCTTGCGCACGTTGCTCGTGTTTTCGGCCAAGGAGAGGATGTCGTTAAACGCCTTGCTACCGTATTTCTCGTCGATGAAGTTCCAGAATGAGTAACCCGCAATCTGTGCGTCGTTGTTTTGCAGATGGTTGATTTTCTTGTAGTTGCCCGACGTGATGCCGCGTTGCAGTTGGGCTTCCTTGTGGCTGTCCCAATTGCCGGCGATGTAGGCCACGAGGCCGTCGCGGAACCATTGCGGGATGTCGTAGCGGTATGAACTTCGGATTTGCGACCCAATCGAGATGCCGTTCATCACCTGGCTGAACAGCAGGCTCGCGATGCCCTCGCGGATTTGTGCCTCGAAATGGGTGTAGTCGCCGTCGAAGTAGAGAATCCCCTTCGAGCCGATGATTTTGGTGATGCCGCCCGTGTTGCCGTTTTCCTCTTCCTCAAGGTTGATGTTGCTCTGCTTGAAGTCGCCCTTGCTGTTGAACACGATGAACTGGATTTTCTTTCCGAAGCGGCTGTTGAGGCGGGTTTCAAGGCGCGGGATCTGGTCTTTGGCGTAGGCCTGGGCATATTTGGCGAGGTCGTTGCCGCCTTGGTAGAAATACACGTCGAAATTGTCGTTCATGTAGTACGACCAATGGAAGTCGCCGTACTGCACGCGGTTCTTCCCGAAGGGCATGTTCATGCCGTTGTAGAACTGGGCGTGGGCCATTGGCGCCAAAGCAAAAAGCAGGGCAAACAGAAGCGTGTATGTCTTTCTCGTCAGCATAAATCCAAAATAAGCGACAAAGATAGGCAATTTCTTTAGATTGTTGCCGAAAAATCCTTATCTTTGCCCGCAAAATCACCCAAAATGCTCCAACTCGAAAATTTCGTATTCAATCCCTTCGCGGAAAACACCTACGTTGTCTACGACGAAGCCTCAAGGGAATGCGTCATCATCGACCCGGGCTGCCAAACGGATGGCGAGGCGAACCAACTCTGCGGATTCATTGACAGCCACCGGCTCAAGCCTTTGATGGCCATCAACACGCACGGCCACATCGACCACATTATCGGCAATGCCGCCGTCAAAGAAAAATATGGGGTTCCAGTGGCGGCTCACCACGATGCGGTCGCCGACATCACCCAAGCCAATCGGCAGGCCGTGTGGCTCGGTTTCCGACAGCAAGGCGACGTCAGCATCGACCTGCCCGACAGCTACCTGACTGACTGCGAAACCATCAAGATAGGGGAGAGTACGTTAGAAGTGATTTGCACGCCCGGCCACGCCCGTGGCAGCATCAGCCTGTATGCCGAACAAGAAGGCTGGGTGTTCACAGGCGACGCGCTCTTCTGCCGCAGCATCGGGCGCACCGACCTGTCCGGAGGCAACTACGAAACGCTCCGCACGAGCATCAAGGAACGCCTTTTCCGCCTGCCTGACGACACCACCGTCTTCCCCGGCCACGGTGAAAGCACCACCATCTTTGATGAGCAACGCTACAACATGTTTTTATAGTTGGGAGTTAAGAGTTGATAGTTAGATGCGACGATGGATTAACATATTCGCTTTTGTGTGTTTGGCCGCATCGGGAATCGGGCAGGAAACCCGCATCGTGGACAGCCTGCAAGACGTGTTGCGCAACCAAGAAGGCCGCGACAAGGTGCTGACCATGATCGAGCTGACGTGGGACTTCTACGACGTTTCGTTTGACGACTGCATCGCATGGGGCGAGAAGGCCATAAAGGAGGCCAACGTACTGGGGTTTAAGGACTTGGAGGCAAAGGCCAACTATGTGACAGGCATACAATATGCTTATCACTCCGATTTGGACTTGGCTAAGGAATATTTGAAAAAGTCATATGATCAATTCAATGCGCTTTCAGATGCAAAAAATGCCTTTGAATCGCTTTGGCATTGGGCTACTTACGAACTTACCATGGGCAACATTGACTCGGCTTATGCCGTTTATGAAACAGCCAAGCCATTGGCTATGTTGCTGGGTGACACGTTGTTGTGTGCGAACATCATTTCCAACGAAGCTATTGTCAAGTACAAAAAGGGGAATCTTGATGAGGCTTTCAAAATGTACGAACAAGCGCATAGCATGTTTGAGTCCGCTGGTGACGACAGAATATCGCTGCGAATGGAATACAACATGGCAATCATCTCCTCTGAAAGGGGACAGCCTATCGAATCCATGTCCAGGTGCAAGCGCATTCTCCCGAGGTTTGAAGATTATGGGGATTACTATGCCTTGTTCAGTCTATGCAAGAATTTGGGAGAGATTTATCTGAACGACTGCATCGATTACGATTCCGCCATGTTTTACCTTGAGAAGGCGATGGGCTATGTCGAAAGGCCGATGCTTATGAGGGAGAGTGGCCAATTGATAGAGAAAGAGAAGTCGGAGGCCGTGGTGCTTATGGGAGATGTGATGGCACGCCAGGGCAGGCTTCAAGAAGCCCTTGCCAATTACGAGGAAGCCTTGCGCTTGGCAGAGAAAAACGCCTATCCAAACGGCCAGATGCAGGCTTGCGTCGGACTGGGGAAGATGTATGCCCAAATGGGACAAGCATCCAAGTCGTTGGACTATATTCACCGTTATGCTGAATTGGAAAAAGCTTCTGGCTCCTCATTGATGCGACCTGTGGTAAGGAAGCTGCTCCTTATGGATTATGCCCATTTGGGCAGGTTCGATGATTTGGAATCGGAACTCGATGGCTTTGAGGAAGAACACGCTGCCTTGATACGGGAAAACGCCGATTTGCAGGAACAAAACCAGATCCTGATGGACGAAGCATCGGAATTGCTTCAAAACTATGAGACCCAAGGTCGAGAACTGAAGTCCTGTCAAACCTCGATGCTGCGCTATCGATTGGCTTTCTATGGAATTCTGACGCTCCTCCTGTTGGTGTTGCTGTCAGTGACGTATTGGGCTCTTCGACGAAAGAAATCTGCCAAAAAAGAAGACAAAATTGAAAAGGGTTAAAAAAATCCCTACCTTTGCACCCGTTTATTATTCACGAATCTTAAATTTCAAATCCTTAAATCTCAAATTACAATGCTCGAAAACATCAAATCATCGCAAGAAGCCATGGACCTCGAAGAAAAGTACGGGGCCCACAACTATCACCCGCTGCCGGTCGTCCTCGCCAAAGGTAAGGGCGCCAAGGTGTGGGACGTCGAAGGCAAAGAGTATTTCGACTTCCTTTCGGCCTATTCAGCCGTCAACCAAGGCCACTGCCACCCGAAAATCATCAAGGCCATGACCGACCAGGCCGAGCGCCTCACCCTCAGCAGCCGCGCTTTTTATAACGACGCGCTCGGCGTGTGGGAGAAATACGTCACCGAGTACTTCGGCTACGACAAGGTGCTGCCCATGAACTCGGGCGCCGAAGCCGACGAGACGGGCCTGAAGCTCGCCCGCCGTTGGGGCGTCGTCAAGAAGGGCATCCCGAACGACAAGGTGAAGATCGTGTGCTGCGAAGGCAACTTCCACGGACGCACCATCACCATCATCACCATGAGCAACGACCCCGAGTCGTATGCCAACTACGGCCCCATGACTCCTGGCTTCATCCGCATCCCTTACAATGATGCCGATGCGCTGGAGAAAGTGCTCGAAGAGCAGGGCAACGAAATCGCCGGGTTCCTGCTCGAACCCATCCAAGGTGAGGCTGGTGTCTATGTGCCGGATGACGGTTACCTGAAGAAGTGCTACGACATCTGCAAGAAGCACAACGTGCTCTTCATGGCCGACGAGGTGCAGAGCGGCATCGCCCGCACGGGTAAGATGCTGGCCTGCGACCACGAAGGCGTGCGCCCCGACATCCTCATCTTGGGCAAGGCTCTCGGTGGCGGCGTGGTGCCGGTTTCGTGCGTCTTGGCCGACGACGACATCATGCTCAACATCAAGCCCGGCGAACATGGCTCCACCTTCGGCGGCAACCCGATTGCAGCCCGCGTGTCGATGGCTGCCCTGCAAGTCATCAAGGACGAACACCTGATGGAAAACGCCGAGCGTCTCGGTAAGATTTTCCGCGAGGAAATCGGCAAGATTAAGAGTCCGATGATTGAGAAAGTCCGTGGTAAGGGCTTGCTCAACGCCGTGATTATCAAACCCAAGGATGGCAAAGAGGCTTGGGATGTGTGCCTCAAGATGCGTGACCTCGGCCTGTTGGCCAAGCCCACCCACCAGCACATCATCCGCTTCGCTCCGCCCTTGGTCATCACCGAGGCCGAACTCCGCGAAGCCATCGAAATCATCAAGAAGGCAATTGCTTCGTTTGAATGATTTTGACGGATGAATGAAAAAAAAGCCTCTCGTAAGGGAGGCTTTTTTCGATTAATACATCATCCCAAACACCCAAAGCGGAATCCTGTTGTGATGCCCGACCTCGATACCGTCCATCGCCAAAAAACTGTTTTCAAAGTCCTTGATTTGGTCAAAACTCTTGTTTTTGCCCCCCACCTCGAAGAGGTAGGTCTTGTTCACGAGGAAGTCGCCTTTTTTCGGGAAGGTAACAGTTTGTGTTTGACTGAGTTGGTTGAAGAAGAAAGTCTCCCTCACCGTCCCGATTTCTGGCTTTGACACCAGTGCATACATCAGGTTGGGGTTGTTCAGGAAAATCTTGTCGGGGCGCGCCAACCCTTTGAAACTTTTTGCCTCGCTTGAGAGCAGCCCGAGCAAGCCGCCGCGCTCCAAAGCGTGCATCATTTTCAGGCCTTGGTTGCGGTCGGTGTCCAACTCGGCGTAAAGTTCGCTCATCACGGGCGTTTGAGGAACCTTTTCCGCCAAAAGCATCAGCATTTTCTTGGTCTTTCGAATGGTTGACATGGACACCTCATCAATGGCTGGATAGTCGTTTTCAATCACTTGATTGATAACCTGTTGCAATCGCATGTCATAGCCTTTTTTCACTTCCTTGTAGAAGGGATAGTAGCCTTGCTTCAAATATTTCTCAAATGCGGGCAGCACCTTGATTTTCGCACAAACGTCGTTGGCAATTCGGACGTGGTTTTTCAAAATGTCTTCCAATTCCAACGGTTCGCATCGGTAAAGTCCCTCAAATTCAAGATATTCGCGAAACGACAGCCCAGGCAGGTGATACACTAACTGTCGCCTCGAAAGGTCACCTTGCTTGTAGTCCATCCTCAGCATCGACGAGCCTGTATAGACGACGTTCATTTGTGGATAGTCGTCGTAGATGTTCTTCAGCAGGGTTTGCCAATAGGGATGATGATGTACCTCGTCGATGAAAAGGTGCGTTCCACCGTGCGTGTAGTGGTAGTCCACGAGGTCAATCAGGCTGTTTGAGGCGAACCAAAGGTTGTCCAACGAAATATAGAGTGCTTGCCCAGTGTCGCCGAAGTTTTCTTTGATGCGTTGCAGCAGCAGGGTGGTCTTGCCGCAGCCGCGCGGCCCCTTGATGCCAATCAGGCGGTCGTCCCAGTCGATGTGGTAATAGAGGTTCCTGTGGAAATTTGTTCCCACGGCGGCCAATCTGTTGCGATGGCTTCGCATGATTTCTTCCAAGCCTTCCAATTCTTTCATGGCGTTTTAGATTTTCGCCGCAAAGGTACGAATAATATTTGAATCTACATTATTTCAATGAAAATAATGTTTCTATTCACTAAATAATATCAAAATTATAGTTTTATAAATACTAAATATTGTCAAATTATAGTATATTAAAATACTAAATAGATATGAAAATAATGTTTCTATTCATTATCTTGATTTTATATATTATTAAAAATCAAAAAAAAATGCGATTTTTAAATTTTGAAATTTTAAATATAAAACCTAAAAATCCAATTCTATTGACTTGA
>CAMOCK010000207.1 GCA_946610645.1 uncultured Bacteroidales bacterium
AGCGTGCCCGTACTGCCTCTCTGCGGCAGTGCGGCGGCTTCACGCTTGGCCCTGTGTATGTGCATCCGTATCGCGTTCAACATCGCGGTGCTCATCGGTGGCGCCATCTCGTGGTTCGTGAGCACCCGCAGCAAGGACCAGAAACTCAACGATGCCCGCTACAATCGTGGCACCCTCATCGCCTCGGGCTTCATCGCCGGTGGTGCCTTGATGGGTGTGGTAAGCGCCATCCTGAAGTTCGCCAACGTGGATGCCGTGGCACGCACTGCCGACGGTACGCCGTTTGCCGAGCTGCCTGTGGCCGGCCTCATCGCTTTGGTGATGTATATCGCCATCATCGTGTATATGATTTGGGACTCGAAACGGGCAAAAGTTGAGGAATAGTTTTCAGACAAGACTTCTGACTATTGAGATGACCGTTCCATCTATTTGGGACGGTCATCGTTTTATTCGTATTAAATGTTGAACTTTCCGTTTTTTTTCTTATTTTTGCGGCGCAAATGATGAAATTTCTAAATTTATTTTTACAAACCAAATGAAAAGATTTACGACAATTGTGGCATTGGTGCTGATGGTGGCAATGCCGATGATGGCCGAGCGCGTTTCGCCCGAAACCGCTCAAAAAGTGGCCACCACCTTCCTGAACAACAACGGTGCTAAAGCCGCCCAACTCACCGACCTCTCGAAGGCAGCCGGTTTCCCGAACCTTTACATCTTCACGACAGAAAACAGTTTTGTAGTGATGTCGGCGGATGACTGCGCCCAACCTATCTTGGGGTATTCATTGAGCGACAAATTCATTGTTGACGACATGCCTGAGAATTTGCGCTGGTGGCTACAGCAATATAGCGACGAAATACAATGGGGCATCGAAAACGGCATACGGTCCGACAAAAGCACCGCTGACGAATGGAAAGAATTGCAAGAAGGTAAAAGCTCAAAAAGCACGCATTCCGTGATAGTGGCTCCGTTGATTGCCACAAGCTGGGGACAAAATACCCCATACAACAACCTTTGCCCTTATAACGCAAGTGCCGGGAAACGCGCTGTTACGGGTTGCGTGGCCACGGCCATGGCGCAAGTGATGAAGTATTGGAACTATCCCGAACAAGGCGTGGGAAGCAACACCTACACTCCTGCAGATCACCCTGAATACGGCGAACAAAGCGCGAACTTTGGAGAAACCACCTACGATTGGGCCAACATGACCAACACCTACAACAGCACAAGCACTGATACCCAAAAACAAGCTGTTGCTACACTAATGTATCACTGCGGTGTTTCGGTAAACATGGATTACGATTATTCCCAAGCCAACACCGACCATGTCGGAAGTGGTGCGCCAACCGCAATGGTGCCAGAGTCTTTGAAGACCTACTTCAAATATGCACCGTCTGCTACTTACAAGTACAAAGACGATTTTACCAACGAGCAATGGATTGCCCTTTTGCAACATGAACTGGACGAAAGCAGGCCGGTTCTATATGCAGGAAGATATGTCACGAGCACCGGCGGAGGCGGCCACGCTTTCGTTTGCGACGGCTACCGATCCGACGGCAAGTTCCATTTCAATTGGGGTTGGAATGGCAGCAGAGACGGCTATTTCGCCATAGGTGCTTTGAATCCCGGAGGCGGTAACACTGGTAGCGGCCAAGGCACTTATAATTTGAACAATGGTGCCGCGTTCTGGGTTGAACCCATCAGCAGCCTTGAGGCACCAACCGTTTCCGTAACGGCATCGGGAAGCAGCCTCGTCCTCTCGTGGGATGCCGTTGCAGGAGCCGATGCCTACGACATTTACCGCGACAACGTGAAAATCGAAACTGGTTTTACGCAAAACAGTTACACCGACACCGATATTGCTTCTGGCTCGTATTATGAATACTATGTTCGCGCCGTGAACGGCGAAACACGCTCCAACCCTTCCAATATCGTCATCGGAATGGCGGTTTTCCGCGACATCGCACCGTCAAACCTCACTGCAGCAATGGATGGCGAAAACATAACCCTCAGTTGGACCGGCTGTGAAGAAAACCCATCTGTAGAGTTGCATTACGCGGTCTCTACCAACGGTTATGCATGGGCAGCAGACGAAGAAGTCCCTGGCACCTATTGGGGACAAAGGTATCCTTCAAGTATGCTTGCCAATTTGGTCGGAATGGAAATCAGCAAGGTCTCATGCTGCTTTTATTTCGCTTCCAACTACACCATGTATGTCTTCAACGGAAATCCGACAGAGACCGATAAACTTTGCGAGAGGAGTTACACAAAAACCACCAACAGCCTGGAATGGTATGACTTCACCTTCAGCACTCC
This sequence comes from uncultured Bacteroidales bacterium, assembly GCA_946610645.1. Taxonomy (GTDB): domain Bacteria; phylum Bacteroidota; class Bacteroidia; order Bacteroidales; family F082; genus Limimorpha. The sequence continues at coordinate 2,317 of CAMOCK010000207.1, forward strand.
GCTTCAATTCGACTGTTCAAAGGATTTGTGGATCGTGTTCTACAACAATGATTCCAAGGTACAGTATCCCGCTTTGGTTGGTGAGTATAATGGCATGGGTGCTTCGGATGCAAAATACATAGCCACCACCCTTGAAGACTTACCGACAAAAACAATGAAAGAAGATTATTCATTCCTCATCCGTGCTTGTTTCTCCGAAGGCACTCATACCTATACTATATATGACAATGGCGTAAGCGTAGCCAACGACATTGCCACAACAAGTTTTACGCACAAAAACCCAGCCGATAACACCACCCACCGATACACGGTAAAAACCCATTGGTACGGCGGCGAATCCGCTGCCTCCAACATGGCCGGCATCGCCATAGGCACGACTGCTCTTGAGAGTTTGACTATTGGCGCCAACGAAAAGATGACCGTTGCCCAAAACAGCACCCTCACCGTCACGGGAGCCCTCATCAACGACAATCCCGATAACCTCATCCTCGAAAACGGCGCACAGCTTCTCCATGATTCCGAAGGCGTGAAAGCCACGGTGAATAAGACCATCGAAGCCTACACCGCTGTTGACAACGGCTGGTGTTTCATCGCCTCGCCCGTCACCGAAAACATCACGCCAAGCGTGGAGAACGGCCTGATTGCCAACGATTACGACCTGTATTATTACGACGAGCCGACACATTACTGGAGAAATCGTGTTTCCCATGCCAACGACTTCGTCATCGAACACAAAAAAGGCTATCTATACGCCAACAACACCGAAACGACCTTGCAGTTTGAAGGCACGCTGGCACCGAGCAACGCTGCCGTATCCATCACAGGCCTGAGCCACAGCGCGGAAACGCTGAACGGCTTCAACCTCGTGGGCAACCCCTTCGCCTGCCATGCCACCGTGGACCAAGACTGCTATGTCATCAGCGGCAATCAAGTCATTTTGGCCAACAACGCCCCGACACTCGCCCCCTGCGAAGGCGTGATGGTGAAAGCCACCTCCGACCAGTTCGCCGTGACCTTCACGAAAGCCAGCGGCGCCAAGGGCAACGGCAAGGACAAGAGCCTCGACCTAGTCGTCACCCAAGGCAAAACCACCCTCGACCGCGCCCGCGTGCGCCTCGGCGAAGGCACCAACATGGAGAAATTCAACTTGGACAACGAACATACCCAAATCAGCTTCTGGAACAACGGGCAAGACTTCGCCGTGGCCTACACCGATGGCCAAGACGAAATGCCGCTCAACTTCAAGGCCGCCAAAAACGGCACCTATACGCTCGCTTTTGAAGTCGAGAACCTTGATTTGGGCTATCTGCACCTGATTGATAACATGACGGGCGGCGAGGTTGATGTTTTGGCCATGCCGACCTACACCTTCGAGGCCAAGACGTCGGATTACGCTTCGCGGTTCAGGCTGGTGTTTGCTGAAAACGAAACGGACGGCGCTTCGACAGGCTCAGCGGCCTTTGCCTATATCACCGATGGCGAAATCCGTATTGTGGCGGACGGCCCTTCGACAGGCTCAGGGGCCTTTACCCTACAGGTGGTGGACGTGACGGGGCGCGTTATCGTCAGTACAGACGTTGCACGCAACGTCTCTACTAGCGGAATGCCGGCTGGCGTATACGTTTTGCGCCTCGTCAGCGGCGACACGGTTAGGACGCAGAAGATTGTGATAGAATGACCGTAGAGCAACACACTGGGTTCGCAAGCGTCCCGCTTGCAGGCAATGCCAACACCTCAACAACAATTGACGGCCGCTTCCCAAAAGAAGGTTGGCACAGCCGAGGCTATCTGCCGCATTGCGAAGCAAGGAACCTTCAGTTTATCACTTTTCGATTGTACGATTCGGTTCCTAAAGAAGTGATTTTGAAATGGAAAGAGCAAGTCGCACACGAAAGTGATTTTGAACAGGTAAACAAACTTTTGAGGCTATTAGACCAATACGAAGATGCGGGAAAAGGATCTTGCTATCTGAAAGATGATCGCATAGCCAAGTTGGTTCAAGACGCTCTTTTGTTCCATGATGGCAAGCGATATAAGCTATTGAATTGGTGCATAATGCCCAATCACGTTCATGTACTCATTGAGAAGTTCGAAGGAGTCACTCTTTCAGGAATATTACACAGTTGGCGGTCTTTTACTTCACACAAAGCCAATGAAATCCTTGGCAGAACTGGAGACTTTTGGATGAAAGACTACTTCGACAGATTCATCCGGGACGAAAGTCACCTGAATGCCACCATTCGATATATAGAAAACAACCCCGTGAAAGCAGGGTTGGCAAATGAGCCAGAGGATTGGCCGTGGTCATCAGCGTGTTATCGTTAACTGGGTTCGCAAGCGTCCCGCCTTAGGTTCGCAAGCATCCCGCTTGCGGATTTTGCAGGCGGGACGCCTGCGAACCCAGTTTTTCACTACCTTTGCAGCCATAATTTTATCGAATCGTGGCAAGCATTTCAAACCAACCCTATAAAAATGATGCCCACATCGACGCGATAGTCAAGGCTTTGCGCGATGGTGGGCATTTGCTGTGCTCCAACTTGGCTGCTTCGTCGAAGGCCTTCGTCGTGGAAGAGGCCTTCCGCCAGATGGGCGGCCAACACCTCATCGTCTGCGCCGACAAGGAAGACGCGGCCTATTTCTACAACGACCTCGAAAGCCTCCTCGGCGAGCGCGGCATGGACTACAGCAAGAAACAGGTCCTCTTCTACCCCACATCCTACAAACGCCCCTACGAGCCAGAGAAGCCCGACAACAGCTACATCCTGTCGAGGACGGAAGTGTTGCAACGCGTCTCCACATCGGAACGCAAGACCTTGATAGTGAGCTATCCCGAAGCATTGAGCGAAAAGGTCTTCACCCGCAAGCTGTTGGCCAAGAACACCTTCAAGATCAAGGTGGGCGACAAGGTAAACCTCGATTTCCTCACCGACTTGCTCTACGAATACGAGTTTGAGAACGTCGATTTCGTGGTGGAGCCAGGGCAATTCGCCATCCGTGGCGGCTTGGTCGATGTGTTTTCGTTTGCCAACGACTACCCCTACCGCATCGAGTTCTTCGGCGACGAGGTGGACAGCATCCGCAGCTTCAACATCGCCGACCAGCTTTCGATCGAGAAACTGAAGCAAATCGTGCTGCTGCCCAACATGCAGGAACGCGCCTTCATCGAGGAGCGCGAGGCCATCCTGCAATACCTGCCCGACACGACCGCCGTCTGGCTCACCGACATGGCCTTCTTCGCCACGCAAGTCGACAAGGAATACGACCGCGCCATCGAAGGTTTCGAGAAACTGCAAGCCACGCAAGAAGAGGAAGTTAAGGCATTGAAGCCCGAACAATTGTTCAGCAAGTCCGATGAACTTTTGGACTGCCTGAAAAAACGCCGCACAGTTGAATTTGGCACTTCAAGCCAACTCTCAACTCTCAACTCTCAACTCTCAACTATTAACTTCCACACCAAGCCCCAGCCCATCTTCAGCAAGAACTTCAACTTGCTCATCGACGACATCAACGAGCACAAGGCAGAAGGCTACCGCGTCATCGTGTTCTCCGAAAGCAGCAAGCAACTCTCACGCATTCAGGCCATTCTGAACGACATCAACCATAATGATGAAGACCATCGCGACTTCGAGACCGAGACCATCGCCATCCACGGTGGCTTCATCGACGAAGACTTGAAAGTGTGCTGCTACACCGACCACCAGATCTTCGAGCGTTACCACCGCTTCCACCTGCACGACAACTTCTCAACCAAGCAAGCTATCACGCTGAAAGACCTCTATGAGCTGAAACCCGGCGACTACGTCACCCACATCGACCACGGCATCGGGCGCTTCGACGGCTTGGAGACCATCGAGAACAACGGCAAACCCCAAGAGGCCATCCGCCTTATCTACAACAACGGCGACCTGCTCTACGTGAGCATCCACTCGCTGCACCGCATCGCCAAATACAGCAGCAAGGACGGCACCGAGCCTAAACTCAGCGCCCTCGGCAG
>CAMOCK010000208.1 GCA_946610645.1 uncultured Bacteroidales bacterium
TCTTGTGCAGCTCCTTCAGGTTCTCGTTGTAGCAGATTTGCACCTTGTGGCAAAGGTCGACGATTTCCTCGAGGAAGGTGAGGTAGTGCATGTTGTTGCGCGAGGCGTATTGGATGCAGCGGTTAAGGTTGATGGTGAGCACGCTCTTCGAGCCCGTGCTGACGCCACCGGCACCAAGGGTGTAGCTGAAGCCGTTGTCCTGGATTTCGTTGCGCAGGCGGCAGCAGGAGGACAGTGAGTCGGCGTTGTCGCTGAGGTAGGTGAAGAAGGAGTGGCCTTCGGCATACATCTCGGCGGTGAAGTCGGCCCATTCCTGGTCGATCACGTCGCCGTCTTTCGAGAGCAGGGCCATCGTTTCGACGGGGAAGGTCAGCACGCTCTTGAGGCGCTCGGCATTGAACCACTTCATGAAACGCTTCTGGAGCCAACTCAGCGATTCCCAGTCGGGCTTGGAGCCGTCGGGGAAGTAGAAGTTGCCGAAGAGCGACTCGAAATAATACCGGTCGTAGTAGGCGATGTTCCAGAACACCGACTGGTAGTTGCGTGCGCCGGCAGGCTGGTTCAAGGAATACACGATTTGCTGGAAACAGTCGGTGATGACCTTGTCGATGGGGCGCGGTTTCAGCGAGGGGTCCACGATTTCGTTGGCACGTTTGTAATAGTCTGTGCCATAGTCTTTTCCGATGAAATAGTTCATATACATCAGGAACTCGGGCGTGGCGCATGCACCGGAGAGTTGCGACGACACCATGAACACCATATTAATGAAGCCGCCGCAGAACGAGCGCAGTTTGGTGGGTGCAGTGGAGTTGCCGCCTATTGATGAAGTGCCTTCGTTGAGCCAAGGGTACATGGTGATGGAGGCGCAATAGTTGGCCAACGAGGTCTCGTCGTTCTTGTATATGAAGTGGTTGTTGAGCAGGTAGAGGTAGCGGTCGGCGAGTTCCTTGCCATAGACTGATTTGATGCGGTCCACAAGCAGACGCCTATTAATACGGATGAAGCTCGACTTGGGCAGCTCGCCGATGAGCGTGGCAATGTTCTTTTTCTCCACGTTGGCGTTGGCGTCATACTTCGAACCGGTGGCAGGATTCGAGGCATTGACGTAGTTGCTCAGAAAGTCGATTTTCTCGCGGATTTCGCGGTCTTCGGTGTGTTTCTGGCGATACAGGATGTAGTTTTTCGCCACGGTGTAATACTGCTCGGCCATAAGTGCCGTTTCCACCTGGTTCTGGATTTCTTCCACGCTGATGCCATTGACCACGCGCACACGGCTCAATATGGCGTTCAAATCCTCGTCGGTAGCGTAAAACCCCGATGCAAGAAAAGCCTTGCTGATGGCGATTTTGATCTTGTCTAGCGAGAAGGCTTCCTGTTTGCCGTCTCTTTTTGTAATGTACAATCCTCCGTTGCTCATAATTATGCTCGTTTTATAAGTTTTTTATTATCATAAGGTTATAAAAATATTTCCTGAAATAACCTTGCTTTGCAAAGGTAAACCTTTTTGCATACAGCAAGCAAATTAATTTTCGTTTTTTTTCTCAACAAAATTATCAACAGGCTAATTTTTTGATTTGGTTGAGGTTGCATTTTTTGAGACATTTTTTGTATTTTTGCACCCCAATTAATATAAGGAATGACATGGCAAAAAAGAAAAAAATCGAGAATAAGCTGAGCACTTTCACGAGTGTCATCCTCGGCATCTTCGCCGACGAACCGTTCCGCCCGAAAAACTATAAGCAGATTTGCAAGATTATGGGAATCAAGGACTTGGCGGGAAAAGACGTGGTCTACAACCTACTTATCGAATTGAAAGACAAAGGTTTGCTGAAAGAAGAACGACCTTTCAGCTATGTGATGAGCACGGCAGGCATGGAGCAGTTCCGCCCGAAGCAGAAATATGTGGAAGGCACCGTGGAGATGAAATCGACGGGCAAGGCCTACGTTATCCGCGACGACGACGAGGGTGAGGACATCTTCATCGCGGCCAACAACACCTACAAGGCACTGCATGGCGACCGTGTGCGTGTGGCCATGTTTCCCAAACGCAACAACAGCAAGCCCGAAGGCGAAATCGTTGAGGTGCTTGAACGCCGCCACACCGACTTTGTGGGCATCCTCAACATCTCGCGCGGCTATGTGTTCGTCCGTCCCGACGTGGATTGGATGCCTGTCGATATCTTCATCCCACGCGGCGACCTGCATCGCGCCAAAGACGGCGACAAGGTCATCGCTCGCCTCGTCGATTGGCCCGACGGCTCAGGCAACCCCTTCGGCGAAATCACCCGCGTGCTGGGCAAGCCCGGCGAAAACGACGTAGAAATGGAAAGCATCCTCGCCGCCCACGAATACCCGATAGAGTTCCCGAAAGACGTTGAGCGCGAGGCGAGCAAGATACCCGTCAAAATCGGCAAGGACGAAATCAAAAAACGCCGCGACTTCCGCAAGACCTTCACCATCACCATCGACCCCGCCGACGCCAAGGACTTCGACGACGCCATCAGTTTGCAGAAGATGGCCAACGGCCATTGGGAGGTGGGCGTCCACATCGCCGACGTGTCGCACTACGTCAGGCCCGGCTCGGCCATCGACCAAGAGGCTCTCGACAGAGGAACCTCCGTCTATCTCGTGGACAGAACCATACCCATGTTGCCTGAAAAACTTTGCAACAACGTGTGCTCTCTCCGTCCCGACGAGGAAAAACTGACCTTCTCCGCCGTCTTCGAGATGGACGACGATGCCAAGATCTACGACCACTGGATTGGCAAGACCGTCATCAAGTCGTGCCGACGCTACACCTACGAGGAAGTGCAGGCCATGATCGAAGGCGGCAATGGCGACTACAAAGACGAAATATTGAAATTCAACAGCTTGGCCACCAAGCTCCGCGAGCAGCGCATGGCCTTGGGCAGCATCAACTTCCACTCGGAGGAGGTGAAATTCATCCTCGACGAGAACAAGAAGCCCATCGACACCTATGTGCGTGAGCAAAACGAAAGCCACGAGCTGATTGAAGATTTCATGCTCTTGGCCAACCGCACCGTGGCCGAAACCTTCGGCAAACCCGAAAGCAAGTGGCACAACCACACCTTCGTGTATCGCATCCACGACGAGCCTAACCCTGAGAAACTCAACAAGTTCGTACTGCTCTTGTCACGTTTAGGCTACTCTATGAACCTCAGCAACCGCAGCACCCTGGTCAATTCTTACAACAAACTATTCAAGGACGTGGAAGGCAAGGGCGAGAAAAACCTCATCGAAACCGTGGCTTTGCGCACCATGGCCAAAGCCGTTTACAGCACCGACAACATCGGGCACTACGGTTTGGCTTTCGACTACTACACCCATTTCACCTCGCCCATCCGCCGCTATCCCGACCTGATGGTGCACCGCCTGATAGAACGCTATCTCATTGAAGGACAAGGATCTGCCGACAAGAAGAAATATGAGGAAATGTGCAAGCATTCCAGCGAGATGGAGAAGCAGGCCGAAGACATGGAACGCCAAAGCATCAAGTACAAGCAGGCCGAATATCTGCAAGACAAGATCGGGCAGGTGTTTGAAGGCTTGGTGTCGGGCGTAAGCAAGTGGGGCTTGTTTGTCGAACTGAAAGGCAACAAATGCGAGGGCATGGTGCGCTACGAGAACCTTCCCGGCGACTATTATTATCTGGACGACGACAACTTCCGCGTAGTAGGCCAGGAAACAGGCCGAGTCATCCAATTGGGCGACGAGGTGCGCGTGGTCGTCAAAGCCGTCGATTTGTTCAAGCACAGGATGGACTTCGAAATGCTGGCCGACGACCTTGGGCAGCGGAAAAAAACGAAACAAACCAAGTCAAAACGAAAAAAATCGTAATTTTGCCGTTTTAATTAAACATTCAATAAAATGAAAAAGCAACACAACTTATTGACTGTCATTTTATTTGCCATTGTCGGACTCTGTTTCGTCAGTTGCAAGAAAGAGCAAATCACCTTGTCGGCATACGAACTTTGGTTTCCGGGCGACGTGGGTAGTGTGCAAGAGATCAGCATCAGCGCCAACTGCGATTGGACCATCAGCATCGACGACGATGCAGAATGGTACACCATCAGGAAGACGTATGACAAGACCGTGATGACCGAAAACGGACCTGTGACGCTTACCCTCATCGACACAACGCAAGTCTTGACAGGAGGAAGAAGTGGCGACATGACGATTGCCATTTTGGCGGATCCGATGGACGACAGGTCGGATCGTTCCTCTTCCTTTACCATCACCTCCAGCAAAGGAAAGGTGCAGGTCAAAGTAAGCGTATTGCAGAACACGACAGACCTCGTCGAACTTACCGACATCAGCAACATGGCTTTTGGCGTATCTAACGTGGCACACTGGAATGTCGATTTCTGGGGCGATGTCATCCCCGACTCATACAAATACATGGAGTTCAACCCCTACGACACGGCTGCGGGCTTCGTCATGTACTTTTATGACGACGGCACCGGCATCCAAAAAGACAACGTAAGCACCGACAGCACGAACTGGTGGCCCTTCACTTATGATTATGACGCCGTTTCGCGCAACCTTCACATCGAATTCGAGACCTGGGCAGACTCGCTCACCGAAATCTACAACGCGCCCGTTCTCGTTGCCACGGAGAATTTGTTCCGTTTTATGCAGGAATTCAAACAACACTCGTGGGAACGTGCCGACATGAAGAAGATTGGTGAGGCACACAAGCCCGAAGCCAAAGAAATGTTCAAACGCGCCAACAAGAAACGCAAAGGCGGAAATGGCATATTCCAGTTCTGATGGGAAGCAAGCTGTTACGCCATATCTCCCTTTTGGGAATTGGAGTTTACCTCTTTGCTCTCATCGTCGTCAGCATAGCGTTTCCAAACCAGGCTTTGCAAACCAAATGGATATTGTGGGGCATCGGGGAAGTCTTGTTTTTCTTTGGGCTTACCACGTTTTTCTATCCACGTTGGAAAAACGACGACCCGAAGCTGTTTCGCCGAAAGGTGTTCTTCACCGCATTAGCAATCAGGGCGTTGTATGCTTTCTTGATGTGCTACTATTATTACTATGAAACAGGCGTTGCTTTCGAGTACGGCGCAGCCGACAGCCTGAGCTACCACAAGTCGTCGCAAACCTTCATGCGGCTCGTCAAGCAAGGCAATTTTTCGGTGGTATTCCAGATTCTCGACAGGTTCACCATGGGCTTCTCCGACCAAGGCTATATGCTGTGGCTTACGTTAGTTTACACCATATTCGGCCCTAATATTTTGACCCCGAGGATTTTCAAGGCCTTGATGAGCGCCTACATGTGTGTCGTGATTTACAAGTTGGCGACGCGCACCATGGGCGAGCGCACAGGCCGTTTGGCCGCCGTGATGTGTGTCTTCATGCCCATGCTGATCCAAAGCTGCGGCCTGCACACCAAAGAGACCGAGTTGTTGTTCCTCTCCATCCTCGCCCTTGAGCGCATGGACTATCTCATCAGAAGCAAGAAATACACGGTTTGGAACATCCTGTTCCCTGTTCTCCTGACAGGTCTCACCTTGGGCTTTCGCACCATCGTCGGGATGTGCCTTATCTTTGCATTCCTCGTGTTTGTCATCTTGTCGCCCAAAGACAGGGTCGGAAACAAAGGGAAAATCATTATCGCCTCGGCCACAGTCGTCGTGTTCTTGGCTTTCCTCTTCACCAAGATAGGCGTCGAAATGCGCTACATCTACGAAAGAAGGTTCTACGACTGGAATTTCCAGCAGGAACGGTACGAGAAGTTGGGCATGAAGCACAGCAAATTGGCACATACAAAGTATCTGGCTCCTGGAGCGTTTGTGGTGCCGTTGGCCCCTTTGACGGAAGAGGCCAACGACCACAACAAGATGATCAACGGCAGTATCTATGTGAAGAATTTGATCGCTTTCTTCGCTATGTTGGCCATCGTTGTGGCGCTTCGGCAAAAGAAATGGCGCGATTTTTCGCTCATCGGGGCCTACGAACTATCCTACTTGGCAATCATCATGTGCTCGTTTGCGGCCAACTCGGAGCGCTATCACGAGCCAGCGGTTCCCTTGCTGCTGCTGATGGCTGCCTATGCCATGACGCGCCTGCGGCGCAAGGACATGACGCTTTTCTACATCTATTGCGCTGTGCTCTTTGCGGCACTGGTCGCTTGGAACTGGCTGAAACTGTCGGCGCGCGGCATAGTGTGATTTTTTTTCAAAAAAACGCTTGCGTTTCAAGAAATAGTTGTATTTTTGCACCCGCAAAAGGGTACCTTGCCCGAGTGGTTAGGGATCGGTCTGCAAAACCGGGGACGGCGGTTCGAATCCGCCAGGTACCTCAAAAGAAAAGCCCGTCAAAAGACGGGCTTTGTTCGTTGGGTCACTTCGTCACCAACTTGAATCCAACACCATGCACGTTGATGATCTCAACCCCCGGGTCGTCCTTGAAGAACTTGCGGAGCTTGGTGATGTAAACGTCCATCGATCGGGCATTGAGGTAAGACTCCTCCTCCCAAATCTGTTTCAAAGCGACAGCACGTTCCAAGGTGCTACCCATGTTTTCGCAAAGCAGCAACAAAAGGTCAGCCTCCTTAGAGGTCAGTTTCTTGGTTTCTTTCCCGTTGGTCAGAACATGACGCGGCGCGTCAAAGGTGAATTCGCCCAACTGATAGGTTGTGGGCTCCGATTTTACAAAAGCGCACCTGCGACTGACGGCCTGTATGCGCATCAGCAACTCATCCATGCTGAAAGGCTTGGTGACATAATCGTCGGCACCAATCCTGAAGCCTTCGAGAATGTCTTCCTGCTCCTTCTTTGCGGTGAGGAAAACCAACGGAACGAAAGGGTTGTTTTTCTTGATCTCCTTCGCCAAAGTAAAACCGTCTTTCTCTGGCATCATAACGTCGAAAAGGCAGAAGTCAAAATCTTGACTGTTAAAGGCCTGCAAAGCCTCTGTTCCATTTTGACATAAAGTTGTGGGAAATCCTTTAGAATCCAAAAAGGCCTTCAGAATCATACCTAAGTTTTTGTCATCTTCAGCCAATAAAATCTTAATCTGTGACATAAGTATTACATCAAAAAAAAAACGTAGGCAAAGATAATGCTTTTTTTTATACCAAACACAAAAAACAACAAAAAAACTCGCTGTTTTATGGTTTTTTCTATTGCTTTTTCCATTTTTCCTATCTTCGCAGCATTAATACAAACACTAATACCATGAAAATAGACCTTTCACACACCAATCCTTTTTTGGACAACGCCGTTGTCAAAGATTTAAAATCAAGAATATCAGATATCTACAAGACGGTTTTCGACAAAACAGGTTCTGGAAACGACTTCCTCGGCTGGGTCAGCCTGCCGTCGGAAACCGACGAAAACCTGCTTGCCGACATTGAAAAAACGGCCGCCGAATTGCGACGCAAGTCGGAGATCTTCGTCGTCGTCGGCATCGGAGGCTCCTATCTCGGCGCACGCGCCGTCATCGAGGCGTTACAAAACCACTTCGCGCCGCTGACGGGCGAGAAGCCTTTGGTGGTCTATGCCGGACACAACATGAGCGAGGACTACCTCTCCGACTTGCTCGCCGTTTTGGACAAGAAAGACTACTCGTTGGCCGTCATCTCCAAGTCGGGAACGACCACCGAGCCGGCCATCGCCTTCCGCATCCTCAAGCAACACATTATTAATAAATACGGCGAGCAGGAAGCCGCTACGCGCATCGTGGCCATCACCGACAAGGCCCGTGGCGCCTTGAAGCAGTTGGCCAACGTGAAAGGCTACAAGACCTACATCGTGCCCGACGACGTGGGCGGACGCTTCTCCGTTTTGACCCCCGTGGGCCTGCTGCCCATCGCCGTGGCTGGCATCGACATCCGCGCCTTGGTGCAAGGTGCTGCCGAGATGGAAAAACGCTGCAAGGAGAATCCCACAAAGGACAACCCCGTGTCGCAATACGCCATAGTGCGCCATGCATTGTACGAAAAGGGCCTGACCAACGAAATCATGGTGAACTACGAGCCGCGCCTGATGTATTTCAGCGAATGGTGGAAGCAACTCTACGGCGAGAGCCACGGCAAGCAACACAAGGGCATATTCCCAGCCTCGGTCACCTTCAGCACCGACCTGCATTCGATGGGGCAATACATCCAAGACGGTTTGCGCAACCTCTTCGAGACCGTGGTTTCCGTCGAAAACAGCAGCCACGAGCTCCGCATCCCAACCGAGGCCGACGACCTCGACCAACTCAACTACATCGCTGGCAAACGCATCAGCGAGGTGAACCACAAGGCAGAATTGGGCACCGTCTTGGCCCACGAGGACGGCGGCGTGCCCAACATTCGCATCATTGTCCCCGAAATTTCTGCCCATGTGCTCGGCGAGTTGGTTTATTTCTTCGAGATGGCCTGCGCCCTCAGCGGTTACCTGCTCGACGTGAATCCTTTCGACCAACCTGGCGTGGAGGCTTACAAAAAGAACATGTTCGCGCTGCTTGGCAAGAAAGGCTTCGAGGAGAAAACCGCCGAGCTAAACAGAAGATTGAATTTATAGTTTGCGGCTGTTTATACGGTAAAATTGTGTATTTTTGCCCTACGTAAACACAAACACCTTTTATTGTGCTCATGAAATTGAAAAAGGCCATTTTTCTTGCGGTTGCAGTTATAGGTTTGGCCTTTGCAGCAAAGGCACAGAACAATGCCATAGGTGTTCGCCTTAGCGGAGGCAATCAATGGTATTGTGGGGAAATCTCCTATCAGCGAAGTATAAATGACCTTAACCGCATAGAGGCAGACCTTGGTTACAGGGTTGATGATGAGTATGACATAGGGTATTTGTTTTTAACGGGCGTCTATCAACTGCATTTTGATATTTCTGCCGCTAAAAACCTTGGGTGGTATTTTGGTTTTGGTCCCAGATTCGAACTATTCTACTATGATGGTCACTCCTATAATCATCCAATTAACTTTGCAGGCGCGGCAGGAGCAGTGGGTCAAGTTGGTATGGACTATCATTTCAATGCCATCCCGCTCCAGCTATCATTAGATTTTCGTCCGTGCTTGTATCTTATCCCTAACGCTGTATTACGATGGGCTGATTTCGGCCTTAGCATCCGATATAGGTTCTAATGGCGGCACTTCGAGCCGAAAAGAACGAAAAACCGCACAATGTTGCGGTTTTTTTTTGCCACAACAACAACCAAATATTTGTAATCAAAAACCATAATCTATTGATTATCAATATTAGTTATTTACAAAAACTTGTAATGGCCGATAGGATTGCGTTTTTCAACGATTTTTTGTAATACATTTGCACCGAAAAACAGAACACGCCATGAACTGCAAATCGGTGAAAACGAAAACAGTTTTTTTGTGCCTCGCAGCACTTCTGCTCTTCCCCTCTTGCAACACGAAAAGCAAGACGGAGCAGATGCGCGCCGTGGTGGAGGAGGTGAGAGCCAAATACAAGGCCTACGAAGACATCAGCCAAGACGACCAAATCTTTGAGGCTTACGACTACTTCGTGCGCCAAAAGGACTACGAAAACGCCGCGCCCGCCGCGCTCTACAGCGGCTGCGTGCGCCAGGCCAAAAAGGAGTACGAGTCGGCGATGAACTGCTACAAGAAGGCGGACGAATACGGTCGGCAGGCTGGCGACTCGGTGAGCGCAGCCTTCGCGCAATATTATATAGGTGACCTGCTCAACGCAAGCGGCAACGAGGCCGAAGCCATCACGAACTACAAGGCCGCCGCCGCGCTGTGGGGCGACAGCCTCTCGCGCAAGGCCCGCTGCCTCAATGCCGTGGCCATGATGGACCTCGTCGTCGACGAATACGACAGCGCGTTTGTCTATTTGGAACAAGCCCTGAATTTGGCCCAAACCGCCGAAGACAAAGTAACCGAAGCCTCCGTCTTGAACAACTATTCCGTTGCCTATCAGCTCACTGACGACAACGAAGCCGCCTTGGACTGCCTGCGCAAAGCCTTGCCGCTGTCTGACGAGAAACGTCGCCCCGTCGCGCTGCTCAACTTGGCGAAAGTGTTTTTGGCCTCGGGCGACCGCGACTCGTTGGAATACTACAAGACACAGATGCTCAGCGCGATAGAACGAACTGAAATTTCGCCTGAGACCCAAGCCGCCGTTTATGGATTCTTGATTAAGGACGCACTAGCCGTAGGCGACTACGAAAAGGCCTATCAGTTTGAGAAACAGCACGAAAAAGTCGCCTTGGACTTGCTTTCCGACCAAACTCAAAGCTCCGTCCTCGAAATCCAGAAGAAATACGACTTTGAAGCACAAGCCAACCAACACAACCGCCAGATGCTCTCGCGGCAAAGGGTGATCATTGTGCTGACCATCGTCTTGATTGCGGCCTTGGTTTTAGTCACCATACTGGTTCTCAACGCCTTAAAAAAGAAACGCATCGAAGCGGAGGTCAATGCGAACCTGCTGGAACTGAAGAAGCGCAACGCGCAGCAACAGCAAGAGCAGACCACGATGCAAGCACAATACGATGAACTGCAAAAACAGAACGCACAACAAAGTGAATTACAGGCAGCATTTGGCGACAAGCTGAAAGACGAATACCTGCAAAAATGCCACATCATCCGCTGCTTTGAAGTGCTTTCGCGCGACAGGAGCAACCCGATGGCTTTCAAGGACTTGGAGAAGTCGCTCTTCGAGGGCGAAGACCATTGGGCGAGCTTCGAGGCAGCCTTCGAGGGCGTGCATCCGGGCTTCATCGCTTCCGTCAGGGAACGATACCCCGACTTGACCGAAACGGAGTTCCGCTACTGCCTGCTGTCGCACTTCAAACTTTCCCGACAAGAGTATGCCGATGCGCTCGGTTGCAGCGTCTATAATGTCGACAAGGTGAGGGCAAGCCTCAACAACAAAATGAAAAACAATCAATAAACCGATGAAATACAGATATTTAATATTCACCGTTCTTGCTGCCGTTGCCTTGATGATAGGCTCATGCAAAAAGTTCAATCCTTTCGAAAGGCACAAGCCCACGATGGAATATGCATCTGGCGACGAAAAGGACAAAATCGACCTGAAAGGCTCGCTGCTGAAACCCGACATGCGGTATGTCAACATCTACGCAGAGTTGGTGGGGAAGATTGTTTATGTTTATTTCAACGAACCTGTCGAGCCCTGCCTGATGACCCTTTCCGCCGAAAACGAAGATGTGCTGTATGCCCGAAACGTGCAGAAACAAGCACCTGCTACGTTACGCATCTACATGGAGAACGAACCCACTGGCGACTACCGGCTTTACATCACCAACGGAACCGAGGAAGCCTCTGCATGGTTCCATTTCGAGAACGAGGCATCGCCCAATCGCGTCCCCGTACCCATTGAACCAGAGTTTGTTCGGTTGGATTTGCAATCCGACCGCAGCGAAACGGGGATTAAATGATTAATAATTCGAGATTCAAATATTTAAAATTCAATAATTTATGAAGAACAACATCCTTATTTCGCTCTTGCTGATGGCTTTTGCGTTGTCTTCCATTGCGCAAGAAAAAGAACAAGAAGCGGTGCAAGACTTCCGTCGGCACGAAGTCAGCATCGGCTATGGATTCCATCCCGTGACCAGCATTTCTGCCGATCTCGTTTCCAGATTTGATTGCTGGATGGACAAAATTGGGGCTATATACGGCTCTTATACTTACTATTTCAACAAGCATGTTGGCTTGGGTGGCACCTATTGTTTCGATCCGAGAGAAATCGACTACCGCCACCACGGCAACAGTTTCAACCCCAATGTGGCCAACCTCTACGAGTCGAGCCATAGCATCATGGGGCATCTCAAGCTCAACTGCATCAGCTTGAAGCATTTCGTGCTTTATACCAAATTCGGGGCAGGCGTCAGTTTTTGGGGGTATCGGCTCAAGGAATTCCAGCCAGAGCTGTATGAGGTGAACCCGCCCGACCAGCACTGCTGCTTTGCGTGGCAGGCCGCCTTGGGCATCGAGGTTGGCAATGACCGTATCGCAGGCTTCATCCAAGAGGGTCTTGGCATGGAAGGCCTTTTCAGCATAGGAATCAGATACAAATTCAACAACAAGTGATATGAAAAAGATCTTATTTATTGGCATGACGCTCCTGCTGATGAGTTCATGCGTCAAACATGCAGACATCAGGTTGAAACTATCCGATGAAGACGCGGCAGCCATTCCTTACCGTGAAGGGCAGACCGTGAAATTCCTCAACCAAGACGGCGACACGCTATCCTATCAGCTCGCTCGCGACGAAATCTATCCGTACGATGCAGGGCAATACAATAACGCACTCAACGGCGGAGACTTAATGCACTCCGACCCCCATTCAACCGAGTGCTATGCCCGAACAGTCATCCTCATCTGTGAGGAATGGAACGGGAAACGGCTTTGCTTCACGGCACGGCCCGAAAGAATGTTTTCTTTCTATTCCGATGGCATCGACTTGGATATCAGCTTGTGGCCATACAACACCTGCACCATCAATGGCATTGATTACGAGCATGTCCACCACGAGATCCTTTACAGCCAATTCACCGGCGAGTTGCTCTACGATTGGTACTACAACAAGGAGTTTGGCCTGCTCTATTTCAAGAAAGGCGATTTCTCTCTGACAAGAGTACCATAACTACAAAACCAAATCCTAAAAACTCAACATCATGAAAAAATCCACATTAAATCTTGCCTTTTTGCTTTTGGCAACCATTACGATGACCAGTTGTAGAGACCCGTTCTTCGACGGGAAATTTGAAACCTATTTGAGAGTTTATAACAAAACAAATTCCTCAATAGTTATGGAGTATGAAGACATTCTACACGACACGGTTCACATCATTCAAATCCAACCCAATAAGGAAGCCACACAGATGCTCGGCGTTTATGAAGGAAGCGTGAAAGAGACAGAACCTTCCGATGAATTCGTCAATGACAAGTTGAGTCATTTCATCATGTATCGAATGGTCGGTGGCAATGTGCTCCAATACCTGCCAAGAGACTATTACGACGAGGCAGGCAAGTTTCGGTCTTATGTAACTCCTGAGTTTGTGATCTATGAGGCTTGCTTTGAATTAACAGTCACTGAAGACATGTTTGTTGAAAATGCAGAGGAGTAACACTATATATAACAAAAACGTGAAAACCAAACACTTATCACCAATCGCCGTCTTGTTTGTCGCTTTGATAACGGCTTCATGCAGTAAGGAGACCAGTTCGAACAACCTCATCGACGACAAGAACAAAATCGACATCAAAGGCTCGCTTTCCAATGGCGACATGCGCCATCCGAACATCGAGGCGGGCTATTGGGGAAAAACCGTTTATGTGTACTTCCACGATTATCTCGGTGAGTGCGTCGTCAGCATCAGCAACAGACAAAACCATGTCATTTTTTGCGACACCGTGAGCACGGGATACAACACGGGAACGCAATTCTATATGGGCGACCAACCCATGAGCCGCTACCACTTAGTCATCAGCAACGGCACTGACAGCACCGAAGGATGGTTCAACAACTTCAAGATTGTCGCCGTTAGGCCAAAGCAGTAAATTCAAGATTCAAGATTTAAAATTCACATGGTTATGAAAAGATTTGTTGTTTTTGCAATGCTGCTCGTCGCCGTTTCAATGAGTTCCTGCATCAAATGGAAATGTTGCATTAATGGCGACTTCGTGCAGGTTTACAAGATGAAAGGCGACTATGCCAACAACGCATACGTCCTCTATAATAAGGGCAAGGACTTCGTTTACGGCTACTTCGACGACATCGACACTACGCTTTTTCCCATGCCGCTTTGTGGAGGTTATTATCTTCATCACGAAATGTCGCCCGATGCAGCGTTTCTTTCCATCAGCCCAAAGGAATACAATGAAAACGTAATGAGTTATTCAGTTGACACATTGAAGCAAATGATTATCGACGACGACCCTTTCATTGAGTTTTTTAGTGCCACTGACAACTACAATCTTTATGACTACAACGGCAGCAATCCTATGGGCATCGACACGGCCTACATCAACCAACTTATCAAGGATGGCGATTTGAAAAAGGAATTCAAGAAAGCGAAGTGAAGCCTTTAGCAGAACAGGTGGTTTTTCATCAATTCTTGTTTTTATGTCAATTAAATTATTACTTTTGCATAATTATTTCTACATAAAACCATGATGAATCCGTTTGTAACTAAAGGTTATGTTTCTGCTAAATATTTCTGCGACAGGGAGAAAGAAAGCCAACAACTGCTGCGCGAATTGGAAAACGGCAACGATGTCGCCTTGATAGCCACCCGCAAAATCGGCAAATCGGGACTGATACATCACTGCTTCTACACCTTTGACTTGAAGAAAGACTATAACTTGTTTTTCATTGATTTTTACTCGGTGGGCACGCTTCGCGAGATGGTTTACATGATGAGCCGCGCCATCGTCAATGCCCTTGCGCCTAAAGGAGCAGTTTGGCTGCAACAATTCAGCGCGGCGGTCAGGTCGATGGCCTTCGTGATGACCACCGACTTGACCGGACTTCCGAAGCTCAACATCCAATTGGGCGACATCCGTGAGCCACAAGTTTCATTAGAGGAAATCTTCCATTATCTCGAACATTCCGACCGCCCTAACATCGTCGCAATTGATGAGTTCCAACAAATTGCCAAGTTTCCTGAAAAGAATGTGGAGGCCTTGTTGCGCACCTACATCCAACAATGCCACAACACCAAATTCATCTTCGCTGGCAGCCAACGCCACCTGATGGGCGACATTTTCACGAGCGCAGCGCACCCATTCTACCAAAGTGCCTCGGTGATGCACCTTGGCCCCATCGACAAGGAGAAATACCGCGAGTTTGCCTGCCATCATTTTGCCGAAGCAAACAAAACACTGGAATCCAATGTGATAGATGAGTTGTACAGCCGGTTCGAAGGCATCACTTGGTACATGCAGAAAACGCTAAACACCTTGTTTTTTCTGCCTAACAAGACCCAACGCTACGGCCTCGACGAAATGGAAGAGGCCATCCGAAACATTATCGACACCAACGATTTCACCTACGCCGAAAAGATGTTCCAACTGCCTGAAAAACAGAAGGAACTGTTGTTAGCCATCAACCATGAAGGGAAGGCCGCCAAAATCACCTCGGTTAGTTTTGTGAAACGCCATAAGCTCTACTCGACCAGCACCGTCCAATCGGCTTGCAATGGTTTGTTGGACAAAGAGTTGGTTACAGAAGAAAACGGACAGTATTTCGTTTATGACAGATTTTTCGACCTTTGGCTGAAAGAAAACTATTGAAATGATGAAACCACACATCGAAATCATGGCTCCGGTGGGCTCCTACGAGGCCCTCGCAGCCGCCATACAAGCCGGTGCCGGCAGCGTTTATTTCGGCATCGGCAAACTCAACATGCGCTCGCGCTCGGCGAAGAACTTCACCCTCGACGACCTGCGCCAATTGGCCGGGACCTGCGCCGAGAACAACGTAAAGAGCTATGTCACAGTCAATACCATCATCTATGACGAGGAGATGGACGAGATGCACCAACTCTTGGATGCCATCAAGGCCAACGGCATTTCGGCCATCATCGCCTCCGACCAAAGCGTCATCCAATATGCCCGGAAAATCGGAATCGAGGTCCACATGTCGACGCAATGCAACATCACCAACCTTGAAGCCGTGCGCTATTATTCGCAATTCGCCGACGTGATGGTGACCGCCCGCGAACTGAACATCGACCAAGTGAAATACATCACTGAACAGATTGAGAAA
>CAMOCK010000209.1 GCA_946610645.1 uncultured Bacteroidales bacterium
CCCGATGGTGGAGGAGAGGAGCATGTTGTCGGTTGCGCCCACGCAGATGAGGTCGTCGGTGTTCATCACCACGGCGTCTTGCGCCACGCCTTCCCACACGCTCATGTCGCCGGTCTCTTTCCAATAGAGGTAGGCCAACGACGATTTGGTGCCTGCGCCGTCGGCATGCATGATGTTGCAATACAGCGGGTCATGGCCGAGAATGTCGGGGATGATTTTGCAAAAAGCGTTGGGATACAAGCCTTTGTCAAGATTCTTGATGGCGTTGTGGATGTCTTCTTTTTCGGCTGATACGCCGCGTTGGCTGTAACGATTGTCCATGTTTTTTTGACTTCGGGACTTCGGGACTTCGGGACTACGGGTTGGAAGTCTCGCAGTCCCGTAGTCTCGCAGTCTCGCAGTCAATATTATTTGAACTTCAACTTTTTCTCTTTCGTATCAAACTCGAAGTTGCCGAGTTGCTTCATGTTCTTCTGCCCGATGACCCATTGCTCGATCATCTTGCTAACCACCTTACATTCTACATTGTAAAGTGAGCGTCCGGCGATTCTGACTTCTCTGATGACACAGATTGCGCCGTTTTGGATGCCGCCCGTGGTGAGGATTTTGTCCACGTCGCCCTTGAAGTCGTTGGCGGTGAGGCGACCGTCCTTCAGCAGTTGCAAAGCACGGCTTTCGCTAATGCAGAAGTCGGCGTTTTGGCTGTAGGTGAAAGGTTCGCTATAGCCATCCACATTGGCGAAGAAGGTGAAGTAGCCTTTTTTGTCGATGGTGAACGTTTCGCTTTGGTCTTCTTGCGGGTTGATGGCGATATTAACGGTCTGGTTTTCATCGATTTTAGTGCTTGGCACATAATCTTTGCTTAGGATTCGGAACTCAGTGCGTCGGTTCATTTGGTGGGCGGCTTCCTTCACTTCGGTGCTGGGCAGCGAGTTGATGAAATCTTCAGTCAATCTGGTCCCAGCTTTGAATGTGTAGCCTCTAACGGTGATGTCGTTCATGATCGTGCGGGGCACACGTTCTCCATAGCCTTTCGCCGTCAATCGAAGCGGGTCAATGCCACGAATGATCAGATAATCCACAACGCTTTGGGCACGTTTTTGCGACAGTATGTCGTTGCGCTCGTCGGTGTCGCGGGCATCGGTGTGCGAGGCCAACTCGATGGTGATGGTCGGGTTGATTTGCAGGGTCTCGATGAGGCCTTGCAGCGAATCCTCAAACTGCGGCTTGAGGTCCCACTTGCCCAAGTCGTAAAGGATGTCGGGCAGCATGATAGGCTCTTGTGGGATGGGTTCGAGGTCGAATTCCTTCTCGAAGTCTTTGCTGAACTCAAGCCCGATGGTGGTTTCTTGTGCGCTGAGTGTGAAGTAGTTGTCCTTGTCGATGGTGATGTCGTAGGTGGTGTTTTTGTTCATTTGGCTCTCGCTGAAGTTGAAGTAGCCTTTGTCGTTGGTGCGTGTCGAGAGGTTGGAGCCGTCGCTGCCCACCATGCGCACGTTGGCGTTGCCGACAAACTGCTTGGTCTTGGCATCTTTCACGGTGCCTGAGAAGGTGAAGTGGATGGTCGGTTCCTCGAAATAATAGATGTTGTCGAGACCGCGAGCGTTGCCACGGCTCGAGGAGATGAATCCACATTCTTGGGTGGGGTGGAACACGATGGCGAAGTCGTCGCCGATAGAGTTGATCGGGTATTTCAGGTTGCGCGGCTCGCCCCAGTTGCCGGCCGTGTCCATCGAGCTGACGAAGATGTCGAGACCGCCCATGCCGCCGTGGCCGTCGGAGGAGAAATAGAGAACGGTGTCGTGGCGCAGGAACGGAAACACTTCGTTGCCGGCGGTGTTGATTCTTTCTCCAAGGTTGAACGGTCGTTTGAATGGTTCGTTAGTGTTGTCGCGCATGGCCACCCAGATGTCCTTTTCTCCGAAACCGTCTTTGCGTTCGGCGGCGAAATACATGATGAGCTCGTCGCTCGAGAGGGTGGGATGGCCGACGATGTCGAGCGTATCGACACCTGCGATTTCGATGGGGATGGCGTTGGAGAACGAGCCTCCGCTCTTTCCTGCCACCATGATTTGGCAACCGTTCTTGCGGTGCGCGCCGTTTTGGCAGCGAGTGAAATAGAGTTTCGTGAACTTGGCATTCATGAAAGGCGCGCCTTCGCTGGCCTCAGTGTTGATGCTCTCTGATTCGTCGGCGAGGACGGGTGTGCTCCAGTCGCCCTTGCGATCTTGCTTCGAAGTGAAGAAATCGGCAAACTCCTGTCCGGTGATGCCATCTTTTTCCTTTCCGGTGGAAGCGTCGCGGGTGGAGGTGAAAATAATCTCGTTGAAGTTGTTGCTTGTCCAGCAAGCACCAAAGTCGGAGTCTTTCGAGGAGTTCACCTTTTTCAGCGGGGTCAGCTCATAGCGCGATGGGTTTTCTATCCATTCGGCTATCAAGGCTGTGGTTTCCGCTCCAAGTTGCCCTCGTGGGTCGGAAGGTACCATTTCGGTGTATTTCTCATACATCTCGATGGCGTCCTTGTATTTCTCGTTCATCTTGTAGGTCTCGGCGAGGTTGAGATACACCTCTGGATGAATGTTGGGATAGTCGGTTTTCAACAGCCGTTTGTAGTATGGCTCAGCGCGTTTGGTGAGGCCGATGAGGCGGTAACATTCGCCCATTTGGAAGCTGATGCGGTTGCGTTCTTCCTTGTTGCGGCGCACCTTGCGGTAGGCTTTCTTGTAGCGGTCGGCGGCCTCGGTGTACTGTTTGCGGCCAAAGGCCAAGTCGGCGTTTTTGGCAGGGTTTCTTCTTTGGGCTTGAAGGTCGGCGCTGATGAAGATGAACAGGGCCGAAAGGATGACGATGATGTATTTTTTCATAAGTATAAATTCTCTTTTTGCTAACGTGGAAACACGTGTTTTTATTATCGGGCAAAGGTACAACAATTCCGCGAAACGTATTCGTTATTCCACCACAATCTTTCTCACCGTCTGCCCGCCATTGGTTTCGATGTGCATCATATAGACGCCCTTGGCCATGTCGGAAAGGTCGATGCGGACTTGGTCGCTATCCATCTTGGCGTTATATACCGTCTGCCCGTAGGCGTTCATGATGCGGATGTGGCTCAAACCCTCGCTCGACACGGTGACTTCGCCCTTTGTCGGGTTGGGATAGACCTTGACGGGAACGCCGTTCTCGCCGATACTTTCGGTGTGGATGAAATGAGCGATTAAGGTGAAGTTGTGCTCGATGGTAAAAGTGTATGACAACTCCTCTGAAACCACAATCCCGCTTTCCGTCGTCCAATTTTGGAAAGCCCAGTCTTCATTGGGGATGGCGGTCACAGTGACTTCTTCTTGCCAGCCGTAGGTGCCCACGCCCACAATGGTTGCGCTCTCGGCGGGGTCTGCGGTGGCCGTGAGGGTGTAGGTTATCTTGTTGAAGTTGGCCACAAGGTTGCGATGGTTAGTGATGGTGTAGATGTAATAGTCGTCGGTGGAAACGACCTCGCCGTTTTCGGTCCAATTGACGAAGTAGTAGCCTGCATTGGGGATGGCGCGCGCAACCACCACTTGTCCGTAGGTTCCGTAAGTGTCGCCTTCAACATGGCCGCCTTCTGTCGGATTAGCCGTAAGGGTGATGGTAAAACGCTCGAGGAAATGGGCCACATAAACCGCCGATTCGGTCACGGTGAAGGCGCACAGTGGTGTGGTGGGACCCAATTCTCCGTTTCTCGTCCATTTTTCAAACACAAAACCCTCGTTGGGCGTGGCTTCCAAAATGCAGTTCTCGCCGTAGTTGTAAATGCCGTCGCCGTCGATTTCGCCGCCGTTGCTCGGGTTGGCCGAGGCGGTGATGGTGAAGCTTTGTAGTTGGAAAACAGCTACATAACTTGCCGACTCGGTGACGGTGAAGGAAAGACATGGGTTGGTTGAAACCTGAGTCCCGTTTTTGGTCCAGCGGAGGAAATTGTAGCCCGTATTTGGCTCAGCCTCCAAAGAACAGGTTTCGCCGTATTCGTAGGTGCCGTCGCCCGTGACAGTGCCGCCTTGTGCAGGATTGGCCGTGGCGGTAATAGTGTATGTGATGATCTGGAAAATAGCTTCATAGTCAGCTGATTCGGTGACATCGAAGGTGTAGTCTGGCTCGTCAGAAACCATCACACCGTCCTTGGTCCATTTCACAAACTCGAAGCCTTCGTTGGGTGTGGCTTCGAGGGTGCAGCTTGCGCCGTACGCATAGGTGCCGTCGCCTGTCACCGTGCCGCCTTCCTCTGGGTTGACTGTCGCGGTGATGGTATAGCTTTGCTGTTGGAAATGAGCCACATAGGATGCCGAAGCGGTCACATTGAAAGTATAGGTCGGATCGGTGCTGACTTGCGTTCCGTTCTTGGTCCACTTCACAAAGGTGTAGCCCTCGTTGGCCGTGGCTTCGAGGGTGCAACTTTGGCCGTGGTTGTATGAACCGCCGCCTGCGACGGTGCCTCCATCAGTGGGATTGGCCGTCGCAGTGATGGTATAGCTTTGCTGCTGGAAATGCGCCACATACGCCCCCGATGCGGTCACGGTGAAGGTGTAGCTCGCGTTGGTGCTGACTTGCGTTCCGTTCTTGGTCCACTTCACAAAGGTGTAGCCCTCGTTGGCCGTGGCTTCGAGGGTGCAACTTTGGCCGTGGTTGTATGAACC
>CAMOCK010000210.1 GCA_946610645.1 uncultured Bacteroidales bacterium
CCGATGCTGGCAAACCAGTCGGCGCCCTTGTTGATGATGATCGGGATGTTGGCGTAGGTCTCCACGTTGTTCACGTTGGAGGGCTTCATGTTGTAGCCAGCCACAGCCGGGAACGGGGGCTTGAAGGTGGGTTCGCCACGCTTGCCTTCCATCGAGTGGATCAGAGCAGTCTCTTCACCGCAGACGAAAGCGCCGGCGCCGTAGCGCAGCTCGATGTCGAAATCGAAGCCTGAACCGAGGATGTCGGTACCGCGCAGGCCGTATTCGCGAGCTTGGGCGATGGCGACTTGCAGGCGGTGGATAGCCAGCGGGTATTCAGCACGGATGTAGACCAAGCCCTTGGTGGCGCCGATGGCGTAGCCACCGATGGCCATGGCCTCGATGACGCTGTGCGGGTCGCCTTCCATGATGGAACGGTCCATGAACGCACCCGGGTCTCCCTCGTCAGCGTTGCAGATGATGTACTTCTGGTCGGCCTGGTTCTTGGCGCAGAGGCCCCATTTCACGCCGGTCGGGAAACCAGCGCCGCCGCGGCCACGAAGACCCGACTTGGTGATTTCGTCGATGACCTGTTGGGGGGTCATTTCGCTGAGGCACTTGCCGAGGGCTTCGTAGCCGCCGCGCGAGATGCACTCGTCGATGTTCTCTGGGTTGATGAAGCCGCAGTTGCGCAAGGCGATGCGGAGTTGCTTGCGGTAGAAGCCCATGTGCTTCGAGTCGGCAACGTGCTCCTTGTTCTCGGGGTCGAGATAGAGCAGGTCGGTGACCTTACGGCCTTTGATGATGTGCTCGTTGACGATCTTCTCGACGTCTTCGGGCTTCACTTGGGTGTAGAACGTGTTGTCAGGCATGATCTTGACGATGGGGCCCTTCTCGCAGAAGCCGAAGCAACCCGTCTTGACCACCTGAACTTCATCCTGCAAGCCCTTCTCGGCCAGGATGGTCTCGAAGTTCTTGACGATTTCAGCACCTGCCGAAGCCTGGCAGCCTGTACCACCGCAGCAAAGCACGTGCATCTTGATTTTTGCCATATAAATTCCTCCGAATTAGTTAGTTAGATAGTTTCGTAGTTCACGGGAATGACGCCTTCCACCATTTCGTTGTTCATCACATACTTGGTGAGGATCTCGTCGGCCTTGGCGTTGTCGACATGGCCGAAAACGACGGGGTCTTTGCCGGGGCACTTCACCTCAATCGTAGGCTCGGCGTGGCAGTAGCCCATGCAGCCCGTTTGGGTGAAGACGATGCCGAGCTTCAGCTCGTCGGCCTTCTCCATCATGTGTTCCATAACTTGCTTGGCGCCGGCGGCGATACCGCAGGTGGCCATGGCGACCTTGATCTGGACCAACGAATCGGGGTCGTTGCTCTTCTCGCGAAGGTCGAGGTTCGACTGAAGCTTCTCTCTCATAGCTTTCAGTTCCGCTAATGACTTAACTTTTGCCATATTACAATTTTTTATGGTTGTTTATTGAGTTTTTGTTAATCTAACTTGGATGTTCCAAATTGCGCTGCAAATTTAGGGAAATTTTTCGGCCAATTCCAAATAATACAGAAAGTTTTTTGGAATTTTTTCGTTTTTTCATGTCGCTGATTTACAATCTATTACAAATACGAAAACCGCCCAAATCGTAAATTAGAATGATTCTAATTTAGAAAAGGGCGGTTGAGGGTCTAAAAACGAATCAAAGCTCGTCATTAATAAGCATTTCCATCACTTTCATGAAGTTCTGCTCCTTCAGGTTGGTCTCGCCTCCGTCAGCGGCGATGATGTCGCTAATGTCGGCCAGGAAAGCGGCTCTGTCCTCTTCTGTCTTGAGGAACTCGTCTTTGTGCTCCTTGAAGAAACTGAGCCATGCGGGGCTGGTCATCGACTTCCATGACTCGAACACCTCGTTGTAACTCCTTTCGTCGAATTGCATCAAGATGCGTTCCAGCTCGTTCATCGAGATGTTACCATCAATGCCCGCAGCGCAAAGCATCATGAAAATCTCGAATTTCTCTTTCGTAAGGTTCTTTTCCATAGGCAAAATTTTGAGTTAATTCGAGACAAAGATAGCAAATAATAGTTTAACTTTGCGGCAAAATTTCAATTTTTATGAGAAAAAGTTTATTCATCGCCATTTTTGCACTGCTCGCCATGGCGGGAATGGCGCAAGAAAAGTGCTACTGGGTGTTCTTCACCGACAAAAACGACACCCAATTCGACCCCTACTCCTACTTCGACGCGAAGGCCATCGAGCGTTACAACCGCTGCGGTGCCGACCTCTACGACATCAGCAACTACCCGCTGAACGACAGCTACGTCAATGCTGTTGGCTCTTACTCCACCGAGCTTTTCGGCGAGTCGCGCTGGCTCAACGCCGTGGGCGTCGTGGCCACCGACGACAACGCTGCCTCGATTGCACGCCTGCCTTTCGTGGCGCGTGTGCAGGAAATCGTTTCACATGGCACGGCGGCCTGCGTTGAAACCGAAACCAAAGGAGTTATTGGTGACGCGAAAGACCTCCTCACCGACCAACTGAAACGCTTCGGCGGCCAGCATTTCGTCGACAAGGGCATCAACGGGAAAGGCTTGCGCATTTGCGTGATGGATGGCGGCTTCCCGAAAGTGGACACCCACCCGGCCTTCAAGCACCTGCGCGATAACAACCAGATTGTCAAGACTTACAACTTCCCAAATCGCAAGGAGAACGTTTACGGCTGGAGCACCCACGGCACGATGGTGCTGAGCTGCATCGCCGGCATCAACGACGAGGGACAGATGCTCGGCTTGGCCACAGGCGCCGAGTTCCTATTGGCCCGCACCGAAATCGACCCTGAGCCGTTCAAGGAAGAGGTGTGGGGGGCGCAGGGTGCCGAGTGGGCCGACAAGAACGGCGCCGACATCATCAACAGCTCGCTCGGCTATGGCAAGGACCGCCACTGGACCCGCGACATGGACGGCACTTCCTACGTCGCCAAAGCCGCCAACAAAGCCGTGGAGAAAGGCATCCTCGTGTGCAACTCCGCCGGCAACGAGGGCGACGACAAGCGCTGGATGACCATCATCACACCCTCCGACGCCGAGAACGTGCTCTGCGTGGGCGGCATCGACAACGACTTGGAGAAATACAGCCACATCTCGTTCAGCTCCTACGGTCCCACCGCCGACAAGCGCCGCAAGCCCAATGTGGTGGCCTTCGGCCATGCAGCCGTGGCAAATCCAAGCGGCGGATTCACCGACGCCTACGGCACCTCCTTCGCCAGCCCACTGACCGCCGGCTTCTGTGCCTGCGCTTGGCAGACCATGCGCGACAAGACCGCCCTTGAAATGAAGACCGAAATCGAGAAGTCAGCCGACCTCTACCCCTATTTCGACTACGCCTTCGGCTACGGCGTGCCCCAAGCCGCCTATTTCACCGGCGACCTGAAGCCTGCCGAGCGCTCGTTCAACCTCGTGCAGGAAAAGGACGGCGTGAAGATCGCGCCCGTAAAAGTCATTGAAAACCAATACACTTTCATCAACGTGGAAGGCGACGACGGCGTGTTGCTCGGTTATTATAAGGCATACCCCGACTCGACGGGCATAAAGCTGATGAACAAGGACTTCGGCCAAGGCAAGAAACTGAATGTGAGCTACAACGGCTTCTACGACTCCTGCCCCATTTCGGGCCATGGCGGCGACATTAAGGTGGCAGCCAACACACGCCGTTTGGGAGGACAAGACGGCACATTCCCAAAAATCAAGGAAGAAGGCTGGCAAAAGATGGAGTTCTTCCAATATGACTACAACATTGGCAATGCCACTTGGAACGGCTTCAACCGCCACTTCGCCTTCGGTCGCCGATGGTTCTACGGCAAGTCATATAAAATAGGTATGGGTCTCGGCTTGGATTGGAACCGTTACGTCCACCTCGACAAGGACAGCGACATCCATCCCTTCCACGACCAAACCATCATGCGCAACATGCAAATTCGCGGCGAATTGATGCAAAGAGTCGTCATTCGTTTGTGGGGAATCAACTGGGACTTAGGCGTTTATGGCGGAATCAATGCCACGCGCCGCGTGAAAGTTGTCGATAAGACCTACCTTGTCGACGATATGGGGCAACCGCTGCCTCCCGAAATGTGCCGCACGAAATACACAATGTACAATGGCGTCAAGGCCATGAACCTCTTCGAATACGGCGCCACCACGCGCATCAGCTACAGCATCGCCAACGTGATGAACATCGGCATTTATGGCAGCTACCGCCTTTCCCCTGTCATCACCAAGGACGGTGTCCTGGTTGTTGGCGGGAAGGCCAACGACCCGTCGCCTTGGAGCGTAGGCATCGAGTTTGAAATCACACCATAAAACAGAAAAACCGCAAGTTTTGGGAAAATCGCACTTTTCGAAGTGCGATTTTTTATTATTTGAAAACCAACACCATACAACTTTATTCGAAAATATTTCATTAATTTTGTACAGCGTATGAAATAATGTCGTACTTTTGCAGCACCAAACAAATGGATAAAATAATATCGATATGGCAAAACACCACAACACATCCTTGGTAGTGACGAAATCGACCTTGAGCCGTTTGCCGCTCTACTACAGCCATATCCGAAAGCTGAAACAAGAAGGCCAGGCTTTCGTTTCAGCGGCTGCCGTGGCGCAAAGCCTCAACCTCAACCCAGTCTTGGTGCGCAAGGACCTTGCCGGCGTTTGCTCCATAACCGGCAAGCCGCGCACGGGTTTCGAAATCGACACCCTAATTAATGACCTGAGCGAACACCTCGGCTACAACAAGGAAGACGAAGCCATCTTGGTGGGCGTGGGCAGCTTAGGCCGCCTTATCCTGACCAACAAGGAGTTTTCGAGCATGGGCCTGAACATCGTCGTCGGGTTCGACAAGGACCCCAACCTGAACGGGCTGCAAATCGGCGACAAATATGTGCTGCCCATGGAGAAAATGGCCAGTTTCGTCAAACGCACCGGCGTGAAAATCGGCATCATCACCGTGCCAGCCGAGCAAGCCCAAAACGTTTGCGACCAAATGGTGAGCAGCGGCATCCTCGCCATCTGGAACTTCGCCTTCACCCTTCTCAATGTGCCCAAAGGCATCCTCGTCAAAAACGAGAACCTCCCCTCCTCTTTGGCCGTGCTCTCGCACCAATTGACGAAAAAACTGAATCGTAACATTTAAAGCCAATAAATTCCTTAAAACTTAACCCTATGAAAACTGCAAAGGTAAAATCCGAAATTGAAATCGATAAAAATGTATCGATTAAAGAAGAAATCGACCGATTGGTCGACAACGCCGAGGAGGCCTTGAAGTCATTCGTGGACCTCGACCAACAGCAAGTGGACAAGATCGTCCACGCCATGGCTTTGGCCGGCTTGGAAAAGCACCGCGAGTTGGCCAAGTTGGCACACGAGGAAACGCAGCGCGGCGTTTATGAGGACAAGATCATCAAGAACATCTTCTCGACGGAGTACATCTGGAACTCCATCAAGGACGAGAAGACCGTGGGCGTCGTGGAAGACAACGAGATGGAAGGCTACGTTGAAGTGGCCGAGCCGGTGGGCATCGTGGCCGGCGTGACACCCGTCACCAACCCCACCTCTACCACCATGTTCAAGTCGCTGATTTGCACGAAGGCGCGCAACCCGATCATCTTCGGCTTCCATCCCTCGGCGCAGCAGTCGTCGATGGCCGCCGCCAAGACCCTTCGCGACGCCGCCGTTGCCGCCGGCGCGCCCGAGCACTGCATCCAATGGATTGAGCATCCTTCCGTTGAGGCCACGATGGCCTTGATGAACCATCCCAAAGTGTCGTTGATTTTGGCCACGGGTGGTTCGGGCATGGTGCGCTCGGCCTACAGTTGCGGCAAGCCCGCCCTTGGCGTGGGTCCCGGCAACGCACCTTGCTACATCGAGACCTCGGCCAACGTGAAACGCGCCTGCACCGACCTGATGATGTCGAAGACCTTCGACAACGGCATGATTTGCGCCTCGGAGCAAGCCGTCATCGTCGATAAGGTGATTTCCAACCTGTTTGAGAGCTACATGAAGGAGAACAGCTGCTACTTCCTGAACGAGTCCGAAATCGAGAAAGTCTCGAAGTTCGTGATCAACATCGAGAAGGGCGCGGTCAATCCTGACGTGGTGGGCAAGTCGGCCTACTGGATTGCCGACAAGTCGGGCGTGAAAGTGCCTGAGAACACGAAGATTCTGATTGCCCGACTGAAAGATGTCGGCCCCGACTATCCGCTTTCGCGCGAGAAGCTTTCGCCCGTGTTGGCCTACTATGTCGTCAACAACCATGTGGAAGGTTTCGAGATGTGCAAGAAGATGCTTGACATGGGCGGCTTGGGCCACACGGCCATCATCCACAGCACCAACAACGACTTGATCGAGAAGTTCGGCAAGGCGATGAAGGTGGGCCGCATCATCGTCAATTCGCCCTCTTCGCAGGGCGCCATCGGCGACATCTACAACACCAACACGCCGTCGCTGACCCTCGGCTGCGGCTCCTACGGCCACAACAGCACCACGGCCAACGTTTCGACCGTCAATCTCATCAACAAGAAGAAAATCGCAAAAAGAAGAGTCAATATGCAATGGTTCAAAATCCCGCCGAAAATCTATTTTGAATATGGTTCGGTGCAATATCTCGAAAGCATGGAAGGCATCAGCAAGGCCTTCATCGTGAGCGACCCGATGATGGTGCAGCTCGGC
>CAMOCK010000211.1 GCA_946610645.1 uncultured Bacteroidales bacterium
AGATTGTGGGCGGTTTTGCACACGAACAGGTGTTTGCACTTGCCGACAAAGTAGTAGAGGCCGTGAAAAGCGGTGCCATCCGCAAGTTTGTGGTGATGGCAGGCTGCGACGGTCGTATGAAGAGCCGCGAATACTACACCGAATTTGCCAAGGCCTTGCCCAAGGATTGCGTCATTCTCACAGCAGGTTGCGCCAAATACAAGTACAACAAACTTGGCTTGGGCGACATCAATGGCATTCCGCGCGTGTTAGATGCGGGCCAGTGCAACGACAGTTACTCGCTGGCACTCATCGCATTGAAACTGAAGGAAGTGTTCGGCTTGGACGACGTAAACCAATTGCCTATCGCCTATAACATCGCTTGGTACGAGCAAAAGGCTGTCATCGTTCTGTTAGCCCTGCTCAGCCTCGGTGTGAAGAACATCCACCTTGGCCCGACCTTGCCTGCTTTCCTTTCACCAAATGTGGCCAAAGTCTTGGTCGAAAACTTCGGCATTGGCGGGATTAGTACGGTTGAGGAAGATATGAGAATCTTTGGACTTTAACACTTCTTGTAGCCTTTCCCATCTTTTGTGATAAGGCCCTCGCTCACCATCTCCGAGAGGACACGGCTGAGTGAGGGTCTTGTTGCGCCAAGTTGTTCGGCAGCGGCGGCCACGGAAGTGATGCTGCCGTTGGCTTCGAGGTATTCGATGACGCGGTTGCGAAGACTGTTGACGGCGAAGGTGCGCATCTTTCGGCTCAGGAAACGGCCTCGCTCGGAGAGGACTTCAAGGAAGGAACGCAACACGGTCGGTTCCTGTTGCATGAAGTCGAAAAACGCCTCGCGGTTGATATGCCACACGGCGCAATTGGTGAGGGCGGTGACTTCCACAGGGATAACATTATTGTTGGCAAACAGAAACGCTGGAGCCAGCAGCATAGGGGCTTTCAGGTGGTCGACGAGCACCTCGCGGCCTTCCTCGCCCATCATTCGCGCCTCGGCCTGACCTTCGACAAGCACCATCAGCGCACGGCAAGGGTCACCTGGGTTAAGCATCCGCCTTCCAGCGGGATAGTCCTGTCGGCGACAAGGGCTTTCGAGCAGACGCTCCAAAGATTCGTCGCTGCATCCTGCAAAGAGTTTGATACGTTTCAGTTCTTCCATGACAGCATTTTTTTCAGTGCAAAAATACGAAAAAAGTGTCTGATGTGCATTGTGGAAACCATCGAGGAAGCATAAGACGCAGTTTTTGTGAATCAAACCGCCACAAAATTTTTTCTTGACCCTTGCAGCGTTTTTTTTTGGCAAAGTCAGAAACAATGTGTAATTTTGCACCCGATGTTTGACCATCTAAGAAAATACGTCAAATTGCTGATACCCATTCTATTGGGCTTGTTTTTCGTGAATTTCGTCATCGATGATTATGCCGACGAGCCGCGAAAGACGAAAGGCGTTATCGCTGAATGTTTTGCGGAAATGGAGGCCGACGAATCGGAATGTGAGGAAGATGACCTTGTCGAAGAAGCCGCATTTAGTTCGTATTCATTGATTCCCAATGGGATAACGTGTATTTTCCTCGGCACGATGCAACTTTCCTTGTCCAAGCAATCAACAGAACAATTCAGGGGATTGGTGCGCCGCTATACGCCACGACCGCTTCCGACTTATATCACCCTCATTATTAATGGCATGAACCTCATTCGGGTTTGTGCCATTTTTTATTCTGAAAATCAAATACTTAAATTATGGACTTTACAAGCATTTTAATCGCAATCCTGACCCTGACGGCGGGCATAGGCGTGTTTCTCGTGGCCTGCCAGATGATGAGCACTCATCTTGAAGCCGTGTCGTCAAAGCGGCTGAAACAACTGTTTTCAAAGACGGGCCGAAACAAGTGGATCGGCGTGGGCATCGGCACGGTGGGCACTGCCGCCATCCAAAGCAGCGGTGCCGTCACGGTGATGGTCATCGGCTTTGTCAATGTGGGCATTCTTTCCTTGGCGCAGGCGGCCACCATCATCTATGGCGCCAACATCGGAACCACGGTGACGGCGCAATTGGTGGCCTTGGGTATGTTTGGCACCAATAGCATCTCCACCACCGTCATTTTTGCGGCTTTTGCGGGCATTGGAGCGTTTATGACCTTGTTCAGCAAACGCAATACAACCAAGCAGATAGGTGGCATCCTGACGGGATTCGGAATGTTGTTTGTCGGTCTTTCGATGATGGCCGAAGCGATGGACGATTTCGCCGCGTTGGAGTCCGTCAGGCAATTCCTGGCCAGCATCAACAATGTCGTGCTGCTGGTTTTGGTCGGCGCAGTGCTGACGGCCATCATCCAGTCCTCATCGGTGATGACTTCCATCGCCATCACGATGGTCGTTTCGGGCTTGATTACCCTTGACCAAGGCATCTACTTGACGATGGGCAGCAACATCGGCTCGTGCGTGGTGGCCATCATCGCGGGCGTGACGAGTGGCACATCCGCCAAGCGTACCGCAGCGATACACTTGATTTTCAATTTGATGGGTGTCGTAATCTTTATGTTGATAGGTTTCTTGCTGCGCTCGGCGACGGGCGGAGCGTGGAGTTTCGGGCAGGTGTTCAATCGGATGTTTCCCTCTGCGCCACAACTGCAATTGGCCATGTTCCACACGGTGTTCAACGTCTGCACCATGCTGGTTGCCATGCCGTTGACCAACGCCTTGGTGAATCTGGCTTGCCGCATCGTGAAAGAGGTTCCCAAAGAGAAAACCGATGAGCCACATTTGCGCTTCCTTGATGAACAGATGCTGCGCA
This sequence comes from uncultured Bacteroidales bacterium, assembly GCA_946610645.1. Taxonomy (GTDB): domain Bacteria; phylum Bacteroidota; class Bacteroidia; order Bacteroidales; family F082; genus Limimorpha. The sequence continues at coordinate 2,783 of CAMOCK010000211.1, forward strand.
CGCCTGTGGTTGCCATCCGCCAGTTGAAGGCCGAAATCGAGAATATGGCTGAACTTGCCCTGCAAAACTTCCAAAGGTCGATTCATATCGTCACCACATTGGATTACAGCGAGATAGAGACTTTCCGAAAGACAGAGATCCTGTTGAATTACCTGAATAATGAGTTAGTGAACTATACCGTGAAACTCTCCGGCAAGCGGCTCAACAGCTTCGACCAACGCTATCTCTCTACGACCATCCGCACGGTGAGCGACCTCGAGCGCATCGGCGACTACGCGGAAAACATCGTGGAATATGCCGACGCACTCAAGGAGCAAAACGCCACTTTCTCAGCCGACGCCATCGCTGAAATCCTGAAGATGGAGCAGTTGATTCTCGACTTGTACGAGGAAACCATCCAGGCTTATCACAAGCTCGACCTCGAAGCCCTCGATCGTGCCAATTGCATTGAGGATGAGATAGATAACTACACCAATCTTATGGAGCAAAACCACATCGAGCGGCTTGTGCATGGGGTGTGTACGCCTTCGGTCGGGGCGGAATACCTCTCGTTGGCGCAAAACTCAGAGCGTGTGGCCGACCACCTCACCAACATGGGCAAAACGATTCGCGATTTGGTGTGAGAGTGGGGGTGATGGTGAGTTGTTGATGTCGTGCATGTTGGCCGCGGTGAGCTTGCGGCGGCCGTTGTATAAATATCGAAGATTTCAGTTGTTCAAAACCCCATAAAATAACAAAAATACCCCGCAACAGCCGCTGCCAAAGCATTGACAATCTTTGCTTTGGCAAAACTTCGCTTGCTTTCTGCCAAAAGCGGCAACGAAGCGTGTCCGTCTTGCGAAATGCTGCTTGCCAAAAGCACCGAAAACGGCACCACGCCCGTTGCAAACAAGGTGACAAACAGCAAATGCGGCCCCGACTCCGGAATGATACCTATGAGCACGGCCAACAAAATCATCCAAGGGATGTTGTTGCTGATAAGTGCTTCAATGTCAAAATAATGCAGCCCGATTTGGATGACGATCAACGCGCCGAAAGTCCACAGGAAGATGCTCAGGAAATGCTTGCGGATGATGTGTTCCCACAAATGCTCCTTGATAATATGCTCGCCCGCCGTGGCGACAAACCACACCACAATAAGGCTGACGAAGGCAAAGATGAGGTTCATCCAATACTCATCGAAGATGTTGAGGTGAGTATGAACGACTTCCACGACTTCCTCGTGCTCGTGTTCGTGTTCCAACATCCCGAAAGCCAAGGCCACGATGAATAGGATGACACCTAATAATATGGCGATGCGCTCCGCACTGGCGTGGCGCATGTTGCGCAGGCTGGGCTTTTCGGCGGGTTCGGCTTTCTCGTCCTCGTCGTGGATTTGGTAGCCTTCCGCACAGCCCTCGTGATCGCCTTTTATGTCATGCCCTTGGGCATCTTTAAAAGGCAGACGAACAGATAGCTTGTCCACCAACAAACCCGCAACGACGGCCACCACAAACAAGATGCCCATCAAGACTAAGGCCTCCTTGGGAATCATGGCGAGCATGACAAAGGCTTCGTCGCCCGACGAGGCGATCATCATGGCGACCAACGCGCCGAAAGTCAGCAGCTTGTGCGAATACATCGACACGGCGGCAAAGCCGCCCATGCAGCCGGGGATGAGGCCCAAGCCCGCGCCCAAAACGACTTGCCCAATGTGGTTCTGCCGCAGCCTCGTGAACCATTTCCCGTGCGAGTGGATGTTGATGTACTCAATCATCAGCATCATAATCATCACCAAACCGGTGATTAAGACGCTGTTTCTCAGTACGTCTAAGAACAAATGTAAAAAGTCGTGCATGGATTGAAAAATTGGGCTGCAAAATTAGGAAATTATTACCTTTGCAGCAAAATTATGATGACGCGAGTTGGTGTCGCTTCGCGTCATTGCGAATGAATTGAAGCAATCCACGGACTGCCGCTTCGCGTCACTGCGAGGCGTTGCGAGCAAAGCGCGGCAAAGCAGTCTAAGCTACAAACTAGATTTCTGGATTGCTTCGTCGTTCCTCCTCGCAATGACGCAAAGCGTGTCCAGAAGTCTCGTGTCCCGAGTC
>CAMOCK010000212.1 GCA_946610645.1 uncultured Bacteroidales bacterium
TCCATATTGATGGTAACGCCCACGGGCAAAACAAAATCCGCCACCTCCTCCGAAACGCCGAGGTGCTTCCGCGTGCGTTCCATCGTCAAAGGCAGCGTGGCCGCACTCGAACTGGTCGAAAAAGCCATCAGCTGCACGGGAAACACGGCGTGGAAGAACTGTTTCAACGTGCGTCCGCCAAAGCAGCGCATGAGGAGTGGATAGACCAAAAAGATGATGACCGCCAAGGCCAAAACCACCGTCAGCGCATACATTCCCAAGGCCGAGAAGATGCCCGCGTCGCCCGAATAGTCCACAATCAAGGCCGCCATCAGCGCGAAAACACCGACCGGCGCAAAGGCCATGATGAAATCGATGATCTTGAGCAAAATAAGGTTCAACTGCTGGAAAAACCGCACGATTGAAGGTGTCTTCGATGGCCCGACCACAATCAACGCCACACCAAAAAGCAAGGCGAAGAAGATGATTTGCAGCATCTTGGAGTTGTCGCCCAAGGCCTGAAAAAGGTTCTCGGGCACCATGTCGACCACAAATTGCAGGGGCGACTCATCCTTCACCTGCTGCATCTCTGCCTCGCGCGACAAAACGGTCTGCTCGTAGCGTTCCACGAACTCGGTCTGCTTGTCTTTTGGGAAAAACCTCCCCGGCTTTATCGCACTGACCATGCCCAAGCCGATGCTCACAGCAAGGACCGTCGTACAGACATAAATCAAGATGGTTTTCAGCCCGATGCGCGACAAATTCTTGATGTCCTTCAAGTTGACCACACCCAAAACGAGCGACACCAGCACCAACGGCACGGCTATCAGCTTCAGAAGTCGCATGAAGATGGTGCCGAAAGGTGCCACCCAGTCGCGCACGAAGCCTTCACCATGCAAGGCGATGGCCAAAAAGCCAAAGCCAATGCCCAAGCCCATGCCAAGCAGGATTTTGGCGTAGAGCGGGATGCGGATCCTATGTTTTTTGTCGTTTACCATAAATAACTTTCATTTCCTTGCCACCACCATGAAATGCGGGCTCATCCCCATCATTTCCGGCTCGGTTTCCGTCATCCTAACAATTTCCAAAAGTCGCTCGCGGCTGGCCTTGTCCTCCCATTTCTCGGCAAGGTGCGGCGTGAACCAGATGCAGCCTTCAACGGCAATGGCTTTCTCCACCGTGAATCTCGCCTCTGCAACTTCCGATTTCATCTCCTCCGAAGTGGTGAAATACGACTCCGCGATGAACCTCGGATATTCCGCAGGACGAATATGGTCGCCAGTGGTCATCTCGCCCTTGATCATATTGAAAAACACGGGGTCGTCGAGGAATTCCACGAGGTTCTGATTCTTCTTCTCGCCATAGACCGACAAGGCCCAAGTCATGGAACTGAATTTGGAGATGCCGGCCGCCACCAAGAGACCACCACTCTTCAACACTCGATACGCCTCGTGCAACGACTGCAAGCGGTCTTCCCTATCGCGCAAATGGTACTGTGGTCCCATCATCAGCACCACATCGGCACTCTCGTCGGGGCGATTGATTTGCAAGGCGTTGCCCGTCTCGGCGATGAATTGGCAATCCTGCATCATATTCGCCTTGGCATATTCCACGGCATTTTCGGCCAACTCGATGAGATGTACCTCGTTGCCTTTCTTCGCCAGCCAAGCCGCATACATCCCGATGCCACCTCCGATGTCGTAGATCACCTTGCCGCCATCGATGTAGCGCGCCAGGATTTCCTTTGTCCTGTGGAACTCCACGATGCCTAAGCCACGCTCCAGTCGGCCTATCTCGGCACCGTTGTTGTAGAAGTCGTAGATTTCGCTATTCATTTTGCATCCGATTGATTTTCACGGCAAAATTACACTATTTTCTTTACTTCACAAACAAATCGTCAACCGTGACCACCCTTTGGAACACACCGCTGTATTCATTATAGGTCAAACCCTCGGTCGTCACCAAAACATTGTGGATGACCGCCCGCTTCGGAATATGCTCCGCCAGCAGGTTCTGACGATGGACGACTTTCCCGTAATAAGCCTTGTTGACTGTGTATTTCTCGTTATAAAATTTCATCTCACAAAGGTTGACAACATTGTCTTTCCGATTGATGAGCATGTCGATTTGTGCGCCTTCGGCTTCGTCGTCACCATTCACCACCCACGACGATTCCGTCGACGAAACGCCAAGAATGTCAAGCGCCTTCTTGATTTGCCGGACATGCGAAAAACATACCTCTTCAAAGGCGAAGCCCCGCCACGACGACACGCTTTGCGAGGTCACATTGTGCATCCAAAACTCAGGGTCGATTTCCTTACGACCTCGTACAAACTTCATGTAAAATAGGCAGAAAGCGTCTGTCAATTTGTAATGCTTGTCGCGTTTCCCCTTCCCAAAAGGCAAGTATGGCTCAATGAAGTCGCTGGCCTCAAGTGCCTTCAGCATCGTGCTGAAACTGCCGCCCCAAGGCAATCCCGTGGCCTTGACAAGCTCTTCCTGCGTATATCCCGACCGTCGGTTGCCGAGAGCTTCCACAATCCGTTTCATCTCCTCCGGCCTCGAAAAAACGGAAGAAAACAAGCGGTCGAATTCATTTCCCAGCACCGCACCTTTCTTGAAAAACAGATTATCGACATTCTGCGCAAGGCTCCGGCCTGGCTCGAAATAACTCAAGTAATACGGAATGCCGCCAAAAATCATATAGCTCTGCACGATGTCGTAGCGCGACAGACGAATGCCTCGGCTATGAAAATATTGCTCACATTCCTCAAGCGTAAACGGCGACAACCTGATCTGGCAGGTGAGCCTACCATACAATCCCCCATGGTTGTTGATTAAATTGTCGGAAATCCAAGAAGTGGCTGAGCCGCACACCACGAGCATGAAATTCTTGCGGTGGCAGCCCCAGTTGTTCCACAAAGCCTCCAAAGCCGTCACGAACCCCGACCTCGGCGTGTCCATCCAAGGCAGTTCGTCGAGGAAGACCACCTGCCGCGAGCCGTCGTCGATGGATTGCAGATGCATCTCCAGCATGAAAAAAGCCTCAAGCCACGATGTGGGACACCTGCTTTTCTTCACGCCTTGCGCCTGCAACGACATGTAAAAATGCTTCAACTGCTCCTTCAAGCTATTCTTGCGGTTTTTCGCATCCACGGGCGACAATCCCGAATGACGAAAGGTGATTTTTCCACTCAACGCTTCATCGATGAGAAAAGTCTTTCCCACCCGCCGACGGCCATACACCGTCAAAAAATGAGGCATTTTACTGTTATACAGCCTTTTGATTCTGGCAACTTCGTCTTTTCTACCAATGATATTCATCATAAAAACATCGTTTTATTCAGCGGCAAAGATACAAAAAGCATCGTTCACCGCTGAATAAAACGCATTTTTTATGGTAATTTTCCTCTAAAAATAGATTTTATCCAGCGGTGAACTGGGTAAAATGTCGTTTCACCGCTGAATAAAACACTATTTTTCGATATGAATCAAGCCATATAACCTTGCCAAAATGTCACTTTTTCCCATTGGCACACAATTTGACTATGGCCGATGGCCTATAGCCTATGGCTTGCCTCAACTTCAAGGCAGCCATAGGCTATGAGCCATAAGCCATCGGCCAATTATAAATCTTAAATCTTGAATTTTAAATACATAACGATATGCAAACCGGTAACATTGGAGTAAAGACAGAAAACATCTTCCCTGTCATCAAGAAGTTCCTTTATTCGGACCAGGAGATTTTCCTGCGCGAAATCATCAGCAACGCTGTGGACGCCACGCAAAAACTGAAAGCCTTGGCCGCTTCGGGCGAGTTCAAGGGCGAGCTGGGCGACCTCACCATCAAGGTGGAAGTCGACAAGAAGAAAAAGACCCTCACCGTGCGCGACCGTGGCATCGGCATGAACGCCGAAGAGGTCGACAAGTACATCAACCAAATCGCCTTCTCGGGCGCGGAGGAGTTCATCGCCAAGTTCAAGACCCAAAGCGAGGCCGAAGCCGCCAACATCATCGGACATTTCGGCCTGGGCTTCTACTCTGCTTTTATGGTCTCCTCGAAGGTGTCATTGATTTCCAAGTCGTGCAAGGACGAAGGCGCAAACGGCGTCATCTGGGAATGTGACGGCAGCCCCGAGTACACGATGAACGAAATCCCGAAGGGCGACCGTGGCACCGACGTCATCCTCTACATCAGCGACGACGCGCAAGAATTCCTCGAAGAAGGCCGCATCCGCGAACTCCTTAATAAATACTGCAAGTTCCTGCCCATCCCGATTCAATTCGGCACGCGCAAGGTGCAGGAGGAAATCGAGGGCGAGACCGACAAGGACGGCAAACCCAAGACCAAAGAGGTTGAAAAACCTTGGATCATCAACGACGTGGCCCCGCTGTGGAAGAAAGCCCCGACCGACATCAAGGACGAGGAATACAACGACTTCTACCACACGCTCTACCCGATGAACTTCGGCGAGCCGCTGTTCCACATCCACCTCAACGTCGACTACCCCTTCAACCTCACGGGTATCCTCTATTTCCCGAAGGTGAAGAACCGCTACGAGTTCCAGCGCAATAAGATCCAACTCTACTGCAACGAGGTCTTCGTCACCGACAGCGTCGAAGGCATCCTGCCCGAGTTCCTCTCGCTGCTGCACGGTGTCATCGACTCGCCCGACATCCCGCTGAACGTCAGCCGCTCGTTCCTGCAAAGCGACCAGAACGTGAAGAAAATCTCGACCTACATCACCAAGAAGGTGGCCGAGAAACTTGAAGAGTTGTTCAAGAAAGACCGCGAGGCCTACGAGAAGAGCTGGGACGACATCCGCGTGTTCATCGAATACGGCATGATGAGCGACCCGAAGTTCTATGAGCGTGCCGAGAAGTTCTTCCTCTTCAAGGACACCGACGACAAATACCA
>CAMOCK010000213.1 GCA_946610645.1 uncultured Bacteroidales bacterium
CTACGATATTAATAAGTATGCCGAAAACCTCGAAAGCGACGAATGCCAGACCGACCTCAACAACACGAACCATGTGGCCAAGGTGGGCGACATCATCGGTTACAACTATTACGCCAACCGCAACTATGGCCGCATTTTGGACCAGATCAATTGGGTTGTCGGCGACTTCGACTTGTATTTGGGTGTTCAAGGTTCGTTCACCCAGATTTGGCGTGAGGGCCTTTGGAAGAGCGGCTCCTTTGCCGACAACTCCTTTGGCAAGGACCAGATGCACAACTTCTTCGACCCGAGCGTGAAGGCCGGTGTGACCTACGCCATCAATGGACGCAACCACCTCGTGCTCAATGGCGTCTTGATGTCGCAGGCCCCGCAGTTCCGCGACATCTATGTGTCGCCCCGCACCCGCCACACCCTTGTGGAAGGTGACCTTAGGAGCGAGCGCATCAATGCCGTGGATTTGAGCTACTTGTACCGCTCGCCCACGTTCAAGTTCCGCCTGACGGGTTATTACACCGCCTATAAGAACCTCATCTGGAACCGTAGTTTCTATTGCGAGAACGTCTACCTCAACACTACCACCAGTGCCAACTCCTACACCAGCGAGTTCGTCAACTTCATCATGACCGACATCAACCAAAAGAGCCTCGGCGTGGAACTCGGTGCGGAATATAACGTGACTCCAACGATTACCTTGCAGGCTGCTGCCGCCAATGGCATTCATGTTTATGACAACAATCCCATCTTTTCGGTGTATGACGACAACACCGCCACAGCTTACATCCAGAACAGTACGGCTTATCTGAAGAACTACCACGTTTCGTCGGGACCTGAGACGGTGGCTTCGTTGGGCATCAAGTACAACTCGCCGAAGTATTGGTGGGTGAGCCTCAACGCCAACTATATGGCTAATATGTATTTCGATGTGAACCCTTACAACCACACTCAGGAAGGTATGTTGCACTATGCCCAAGGCGATATCCGCATCGACGATGTGTTGCGCCAAGACCCGATGAAGTCCGCTTTCACGCTCGACTTCTACGGCGGTTTCTCGAAGCGTTACAAAGGGTATTACTTCCTCGTCAACGTGAGCGTCAACAATATCCTGAACAACAAGAGCACCATACTCTACGGCTACGAGCAACTTCGTTTCAACGCCAACAACCCCGACATGTTCCCCGACAAGTATTCGTATATGTACGGTTTGAATTATTTCATCAGCTTGACGGTTAGGAAGTAAATTCAACATTCAATATTCAAAATTTAAAATTGCGCAAAGCGACCACATTTTTGAATCTTAAATCTTAAATCTTGAATCATTAAAATACACAACGATATGAAAAACAGACTATTCAACACAATGCTTCTTCTTGCCACGGTGGGCATGATGTTCACCGCCTGCAAGAAAGACTATCCGCAACCGCCCATTCAGGACTTGCCGGTAGGCACGGTTTACACGATTAGCGACATCCTCGCCATGGAGCCGGGCACCGTGTTTACGGAAGACGCTTCTGTGTATGGCATCGTCACCGCCGACGAGCAGTCGGGCAACCTCTACAAGGCCGCCTTCATGCAAGATCGCGCCACGGGTGCCGCCATCGAGCTTTACCTCAACGCCGTCAGCGGCCTGCGCATCGGCGACTCTATTCGCGTCTATCTGAAAGACGTCACCTATGCGATGTACAACAACCTGCCGCAATTGAGCAACTTCGAGGCCGACGGACACATCGTCATCTTGGCCAACAACAAGCCCATCGAGCCTCAGGTGACCACTATCGCCAACATCAATGCCGGTCAGCACTTGGCGGGCTTGGTGAAACTGGAGAACGTGAAGTTCACGGAACAGAACACCTTCGCTGATCCGACCACTTATGGCAACCGCACCTTGATTGACGCTTTGGATCCGTCCGCCAACGTGATTGTGCGTACTTCCAACTATGCCAATTTCGCCAACGACTCGCTGCCACAAGGCACGGGTAGCTTGATTGCCATCGCCACGGTCTACAACAGCACTTGGCAACTCGTCATCCGTTCCGCGCGAGAACTGGAATTTGAAGGCTATGTCCCTGGCGGCGATTCGGGTTTGCCTTATTTCCAGGATTTCAGCTCCTCGTTTGGAACTTACACGACCTATAGTGTGGCTGGCGACGAGGAATGGGTAATCGATTACAATACCGCAAAAATGACGGGCCATGTTGGTAGCAGCAACTTCGCCAACGAGGACTGGCTGATTTCGGCCCCAGTCGCGTTAACGGGCGTCGACCATGTAAAGGTGTGCGTGAACTATGCAGCCCAATATCAGAATCCTAATACCGAGGATGTTACGTTGCAAATCTCCAAGGACTATGTGGCCGGCACCGACCCGCTGACCGCCAACTGGATCCAGATGAACGTCACCTATCCGAACACGGCCAATTGGTCTGATTTCCAAACTGTCGAAACGAGCCTCGACGAGTTCCTTGGCGAGACTGTGACGGTGGCCGTCAAGTTCACCTCTTCGGAGTCGGCCTCGCGCACCTTCGAGGTGAAATACATCCTCGTGCAGGAAGGCACGCCTGGCGATGGCCCGACGCCTCCCACCCCGACTCCTGGCGGTGGCGAACTTCAGTCGATGCCTTACACGCAGTCGTTCACCGATGAGTTTGGCACTTATATGACCTATGATGTGATGGGCCCCCAATCATGGATGATCGACTTCCATACCGCTAAGATGACAGGCTATTCCGGTGGCTCTCATGCCAACGAAGACTGGCTTATTTCTTCTCCAGTGGCGGTTGCTGGTGTGGACAATGCCAAGGTTTCTGTGACATATTCCGCTCAATATCAGAATGCTGACGAGACTGATGTTACCTTGCAGGTCTCTACCGACTATGTCTACGGCAACGATCCAACTACTGCCAATTGGACGCGGATGCAGGCTACTTATCCGAATACTTCCAGCTTCAACGATTTCCAAACCGTAGAAACTAGTTTGAATGACTTCATTGGTCAGGATGTTTTTGTCGCTATTAAATACACCTCGACAGATGCACAATCCAGAACCATTGAAGTCCAAAGTATTACAGTTCAGGAAGGCAGTGGCGTTGGCCCCACGCCTCCTCCTGGACCGGATCCAGGACAAGGCGAGGGCAGTGGTACCGCTGACGACCCCTATAACGTGGTTGCGGGTATCAGCCTGCAAGGACAAAATGTTAATGCATGGGTTCATGGCTATATTGTTGGTGCTGTGAAGAGCGGGCAGGAGCACAATACTGTCACTTCTAATGACGACATTGATTGGTCCGCCCCGTTCGGACGTGCCACAAATGTCCTGATTGCTGACGATGCCTCATGCCACGAAATTGCAAACTGCCTGATTGTGAAGATGCCATCAGGTTCAGTGCTTCGTTCACAAGTCAATCTGGTTGACCATCCAGACAATCTTGGCAAGCAGCTTGCCGTATTCGGTACTTTGAAAAATGCTTTTGGTCAATCAGGTTTGGATAGTCCTGGTACTGAATCTGATTTCGTGCTTGAAGGTGGTGATACTCCAACGCCTCCAGAGCCAGGAATGGGCATTTTCTCAGAAACCTTTGAGAATGGACAGGGCGATTTTGTTATTCAAGATGTTTTAAAGCCAAGTGGATTGAATAATGTATGGACCTATGTTTCAAACTATAAGTGCATGAAAGCCAATGGCTATTACAATGGCGCTAAAGCCGCTGAAAGTTGGCTTGTCTCTCCCTACATTGATTTAACAAGTGTCTCCTCAGCTACTTTGACTTTTGAACATGCAGCCAACTACGCATCTCCTCAAGGCTATTTCTTTGTGATGGTCTCTACCGATTATACTGGAGATGTCACTACGGCTAGATGGACTGAGTTGGATATCAACGCATGGCCGGACTATAATTCCAACTGGGCTTTTGTGACTGCGATGTTGGATTTGAGCGGCTATGTTGGACAAAATGTGACTATTGCATTCAAATACACCAGTACAGATGACCATTGTGGCGCCTGGGAAGTGAAGAATGTTGTAGTGGAATAAAAAAATAGAGAGTTTCCTTGAAAAGCCTGCTTTCGAGCAGGCTTTTTTTATATCTATACCTTGCCCAAATCTCGTAAAAATGATGAGATTTGGAAGCACTATAGCCTATATTTTCTCCAAATCTATGAAAAAAATCAAGATTTGGATGCATTATAAGGGTGTTTTTTCGGAAAAAGATGTATCTTTGCAACCTGAAACAAAAGAGTAAAGTCATGAAAGACAATAGAATCATCGGAAGGAAGTATGAACAGCAACTGCTTGCGTCGATTTGCGAACAGCGTGAAGCCCGCATGGTGGCGGTGTATGGTCGCCGCAGGGTGGGGAAGACGTTCCTCATCAAGGAGTTTTTCCATAACAAGTTCGATTTCGTATTTACGGGCAGTTACGAAGCCCCGATGCAGGTGCAACTCGCGTTTTTCCAAAGGGAACTGCGGAAACATTCTGGCCAAAACCGTCGGCGTCCGGCCAACTGGTTTGAGGCCTTCGAGCAGTTGCAGGACTATTTGGAAGGCTTGCGAAAGGAACGCCTCGTCGTCTTTTTCGATGAGTTGCCTTGGATGGACACGCCGAAATCCAATTTCCTGACCGCCTTCAGCTATTTCTGGAATTCTTGGGCTTCCACTCGCGATGGATTGAAGCTGTTCATCTGCGGCAGCTCCACTTCATGGATGATGAACAAGGTCATCGGCGACAAGGGTGGTCTCTACAACCGTTGCTCGCGCACCATCTATCTTGCTCCGTTTACGTTGGGCGAAGTGGAGGAGCAACTGCAACGAAAGGGCATCGTCTGGACGCGCTACCAAATCACCGAGGCTTACATGATTTTCGGCGGCATACCTTATTATATTGACATGCTCGACAAGGACTTGACCTTTGCCCAAAACATCGACCGATTGTTTTTTGCCCAAGGCGCACCGCTGCGCACGGAATACGACTTTCTGTTCCGTTCGCTGTTCAAGGATTCGACATTGGCGCGTCAAGTGGTTGAAAAATTGGTCAGCAACGGGAAAGGAATGACACAGCAGGAATTGAAGGAAACGCTCAAGTTATCGTCAGGCGGGGCGTTGACCAAGGTGCTGAAAGAGCTGCAACAATGCGATTTCATCAGGTCGTATTCCTCGATGGGCAGGAAGTCGAAGGGGATGCTGTATCAACTTATCGACCTTTTCACGCTCTTTCATCTGCGTTTCGTGGCCAAACATTCCAGCCAGGACGAACAGTATTGGAGCAACCTCGATGAACACACTCACGATGCTTGGGCCGGATACGCCTTCGAGCGCGTATGTTTGCATCATATTCCGCAGATTAAGAAGAAGTTGGGGATTTCAGGCGTGCTGACCAATGCCTACGGCTGGAGCACAAAACCCATGATAGACGAGGACGAGACCGAGTGGGAAGGCGCACAAATCGACCTGCTCTTGAGCCGCGCCGATGATGTGATCAATATTTGCGAAATGAAATACTGCAAGCATTCCTACACCATCACCGACGACTACAGCAAACGCCTGAGAACCAAGATGTCAGTCTTTCGCCACCACACGAAAACCAGGTTCGCGCTTCATCTGACCTTTATCACTACCTTTGGCCTCACGCACAATATGTATTGGAATATGGCGCAAAGCGAAGTGGTGATGGATGACTTGTTCAAATTACCTTAAGGGTGTCTATACTTGCTCCAAATCTATGAAAAAATTCGAGATTTGGATACATTATAAGGGCATTTTCCAAAATTGAAGAAATCAATTTTCGCAAATCTTCGTTTTTTCGGCAATTTTCCCCTATCTTTGCACGTTGAAAGGAAAACGAATTTGAAATGTCAGAGAATTTAGTCATCATACCCACCTATAAGGAAAAGGAGAATATGGAGAACATCATTCGCTATGTGTTCACCCTGCCCATGGCCTTCGCCATCCTCATCATCGACGACAACAGTCCCGACGGCACCGCCGACATCGTGAAAACGCTGATGGCGGAGTTTGCGGATCGCCTGTTTATGATCCAACGAGCAGGAAAGTTGGGTCTCGGCACAGCTTACATTACGGGTTTCAAGTGGGCCTTGGAGCGCGACTACCAGTATGTCTTCGAAATGGATGCCGACTTCTCGCACAACCCCGACGACCTTGTCCGCCTCCACGACGCTTGCGCCAATGGCGCCGACCTCGCTGTTGGCTCACGCTACAAGACGGGTGTTAATGTAGTCAACTGGCCGATGGGGCGTGTCTTGATGTCGTATTACGCCTCGGCATACGTGCGTTTCGTCACGCGAATGCAGGTGCGCGACACCACGGCAGGTTTCGTTTGTTATACACGCAAGGTGTTGGAAACCATTGATTTGAGTAGAATTAAGTTCGTGGGATATGCCTTCCAAATCGAGATGAAATACACTGCCTGGAAACTTGGCTTCAAGATAGAGGAAGTGCCCATCATCTTCACCGACCGGCGCGAAGGCCAGTCGAAGATGAGCAGCGGCATCTTCAAGGAGGCCGTTTTTGGGGTGATCAACCTGAGATGGCGTGGCATGACCGGTAAAATCAAACCAAAGCAACGCTGATGGACTATTATATCAAAAATGCAACACTTGTCAACGAGGGACAAACCTTCGTGGCAAGTGTTTTTGTTTCGGACGGCAAGATTGCCAAAATCGTCCGCCAAGGCGACAATTTCGATTCGGGATCGGCTGAGGTGATTGATGCCACGGGCAAATACCTCATTCCTGGCATCATCGACGAGCATGTGCATTTCCGCGAGCCAGGCTTGACCTACAAGGCCGACATCAACACGGAGAGCCATGCAGCCGTGGCCGGTGGCGTGACTTCCTTCATGGACATGCCTAACACCGTGCCGCAAACCACTACGCAAGCCCTTCTGCAAGAGAAGTTTGACCTTGCCGCCGAGAAATCGTTGGCCAACTATTCCTTTTATCTTGGCGCCACCAACGACAACCTTTCGGAAATCGCGAAAACCGACCCTAAAAAGGTTTGTGGAATCAAGGTTTTCATGGGTTCGAGCACGGGCAATATGCTGGTTGACGACAACAAGGTTTTGGAGGCCATGTTCAAGGAATCTCCCTGCCTGATTGCCGCACATTGCGAAGAAGAGGAGCTTATCAAACACAATGCGGAATTGTATGAAGAGATGGTGAAAAGGGACATTACCGAGCCAAAAGTCACCTTGCATCCCAAGATTCGCACCGAAACGGCCTGTTATCTGTCTTCTTCAAAAGCTGTCGATTTAGCTTTGAAAACAAATGCAAAGCTGCATGTGCTACACATCTCTACGGCGAAGGAATTGGAATTGTTCAGGAATGACATTTCGTTGAAAGACAAAAAGATAACGGCGGAAACTTGTCCGCATTACTTGCGTTTTTGCGACGAGGACTACCGAAAAATGAAATTCGGCATCAAGTGCAATCCGGCCATCAAGTCGGAATGGAACAAGGTGGCACTGAAGGAAGGCATCCAAAACGGGCTGATAGACACCATCGCCTCCGACCATGCGCCGCACCGCCGCAACGAGAAATACACTGGCAACTATTTCACCAGCAAGTCGGGTTTCGCTTCCATACAACATTCGCTGGAAGTGATGCTCGAATGGGTTCAAGACGGCGAGCTGTCTTTCCCTCTGGTGGTGCAGTTGATGTGCCACAACCCGGCCATCTTATACCAGATTGACCGTCGCGGATTTATCCGTGAAGGCTATCACGCCGACCTCGCCCTTGTGGATTTGACCGGCAGGCATGTGATTACAACTGCCAACGAGTTCACAAAATGCCATTGGACACCCTATAAGCGGCTGTGGATGCGCTCCAGCGTGACCCACACCTTCGTGAACGGAAACCTGGTGTTTGAAAACGGCGAGTTCAACGAGGAATGTCGGGGAGAAAGGTTGGAGTTTAATAGGTAGTTGTGAGTTAGGAGTTTTTGTAAAACCATTGAATATGAAAAAGTTGTTTTTGTTTTTGATTATAGTTTCGTCGTTGTGCGCTTGCCAGCCCAAGCTGACAGAAACAGTGGAAGAGAGCTACCCCAGCGGGCAGCCAAAATCTGTGAGAGTGCTCAATAAATCAGGCGATTGTGTGAAGGAAATCAAGTATTACGAAACGGGTCAGGTGAAGATGGAAGGTGCAATAAAAGACGGCCAACGCGAGGGTGAATGGAAGTCCTTTTTTACCGACGGTCGGACACAGAGCACAGGCTTCTTCAAGGATGGTGAACGCACCGGAGCCGCCACGGTCTATTATAGCAATGGCAACCTAATGTCGGAAGGCTTTTATAAGGATGGCAAGCACAGCGGCCATTGGAAGTGGTACGACGAGCAAGGCAACCTGCTCCGCGAGGAGGATTATCCGGAATAGGTCTTATTTCTTCTTGTCCTTCCAGTTGAATAAGTTAATTCCAAACGTGAACTCGGCATAGTCGATGACGACTTCGTGGACTTTCATGAACGAGCCGACGAACATGTTGCGGTTTTCGCCCAAGTAATACTTGAATCCCAATCGGCCATAAAATGTGCGGTAGCAGGGTGGGAGATAGGTGTCCTCAAATTTGCTTTCCGACGATTCGGCCAAGCCCCAAGTCTTCTTTTGGTCGGTGCCGTAATAGATGCCGTGCCAGAGGTAATAAGCTCCGCCGAGGCAGAACGCAAAGCGGTTGAAGTTGATTTCGAACATCACTGATGGCGCGAGATGTAGGCCGCGAGCAAAGCTGTATTCCATCAGCGGGACGGGATTGTCGCCCGTGAAGTATTCGTGGCCGTCAGCATACATCTGATGGGCTTTTTCGTACATGCGTTTCGACTCGCCCGTCCAGCCGAAATCCAAGGCCACGTCGTAGCTGAACTTGGGATGGAACTGACGGTGAACGCCGAGTTGGATGACATTGGCGAAATAATAGGGCCGTTCGTTGGGCAGGTCGCTGACCATCGTGCCATCGGCGGTCTGGTAGCTGCGCATCCATTCGTTGGTTTGCAAGATGCCTACCGATTCCGTGGCAAAAATAGAAGTGGATTTCTGGAATTCCGGACGCGGCTTTTCCTTCGGGACTAACTCGGGGCGACCTTTGGGATGGTAGCGCACCCCCACCAGCCAACTGAACACGTTGATGCCGCAGTTGGGCAGACGAATGGCTGCATTGGAGGAGTGTGAGAACTGGTAGCGCACTAAAAGGTCGAAGTTGTCCTCAATCATGAAGGTGGGGCCGAGGTCAATGGCAAGGTGCACGTTGGTGACGGAGCCGATGAACTCATTGCCGTGGCGGGTCCAAAATGAAAGCCCACCCATGATGTCGTAGTCGAGCGACCAGTATTTGCCTCGATAAAGATGCCCGTTGATGAAGCCGCCTAACGAAAAGCAGTCGCCGAGTTTCACCCAGCTTTCGCGCTCGTAGCCGTTGGCGTCGCGGTCAATGAATTGGACGCTGTCGACGTTGTTTTTCTCAAAGCGCAGGAAACCGCCGTAATTCAAGTAGTTGAAGTCCTTCTCCCATTGCATCCGCCCGTCGGTTTGGCGGCCAATGCGCAGGTCGACACCATATTGCGGCAGCACTTTCATGTAGGCATGGCGTTCCTCGAAAGGGAAATACTTGCCCAAACGCCCGTCCACCTCAAAAAACGTGCGGTTGTCGTAACTGAAAAACGATTCTTGCGCCGTGACGCTTTTGGCCATTGCCAAGGCAAGAAAAAGAACGGCAAAATGAAAAGCCTTCCTTGTAGCAAAAGGTCTCATAGAATTATAAATAGTTGATTTTTAATTAATTATAATCTATTTATTGGCCTTCTCCTCGTCGTTGTTATACCACTCAAGGTAGGCTTCGGTGAAATCCTTGCCCGATTCAACGAGTTTCGTCTTCTTTGCGTCGGAAAGGCCGAAGTCGATGGAGCTGACGCCCAACGTGTCGATATAGACGGTGCGTTGCCAGTCGTCGCTGTGCAGATGCACGTTGGTCTGGAAGTCGATGAGTGTCGAGACCAAAGCCTTCGTGTAGGTGAAGAAGCTGTTGATGTCTTTCGTGGGCCCGTTGTCGTGGTTGAGGAAGAGGTTGATGTCTTCTTTGGCATCGAGTCGGAAGCCCAAGGTCTCCTTGTTGTAGACGTATTCGTTGAGCACGAGGCTCCTGTTTTTCCGCAGTTTCTTGTTGATCTTCTCGTAATACTCGGTTCGGCGAATGTTGTTTTTGTCGCTGACGAGTTGCGATTGGTCGAAAATCTTGATGGCGTAGTTGTCCAACAGTCCGCCGTCGACGTAGATATGGTCGTTGCCGCCAACGCCTTTCACAGCGGCGAAAAACAGCGGTATCGACATGGAGATGCGAGCAGCATCGGCGATTTTGACATCAGGGGTTTGGCTGAAATTGAAAACTTTCGAATAGCCCGTTGTGAGGTCGGCGCCAATCAGGGTGATTTCCCTGTAAGGTTTGCCTTGTTTGCGCATTTCCTCAAGTTCGCCGAAAGTGATTTCGCCGTTGCCGGTCTTTTGCTCGATGTAGCCGGCCATCAGATTGCGGAAGAAGTCGCCTTTGTACCAACCATATTCCTTGAGCAGGCGGGCGGTGTCGCGCACCACGCCCCAAGAGCTGTCCATGAAGTTCTTGAAGTTGATTTTCCAGAGGACGTCTTTCAGTTCGTCGGCGGTGAAGCCCAATCCGACCAAGACGGCCACCATGGCACCCGCCGAAGTGCCTGCCACGCGCTCGATGCTTTGCAGAATGCCTTCGCGCTCAAGCACTTCCATGGCCCCGACGTAGGCAATGCCTTTCACGCCGCCGCCTTCAAAAACCAGATTCTTGAAATGATATGCCATTTTTGTTCAGTTTTTAGGTTTTTAGTTAGGCTGTCAGCCTACTAATCTATCACCCAACTTGTTCCGTCTTTGCCGTCCTTCAATGTGATATGCAGCTGGGCGAGGTTGTCGCGGATCTGGTCGCTGGTGGCCCAGTCCTTGTTGGCTCGGGCTTGCTTGCGGATGTCGATGATGGTCTGCATCAGGCCATCGACGAGGGCACCACTGCCATCGGAGGCATTGCTTTCCACCAAGCCGAGGATGTCAAAAACGAAGTCTTGGAACAACTTGTTGAGCAACTCCAACTCAGCGGGGTTGATTTGCGCCTTGCCGTCCTTCACGGTGTTCACCAAGCGCACGGCCTCGAAGAGGTTGGCGATGACGATGGGCGAGTTGAAGTCGTCGTTCATGGCATCGTAGCAGGCATCCACGATTTTCTGGATGTCGAGGTTGGCTGCGCCATCGGTGGCTTTCAGCGATTTGGCGGCTTTCACGGCTTCCATCAGGCGGTTGTAGCCTTTTTCGGCGGCTTGCAGGGCTTCGTTCGAGAAGTCGAGGGTGCTGCGGTAGTGGGCTTGCAGGATGAAGAAGCGGATGGTCATGGGGCTGAAGGGCTGCGCAATCATCTCCTCGCCCTTGGCGTTGATGTGGCTGCCGTTGAAGAACTCGTCGAGGGTGATGAAGTTGCCGAGCGACTTGCCCATCTTCTGTCCGCCGATGGTGATCATGTTGTTGTGCATCCAGTAGGTGACGGGCTGTTTGCCATTAGCCGCCACGCTCTGCGCGATCTCCGACTCGTGGTGGGGGAACATGAGGTCCATGCCGCCACCGTGGATGTCGAAGGTTTCACCCAAATATTTGCAGCCCATCGCCGAACACTCCATGTGCCAGCCTGGGAAGCCGTCGCTCCAAGGCGATGGCCAGCGCATGATGTGCTTTGGCTCGGCCTTTTTCCACAAGGCGAAGTCGACGGGGTTGTGTTTCTCTTCCTGACCGCTCAGTTCGCGCGTGGTGTTGAGCATCTCCTCGAAGTTGCGCCCCGAGAGGATGCCATAGGGGTGTTCGCGGTTGTATTTCTCGATGTCGAAATATACCGAGCCGTTCTCGACGTAGGCATAGCCGTGGTCGAGGATTTTCTTCACCATTTCGATTTGCTCGATGATGTGACCCGAAGCGTGCGGCTCAATCGAGGGACGCAGCACGTTCAGCTTGTCCATTGCGGCGTGGTAGCGGTTGGTGTAATATTGCGCCACCTCCATCGGCTCGAGGTTTTCGAGGCGGGCTTTCTTCGCGATTTTGTCCTCGCCTTCGTCGGCATCGTGTTCCAGATGGCCCACGTCAGTGATGTTGCGCACATAGCGGACTTTGTAGCCGAGATGTTGCAAATATCTGAAAA
>CAMOCK010000214.1 GCA_946610645.1 uncultured Bacteroidales bacterium
GGGCGCACCTCTTCCCATCCCGAACAGAGAAGTTAAGCCCCGCAGCGGCGATGATACTGCGCCAAGGCGTGGGAAAGTAGCACGCCGCCCACCCACAACGGAACAACCCCAACCAAAATATGGCTGGGGTTTTCTGTTTTTGATGTGATTTTGCAGCTTATATGAAAACCAAAGACCACCACATACAAAACCTTATACTGGAAGGCGAACACCAATTGCTGGACTTCAAGTTTGAGATTTCTGACAGCCGACGCATCGCTCGCTCGCTGGCAGCATTCGCCAATACAGACGGAGGCAGGTTGCTCGTCGGAGTGAAGGATAATGGTGCAATTGCAGGCATACGTTCTGACGAGGAGATCCACATGATTCAAGCCGCCGCTGAGATGTATTGCCAACCGCCCGTACGTTACTCCACTGAAGAATGGGAAATCAATGGAAAAACCGTACTTGAAGTAGTCATCCCGAAAGACAATAACGACAAACACAAGGCACCTGACAGCCAAGGGAACTACAAAATCTTCGTCCGTGTTAAAGACGAAAACCTCGTGGCCGATAGCGTATTGCTAAAAGTATGGAAATCAGCCAAGTTTGCCCGCCCCGCCAAAATTAAATTCACTGAATCAGAAACCACACTGCTCAACTATCTTTCTGAGAACAAAGAAATTACGTTAAAAGAGTTCATGCAATTGACACACATCGGTAAAAGGAAGGCAGAAGGCATCCTCGCCGACTTCGTCATAGTGGGCACCATCTTGCTCATACAGACGAGCCAAGGAACAGTGTTTCGACTCAACGAGGAAGAATTTGGGATTTAAGCACATATTTCAAGCACTTGTAGAATCAACCGCTGATTTTTCCTATCTTTACAGCCGAAAACAAGGCTTATGGCGAGAGAATTAGCAACTCTATTTATCATACTGTTTTTCAGTATTTTAGGTTTTTCACAAGAACCTAACAGAGATAGCATAGTGCCTCAAAAAACACACTCCACCCCTACCCTGCCTGTGGATTCCACCTTCGTTACATACAACCATTTCTCGTTCGACAGCATATTCCTCAACACCAACAAAGTCATTGACACACTGGCTTTCCACGCCTCAAACCACGAAACCTTAGAGCGAGGCAACACAGTTTTCAGCACATTGAGCAATACAGGGCTTGCCCATAAACCGATGAGATTCAATTATTTGAAACAAATTGGATTCGACATGAGCCTACCTGCTTTTTCAGAATACCTGCAGAATGAGCAGAACATGGTTTCGTACCAAAGCGTCCTACCCTACTCCGAGGTCCGCTATGTGATGACGAGCGGCGACAAGGAGCAACACTTGAGTTTCAGGTTCGGGAGGCAGTTCTCCCCTCGCCTATCCATTGCGTTTGCCATTAACTCCGACTACTCGCCCGGTGGATTTAGAAACAACAAGACTGTGAATAACAATGCTTGGATTAACGCACGTTATCTCACTAAAAGCCAACGCTATGGCGCAATAGCCTATTTTTATCGCAACAAACTCGAAATGCAGGAAAACGGCGGCATCGTGAACGACGAAAACTATACTTCGCACACGGAATCAGACAATTCCGTCATCAGCACCAACCTCAATGATGCCTGCAATTTCGTCACGACCTTAGGCGCAGGTTTGGAGCATTATTTCAACTTGTTGCCACAAACCAAGCAAATCAAGATAGAAGAGGAGGCAGCCTCTCCCCTGCCAATTGACAGCCTAAACGTTGATTCCCTTTTGCTTACAAACGACAGCATTGCAGATTCCATCGCTGTGCGCTATGAAACCCAGACACGAAAGTTCACTTTAGGCCGTATTTGCCACCATTTCAGTTATCAACGCAACAAGCTGATCTACAACGAATCCTCCCCAACCGCAGCATTTTACATGCCTTTTGACACCTTGTTTAATGTTTCCAAGACTACCGATACCACTATCGTTCACGCTTTCCGCAACACGCTGAAATGGAGCAGCTTGGGATACCAAAAATACAACGATGACATCCCTTTTTACCTCTATGCTGGCATGACACACGGTTTTTACAACGTGAAACGATTCGACTATTTTGAAGATAGTACCTTCTCCGTCAAACACTATAACCAATTGAGTATCAACGGTGGAATTATCATAAACCTATTCAAGTCCACAAGGATTACCGGACAAGCCGAACTCGTCACCTTGGGCTATCAGATTGGCGATTTCGACATCAAGGGGCAATGGAAGCAATTTGTGGGAACCTCCAACAAAAACTGGGGCTTTGCCTCATTTGACGTGGAGGTCAAACGCCAAAGTGCCAGTTGGTTTGAGCAAAGCTACTCGTCGAACCATTTCCGTTGGGACAACGATTTCAAGGCCTCCACTTACCTAGGTTTCGACCTGAAATACAATTACGGCAACTATTGCGTAGGCGTTAAGCAAACCAGCATTTCACAATACATCTATTTTGGCACCGATGCCCGCCCTGCCCAGTTTGACGGGATGTTCAGCATCCGCGAGGCATACATGAGTTTCTACCAAAAGCTTTGGCGCTTCGAGATGGAAGGTTTTGCTTGCGTACAAAAGTCGAGCAATGAGGAAGTCATGCACCTTCCTCTGTTTTTGGGCAGACTGAAAGTGGCCTATTCGCAGCCTGTTTTCCGAAAGGCTGCCACCATACAGCCGAGCCTCACGGTGCAGTATTTCACCAAATACCTTGCCGATGCCTACATGCCCGCCACTCGAACTTTCCACCTGCAAAACGAGGTCGAAATCGGCAACTTCCCCTTTATCGACTTGGCCATTTCCATCAAGGTAAAAAAAGCCGATATCTTCGTGAATTACAGCAACATGTTCCTGCTGACAGGCAACTACGACGCCTTCATCGCGCCCCACTACCCCATGCGCGGCAGCAAGTTTTTCTTTGGTGTCAATTGGAGGCTGTTCAATTAATGAAATCCCAAAACATTGTCTGCATAAAAAAAATGTGACAGATTGAAGAAAAAACAAATTACGATATGGAAGAGAAAAAATACTGCTACAAATACCCCCACCCGGCCGTCACGACAGACTGCGTGGTGTTTGGCGTTGATGGACGCAAATTGAAAATCCTGCTCATCGAGCGGGGCAACGAACCTTACAAAGGCTACTGGGCCTTCCCTGGTGGTTTCCTCAACATGGACGAGAATGCCACACAAGGTGCGCTCCGCGAATTGGAAGAAGAAACCGGATTGAGGCTGGATCACATCAAGGAGTTTGGCACCTTCACCGACGTGAACCGCGACCCACGCGAGCGTGTGATTTCCATCGCCTTCTATGCTCTTGTCGATAAGGTAGTCGTGAATGGCGGCGACGATGCAGCCAAGGCCCAATGGTTTGCCATCGACGAATTGCCTCCACTCGCCTTCGACCACAATATGATGTTAAAAAAAGTTCAACAAAAACTCAAAGAAGACCTTATGAAACGTATTACACCCGATTTTATTCACAGTCTCAACAACAACGAAATTTTCGTTTTCGGCAGCAATTTGGCTGGGATGCATGGTGGCGGAGCCGCACGAATCGCCGTGGACAAGTTTGGCGCCATTTGGGGACAAGGCGTTGGTTTGCAAGGACAAAGCTACGGCATCCCGACTATGCATGGCGGCGTGGTCACCATCAAGCCTTACGTTGACGAATTCATCGCCTTCGCCAAACAGCATCCTGAGATGACCTTCCTTGTCACCAAGATAGGCTGCGGCATAGCAGGCTTCAGAATAGACGAAATCGCGCCATTGTTCGCCGCTGCGGTCAATGTGGAAAACATCCACTTGCCGCAAGAGTTTTGGGACGAACTGATTTAGAAACAGCGAATTAAACTTGTTTTTGCATCCAATCAAACTCATTTTCCGATGAAAAAAGCATTTTTCCTTACCTTATTAATAGCCCTTGGTATTGAGGCTTCCATGGCCTGCACCAATCTCATCGTCGGAAAGAAAGCCTCTGTCGATGGCAGCGTGATGTGCACCTACAATTGCGACGGCTTCGGCTTTTCCGGTTCACTTTGGCATATCCCAGCGGGGCGGCACGAAAAAGGCGAAAAGATTGCCGTGCGCGGTTGGGGGCCTGTCCACGAGGGGCGCTATGTCGACCAAGTGGACTACACCAACGGCGTGGTCGGCCTGATGAACGAAAAACAGGTGACCATTGTGGAAACCACCTTCGACGGGCGGCTCGAACTTGTCAACCGTGAAGGGTTGCTGGACTATTTCTCGTTGATGCGCTTGGCTTTGCAACGTTCTTCAACCGCTCGCGAAGCCATCCGTTGCATGGCCGAATTGGTTGAAGAATACGGCTACAACAGCAGTGGCGAAACCCTCACCGTTTGCGATCCCAACGAGGCCTGGATCATGGAAATCATCGGCAAGGGGCCGGGAAACAAAGGTGCCGTTTGGGTGGCCTTGCGCATCCCCGACGACTGCATCTGCGCTCACGCCAACCTCAGTCGCATCAGGCAGTTCCCCTTGGAGAAGAAAGGCAAATACGCCAGCATCAGCAGCAAAAGCCTCAAGCACATCAACCGCCCGGAGGTGGAATGCGTCTATGCAGCCGACGTCATCAGTTTCGCCAAGGAATGTGGCTTCTATTCGGGCAAGGACGAGGATTTCTCTTTCCGCGACGCCTACTGCCCCATCGACTTCGAGAACGTGCGCTATGCCGACGCCCGCGTGTGGAGTTTCTTCCGCCATCATTACAGCCACGAGGAAATGGACAAATACCTGCCCTACATCAACGGCGAGTTTGACAAATGCGACCACCTGCCATTGTGGATCAAGCCCGACAAGCCGCTCTCTTTGCGCGACTTGCAGCAGGACATGCGCGACCATTTCGAGGGCACGCCGCTTGACATGACCGCCGACATGACCGCCGGCCCATGGGGAATGCCCATCCGTCCGCTTCCGATGCACTTCATGGACAGCGACAGCATACCGTATTTCCGTGAGCGTCCCATTGCCACCCAACAAAGCGGGTTCACCATGACCTGCCAGATGCGCTCGTGGCTTCCCGACGACGTGGGCGGCGTCACTTGGTTCAACTGCGACGATGCCAACATGGTGGCATACGTGCCGCTCTACTGCTGCATCACGCAGGTACCCGACCCATTCCGTCCGGAGAACAACCCGCGCACCGAGTTCAGCGACAAGTCGGCCTTCTGGATGAACAACTGGGTGGCCAACATGGTCTATCCGCGCTATTCCATGATGATCGACGACTTGCGACAGGCGCAAAGCGAACTGGAGGACTATTATTTCGCCGACCAAGACAGCGTGCTCGTCGCCATCAAGGACATGATGCCTGCTGACAGAAGGAGTTTCCTAAACCAAAAGAGCATTGCCTACGCAGACCGCATGATGACGCGCTGGGGCCAGCTGGCCAAACACCTCATCGTGCGCTACAACGACCAAGTCGTGCGCCGCGTGGACGAGAACGGACAGTTCATCCGCTGGGGACACGACACGCCCGGCTACGACCAGCAATTCATTGACGCCATTGGCAAAAGCACGGGAGAAAGGTACCGATTGAAAGAAGTAATTGAACGTCGGGAAAGGTGATTGCACTCAATACGTTTGTTTGGTCCTAACACATCATTTTTTGCTAAAAAACAATCTCTGAAGTATTTATTATTATTTTTCATTCCTAAAAACTAATCCCTTATGAAAAGGTTTTCTTTTTTGATGGCTTTTATGCTGTGCTTCGGCATGGCTTTTGGCCAAAACTACGACAAAATCGATCTTGCCTTGCAAAACGCCATGAGTCTCAAGGCTGGAGAAGGAAGTTTTAGCATCATCGTAACGATGACAGAGCGTTTCAACGGTGCCCAAACCAACCCAAAGAAACATTTCATGGACAAGGCGCAACGCCGCGATTATGTCATCAACGAGCGAAAGTCTTTTTGCCAAGCATCGCAGACAGACGTGATGGCGTTCTTGAACACTCTTCAAGCCTCGGAGATCACTACATTCTGGAGTTTCAACGGCTTCAGTTGCACGGCCAATGCAGAAGCCATCCTGCAACTATCTGAAAGAAAAGATGTTGCCATGATTTATTCAGATGAATTGAAGCTGATGCTTCCCGAAAAGGAAACGCTGCATCCCGCAACTGCCAAAGGCAACGGCTGGCATGTGGACAAAATAAATGCGCCCGAAGTGTGGAACTACAACGGCACGGGCTACACGGGCAACGGTGTTATCGTGGCCATGCTCGACTCGGGCCTGAACTATAACCACATCGACATTGTCAATAGCCTTTGGGATGGCGGTACTGAATTCCCGCTTCACGGTTACGACTTCTTCAATGACGACAACGACCCGATGGACGACCACGGTCACGGGAGCCACACGGCTGGCATCGTTGCGGGACAAGGCACGGCAGGTACCCAAACTGGTGTTGCCCCTGGTGCCAAGCTGATGATTCTCAAGGTCATCGATGCCGAAGGAGAAGGCGACGACTCCCACCTCATTTCTGGTGCAGAGTTCGCCATGGAACACGGAGCCGACATCCTCAACATCTCACTATGCTCCAATGGTGCGGGAGCTTGCAGTTTTTACCGCGACATCTTCATCACGGCAATGGAAGCAGGTGTGGTGGTGGCTGCGGCGGCAGGCAACGAAGCCCAACAGCAACACGCCTATCCGGTGCCTTTCAACATTGGCGCTCCGGGCAACTGCCCTCCGCCTTGGCTCCATCCCGACCAAAAAAGGCTGGTTTCGGGCGGCTTGTCTGCCGTCATCAGCGTTGGGGCAACCGATTCCAACGATGCGCATTGCGACTTTTCCTCCATCGGCCCTGCGACCTGGGCGTACGGGCAATACGTAGGCGACTACAACGACTACCCTTACGAAAACGGCGACGTCTCGCAGCCCGGACTTATCCGTCCTGACCTTTCCGCGCCAGGTGCCAACATCACCTCGCTGAACTTTGCCAGCAATGATGGGTATCTTGAATTCGACGGCACCTCGATGGCAACGCCTTGCGTGAGCGGTGTGTTGGCTCTGCTTCTTGAAGCCGACCCTGAAATGACTCCTGCGCAACTCGACTCCATCATCGAGCTTACCTCCGTGAAGGTGGGCAACAGCGCCAAGAACAACCGCGTTGGTGCAGGTCGCGTGGATGCCCTTGCCGCCATAAACGCCTTGTTCCACCATGGCCCTACCCACCTCACCGCCGAATACGACGGCTACGAGGTGGTGTTGAACTGGACGGCTGCCCCCGAAGCGGTGTCGTACCAAGTATATCGCGACGGCATCCGCATCGGCAACAACCTGACCTCGACCACCTATTCCGACCACATCAGCTTCGGAGGCTCATACACCTATTATGTAATTGCAACTTTGGCCAACGACATGACTTCGCTCCCCTCCAACTATGCAACCGTGGTGAAGGCCACAGACGTCGAAACCGACGTCATCAACAACACCAAAGTCGCCCTGTCGTGGAACCTTCCACCCAGCATCGTCGAAGGCTTTGAGTCGGGTGATTTCTACCAAAACATGTGGATGATCGACCAGACCTATCCTTGGGAAATCTCGGCCAACGCGCCACACGACGGCAGCTATTGCGCCAAATCGACCAACGAGGGAATGTTCACGACGAGCAAGCTTTCATTGGCCGTCAGCGTTCCGACGAACTGTTTGGTGAGCTATCACGCCAAAATCAGCTGTTTTCCGCTCAACGGCGGCGGTTTCTTCATCGACAACATCCAATACGGAGAAACCATCATGGACGAGGTGCCATGGACGCTGTTCACCGCTCCCTTAAGTGCTGGAAACCACATTCTTGAATGGAAATATGCCAACCAACTCGGCGAGGGCGAATACGAGAACGCCTTTTATATCGACGACATCACCGTTGGCAATCCTTTCAACCTCTATCGCGCCAACTGCGACGGGTCTGACATCACGCTGATTGCCACAGCCGTGGCCGCCGCCCAGTTTGTAGATAACGGTTGGGACACCCTCCCTATCGGAGAATACAAATATGGTGTCAGCAACGACGGTGGCGCAACCATTGCTTGGTCGGAATGTCTAACCAAAGACATCATGGGAAGCCCAGAAATCGCACAAGCCGAACTAAAAGTGTACCCCAACCCTGCCCACGACCTTTTGACCATCGAATGTGTTGATGCACAAAGCGTCAGCATCGTTTCTGTTCTCGGGCAGACTTTATTTGAAGCCGATATGACTTCTGAAATCATGACGGTCAGCCTTGCTGAATTCAAGGCGGGATTGTATCTCGTCCGCATCGTAAGCGACAAAGGCTTGATTACCAAGCACTTCAACGTCGTGAAATAAACGATACTGGACTTCAATCCTACAATGTCTTAATGTGATGTGTTCTAACAACACAACATTCTATGGGTCGGGTTTTAATCCAATCTTATACACTTTTAGAGGCATGTTGTACAAATTATCCAGTTCATTTTTACATTTTCTAAAAAAAATATCCGCCAAATCCCTACCATATTCCAAAAAAACCGTATCTTTGCAGCCCGTTTTGAACAACAAATTTACCGTAAAAACAACAGAATTATGTACTTAACTGCAGAAAAGAAATCAGAGATTTTCAGCCAATACGGCAAGAACGCTGCCGATACTGGTTCAGCAGAAGGCCAAATCGCTTTGTTCACCTACAGGATTAAGCATTTGACAGAGCAAACGAAAGTCCATCACAAGGATGTGGCGGCCAAACGTGCGTTGGTTGGCTTAGTAGGCAAGAGAAGAAAGCTTCTCGACTATCTGAAGAGAACCGACATCGAAAGATACCGTAACATCATCAAGGAACTGGGCATCAGAAAGTAATACTTTCGGCTGCCCAAGCCAAACGCAAAAAAAGGCAATCATGCATTGCCTTTTTTTGCTATTTTACGAACCCACTATCCAAGGAAGTAGAGAAAACAGTAAAAAA
>CAMOCK010000215.1 GCA_946610645.1 uncultured Bacteroidales bacterium
CCTCGGTTAGCATCTGGTCTCGGGTGGCGAGCTTCCAGTTGGGGGCGATGTCGGCGGTGGCGTCGAGGATCATGGCGGCTATCTGGTTGAGCACCTGTCCTTTATAAGGGATGCCCTTGGGCAGGATGACGTCGAAAGCCGAGATGCGGTCGGTGGCGACCATCACCATATACTCGTCATTGATGAAATAACAGTCGCGGACTTTGCCGTGATACACCTTGGTCTGGCCAGGGAATTGGTAATCTGTTCTGGTTAATGCGTTCATTATATTCAGTTGTTAGTTGTTCAGTTGTCAGTTGTTCAGTTGACGTGTTTTGCGTCATTGCGAGGAACGAAGCAATCCAGGGTTAGGCTCTTCTGTTGTCGGTTGTTCATTAGGCTCCTCTTCATGGTGTTTCTTATAGGCATTGATAATATCCGTCACCAATTTATGCCGTACCACGTCCTTGTCATCCAAATAGATGAATTCGATGCCTTTCACGTCTTTCAGCACCTCCATCGCCTGCGGCAGGCCCGAGGGCGTTTTGGGCGGCAGGTCGATTTGGGTGATGTCGCCGGTGACGATGAACTTGGCCGAGCGTCCCATGCGGGTGAGGAACATCTTCAGCTGGCTTCGGGTGGCGTTTTGGGCCTCGTCGAGGATGACGAAGGCATGGTCCAAGGTGCGGCCACGCATGAAGGCCAAAGGCGCAATCTCGATGGTGTGGTCTTCGAGATAGCTGTCTAGTTTTGCGCCAGGTATCATGTCGCGCAAGGCATCGTACAAAGGTTGCAGATACGGGTCGAGCTTGTCCTTGAGATCGCCAGGGAGAAAACCGAGATGTTCGTCGGCTTCCACGGCCGGACGGGTTAAGATGATGCGTCTCACTTGCTTGGCTTTCAAGGCACGGACGGCCAAAGCCACGGCGGTGTAGGTCTTTCCCGTTCCGGCAGGGCCGATGGCAAAGACCAAATCCTTCTGCTCCGAGGCGCTGACCATGCGTTTCTGGTTGGCAGTGATGGCTTTGACGGGCACGCCGCTGCGCCCGAAAACGAGCACATCACTTTCCGACATCTTCTGTTGCAGTTCGGTGTCGGTGGCCGACATCATCACGTCTTCGACGGTTTGGGCGGTGATTTTTCCGAAACGCTCCAACTGCATCATCAGGGTTTCGTAGCGGCTGACGAAATAATCAATCTCGTCTTCGTCGCCGATTACTTTCAGAAAGTCGCCGCGAGCGATGATTTTCAACTTGGGGAACAAGCTTTTCACCAAGTCCAGCAGTTTGTCGTTGGGGCCGTGAAGTTCCTTTGGGTCAACGTTTTCTATTTGAAGAATTTGCTCAGCCATAGATACCAATTAATGGCGCAAAGATAGTCATTTTTCGATAATGCTGCCTTGGTGGCTAAAGTACGGAATACAGTTTTTTCCAAAAAAACAAAGAAAAGCCGTGTGCAATTGCCGCAAAAGACTTAATTTTGCAGATTCAGAACAAGTGTTTGAGCAAACGATGGCAATTATCACATTGACAAGCGATTGGGGTTATTCCGACTTCTATGTTGCAGCGGTAAAAGGGACGATTTTGTCCCAAATACCTGATGCTGTCATTGTCGATATTAGCCACGATATTGCCCCGTTCAATGTGCGGCAGGCAGGATTTGTGCTAAAAAACTGCTTTCGTGATTTCCCCCAAGGCACCATTCATATCATTGGAATCAACAGCATCGAGTCGAAGGAGTGCCCGCATGTGGTGATCAAGGCTGATGGCCATTTTTTCATCGCTGCCGACAACGGTGTTTTTGGCCAGATCTTGACCGATTTCGAGGAGGCCGTGACCATTGAGGTGCCACAAGACACTGACTCTTTCAATTTTGTCACCCGCGACCGTTTCGTCAAGGTTGCCGCCATGATTGCCAACGGTGTTCCGCTTTCGGAAATCGGATCACCGTACAAAAGGCTGAACGGCGGCCTGTTTTGCGCTGTGGTGCGCGACAATAGCATTGAGGGGCATGTTATCCACATTGATTCCTACGGAAACCTGATTACCAATATCACCAAAGAAGTGTTTGAGCTTGAGCGTCGCGGTCGCCAGTTCAAGATTCTGGTGAAAGGCAACTTCTACACGCTTTACACCATCGACAAGATTTCGGACAGTTATCTGGATGTCGATAAGGCGGATTTGGTTGCGGTTTTCGGTTCTCACGGCAACCTTGAGATTGCCCTCAACAGGGCTAAGTTGGCCACATTGTGCGGCATTGAGCTGGATTCCCCGATACTGGTGAAGTTTGGCGAGGATGATGTGCAACCTACGAAAGTCTCATTGTTCTGATTTCCAGAGCTTTCTTTGCACGATTTGAAACGTTTTCCATAACACCATCCCGACCAATGTGCCGAGAATGGCTCCGCAAAGAATGTCGCTTGGATAATGGAAGCCGATGTAAATGCGGCTGTAACTCGAAAGGGATGCCCAGAGAAACAGCAGGATGGCAGGCCATGGACGGAATTTTCGCAAGGCATAGGTCATGAAAGTGGCTACGGAGAACGTGTTGGCGGCATGGGAGGAAGTGAAACTGAATCGTCCGCCCGCCAGGCCCTTGGGAAGATGAAGCAAACCGTTGAAGTCTTCGTTGAAACAGGGTCTAAGTCGCTGAAAATAAGGTTTGAACACATGCGATGAAACCTGGTCGGAGCACAACACCACCAAGCCCACGGCCAAAAAGACCCATCCACATTTCTTGCCGTATTGTTTCACGGTCCAATATATTAAAAGGAAATAAAACGGCATCCAAATCCACATGTCGGTGATGAGTACCATGACCTTGTCCATCCAGCCAACATGGAGGCCGTTGAGATAGAGAAAGAGGTCGGAGTCGATAGTGTTCAGACTGTTCATAAAGAGGTGTTTTTCAAAAGGTATCCATAATCACCAATCATCAGCTTCGCTGCCCTTGTTCAGCGTAAGCCAAATCAGGTCTTTCAGTTCATTAATGCCTTGATGGGCGACGGAACTGATGAAGACGTGCGGCACCTTCTTGGGCAGGTGTTTCTTGATTTCCTTGATGGTGTCGTCATCAACAAGGTCGCATTTCGTGATGGCGAGGATGCGGTCTTTGTCGAGCAATTCGGGGTTGTATTTCTTCAGTTCGTTGAGCAGGATGTCGTATTCTTTCTTCACGTCATCGGTGTTGGCAGGCACCATGAAGAGCAGGGTGGAGTTGCGTTCGATATGCCTCAAAAATCTGATTCCCAGTCCTTTTCCTTCGGCTGCTCCTTCGATGATGCCTGGAATGTCGGCCATGACGAAGCTGCGATGTTCGCGATAGCTGACGATGCCCAAGTTGGGTACCAAAGTGGTAAAGGGATAGTCGGCTATTTCAGGCTTGGCCGCCGAAACAACAGAAAGCAGTGTCGATTTGCCTGCATTGGGGAAGCCTACCAAACCAACGTCGGCCAAAAGCTTGAGTTCCAATGTGATCCATTCTTCTTGGCAGGGTTCGCCAGGTTGGGCGAACTTGGGGGCTTGCAAGGTGGCCGACTTGAAAAAGGCATTGCCTTTGCCGCCTCGACCGCCTTTGAGCAAGACGACTTCCTGCTTGTCTTCGGTGATTTCGGCCATGAGGGAGTGGTCTTCGGCGTGGAACGCCACGGTGCCTAACGGCACATCAATATAAATGTCGTTGCCTGCTGCGCCGGTGAGTTGGTTCCTGCCACCCGGAACGCCGTCGCCAGCATATACATGCTTGGTGTAGCGCAGGTGAAGCAAAGTCCAAAGTTGGGCATTGCCGCGCATGATGACGTTGCCGCCTCGACCGCCGTCGCCGCCGTCGGGGCCGCCTTTGGGGATGTATTTCTCGCGGCGGAAGTGTAGCGAACCTGCGCCGCCCTTGCCTGAGCGGCAGAAAATCTTAACGTAATCAACAAAATTTGAGGTCATAGGAGAAATGTTATTCGGGTGCTTCGACAGGCTCGGCAGCCCTTGGTTTCTAAAACTCGTCAATAAACTCGATGACTTCATCGTTGGCATATTGGCCGCAGTCGAAGTTGAGATCGACGCCTGGTATGTTGGGTTTGGGGAAGTCGCTTTTGCTGATGTTCAGGCTTTGGTCGGCATACACCTTCTTCATA
This sequence comes from uncultured Bacteroidales bacterium, assembly GCA_946610645.1. GTDB lineage: Bacteria > Bacteroidota > Bacteroidia > Bacteroidales > F082 > Limimorpha. Next base: position 4,106 of record CAMOCK010000215.1, read on the forward strand.
TACATTGCCCAGATGGGAAGTGCAGTGTGTGAGCCTTGCCCCAATCGAGTGGAACGGAAATGCACGCTACGGTCTTCGGCTCCCACCCAAACGCCTGTAGTCAAGTCGGGGGTGATGCCCATGAAGTAGCCGTCGCTGTTTTTCTGCGTGGTGCCTGTCTTGCCTGCAATGGGATTGTTGAAACCATACAGTGAGCGAAGGCGAACACCTGTGCCGCTTTGCACTACGCCCTTCATCAGCGCGATGGTCTTATATGCGGCAATTTCGCTCATGGCCTCAGATTCCTCAGGGTTGAAACGGACGACGACATTGCCGTTTTTGTCTTCGATGCGGGTAACGAACATGGGCTTGATGAAAACGCCTTGATTGGCGAAAGTGGTCATGGCGCCAACCATTTCAATGAGTTTCAAGTCGCAAGAACCCAGGCAGATGGACGGAACGGGGTCGATGGGCGACTCTATACCCATGCGGCGGACGTGTGTGATGATGGCTTCGGGGCCATAGTGGTTCATCAGGTAGGCCGAAATCCAGTTGTTGGATTGGGCCAACGCGCTTTTCAAGGAGATTTCGCCGCCGCCGCCGCCGCTGTTGCTGGGTGACCAATAGCGGCCGTCAGGAAGCTCGATGTTATATTGGATGTTGGGGATTTTAGTGCATGGTGTGAATTCGCTGTCGCCCATAGCATAAGAATACAGGAAGGGCTTGAAAGTGGAACCCACTTGGCGGCGTGCTTGGGTGACGTGGTCGTACTTGAAGAAACGGTAGTCCAAGCCTCCCACATAGGCTTTCACATGGCCCGTGTGCGACTCAATGGAAACCAAGCTGGCTTGCAGGAACCACTTGTAGTAGCGGATGGAATCCATCGGCGACATGACCGTGTCGATAAGGCCGTCCCATGAGAAAACAGTCATCCTAACGGGCCTGTCGAACTCCGCCTTGATGGAGTCCAGGCACATTCCCTGGTTTTTCAATGAGCGGTAACGCTCGGTGCGCTTCATCGAGGTTTCAAGGATGTGGTCGATTTGGTCTGCCGTCACATTGGAGAAAGGTGCGTTTTTCTGGCCTTTCCAATGCTTGTAGAACATGGGCTGCAATTCTTTGCCCATGAACTCTTTGACGGCATCTTCGGCGTATTGCTGCATCCGCGAGTCGATGGTGGTGTAGATGCGCAAGCCGTCGCGGTAGATGTTGTATGGCTTGCCGTCGGGACGGGTGGTGTTTTTTGCCCATTCAGTGAGGTAGCCCCTCAAGAACTCGCGGAAATAGGTGGCCTGTCCCGTGTTGTGGTCCATCACGCCGAAATGCGTCATGTCAATCGGGATTTGCGATATGGAGTCGCATTCGGCTTGGGTGATATAGCCGTTTTCGGCCATTTTTTGCAAGACCAGGTTGCGACGGCCCAATGAGCGCTCAGGGTTGCGCACCGGGCTGAATCGCGTGGGGGCGTTCACCACACCTGCCATCAATGCACACTCCTCGATGTTCATCTCTTTTGGGGTCTTGTCGAAGAAGGTCTGGGCTGCCGAGCGGATGCCGAAAGCGTTGTGACCAAAAGCCACAGTGTTCAGATACATGGCCACGATTTCCTCCTTGGAATAGTTGTGTTCCAGCTTTGTGGCTGTAATCCATTCTTGGAACTTCCTCAAAACGAGTTTGAGCGTGCTCAAGTTCTCGTCGCGCGGGAAAAGATTTTTGGCCAACTGTTGTGTGATGGTGCTTCCGCCACCTTTCTTCCGGCCTGTCAAAACGCCGAAAGCCACGCGAAACAGAGCTTTTTCGTCGATACCCGAATGCCCCGCAAAACGCTCATCTTCAATGCTTATCAAAGCTTCCGGCATATAGTGTGACAGTTCGCTATAGCGCACATTGGAGCGGTTTTCCACGTAATAGGTGCCTAACACCTTGCCGTCGGCGGAGATGATTTCGGTGGCAAGGTTGGTCTGTGGATTTTCCAGTTCGTCAAAGGTTGGCATGGCACCGAAAAGCCCCCAATTTACGCAGGCAAAAAACAAAATGACAAACAGAATCACCCCGCCGAAGCCGATCCACAGGTTACGGATGGCGTTAGACTTTGTTGCGACAGGCTTCTTTTTCTTTGTATTATCGGTCATAAACTAGTGTTTTTCAATGAATATACCCATATCGGAAATGCCTTTCAGCACAGGCTCGCGCATGGCTTGCTCGATTTCGAAATGGTAGGTTCCCTTCAAAGGGAAGCGAAGGTTTGCGTTGAGCGTGACAATCATGTCGCGCATCGATCCCGTGCCTTTGCCCAACCAACGGCCTTCGGGCGTGGCAAGGGTGCACTCAATGGTGTCGTGTGTCAGGTTGCCGTTGGGCATTCGCGTGTGCAGAAAGATGAAGAGATTGCTGTAGCGGTAGTTCTCCAAGTGCCTGAATTCCAAGCCAAAAGCATAGCCGCTGATGGTGTCGTTGATATCGACATCGAAGGAAACGCGATCTTGTTGCGCCCATTCGGCTTCAGTGATGACAACGCGTTTCTCGAAAGAATCGTTGGCGCAACTTGCCATCAACAAGGCCATTAACAATATGTAGGTCAGTCTTTTCATCAGTCACTCATTTTCTTGAGGTCGGCTTCGCCGTAACCTTCATTGGTGTTGGTGTGGGCTTCCATCGTAACGGCGTAATCCTCAAGTTTTTCTGGTCTTTGTCCTTTTTTGTTCAAAGTGATGATTTCCTTCACTTTGGCAACGGGAATGGCCATGATGTTGCTCTTGTCAGTGGTGTAGGAATACCACATGATGCCTTTGAAAACGTCGTTTTTCTGGTGCACGGCGTCGCCGCTCTTGAAGTGCAGCACAATGTTGGGGTCGGAGAAGGCTTTCAGTGCGTCCACATAAGCTTCGTATTCGTAGTTGAGGCAGCATTTCAGCTTGCCGCATTGCCCAGCCAGTTTTTGCGGGTTGGGTGAGAGTTGCTGTACGCGGGCCACGCCAGTGGTCACCGATTGGAAGTTGCTGATCCACGAGGCGCAGCAAAGCTCCCGTCCGCACGAGCCAAGGCCGCCCAACTTGGCCGACTCTTGCCGCACGCCGATTTGTCGCATCTCGACGCGCACATGGAACTCTTCGGCCAATTTCTTGATCAGTTCACGGAAATCGACGCGACCGTCGGCAGTGTAATAGAAAATGGCTTTGGTCTTGTCGCCCTGGTACTCAACATCGTTGAGCTTCATTTCGAGCCCGAGGTTTTCGGCGATGGTGCGGGTGCGTGCCAAAGTGCTGCTTTCCAGCTTGATGGCCGACAGCCACTTCTCCACGTCGTTGGTGCGGGCACGGCGATAGATTTTCTTCATCTCCTCGCGCGGCGTGCGGAAACGCTTGCGCTTCATCTGACGTTCAACGGTCTCGCCCAGCATGGTGATGATGCCGATGTCGTGACCAATGGCGGCTTCAACGGCAACCATCTCGCCAACTTCCAAGTCCAAGTCTTCCGGATAGGTGAAATAGTCTTTGCGGTCGTTCTTGAACCGAACCTCTGCCAATCTGACTTCTCCCTTCGCTTCCGTGTTCTCGTAATCCTTCAGCCAATCCTTCAAATTGAGCTTGCAACGACCGCAACACAGCACTTTTTGGCCTGCCGTATAGTCGTTGCCCACTTTGGCACCGCGATGAAACACGCTTTCGTCTTGCAAAACTTCTTCTTTTTTATATTGATTATCAGTCATTTGGTTTATTGCGTTTTAGATGTCATTACAAAAGTGCAAAAGTACAAAAAAAATCCATACCTTTGTGGCCGATTATTTCAACTCGGAATGTTTAACCAAAAATCTATCGCTATGAAAAAAGGTTTAATCGTCATTCTAGCCCTTGCCGCTATTTTCGTGATTTGGGGCGTGGGTGTTTACAACAAACTGGTTTCCAGCCAAGAATCCGTTGAAACTGCCGTTGGAAACGTGCAGACAGCTTATCAAAAACGTGCCGACCTCATCCCTAACCTGGTCGCCACGGTGAAAAACTATGCGGAATACGAAGCCGCAACCCTTGAAGCCGTGGTTGCTGCCCGTGCCAAAGCCACTTCAACCACCTTGGATGCCAATAACTTGACCGAAGAAAACATAAAAGCTTTCCAAGCAGCGCAAGACCAAATGTCAAGCGCATTGTCGCGCTTGTTGGTAACGGTTGAGAAGTATCCCGACCTGAAAGCCAACCAAAACTACCTTGACTTGCAATCGCAACTCGAAAGCTGCGAAAACAGCATCGCCAACGCGAGAAAAGAGTTCAACGAAACCGCGAAACAATACAACACACTCCTCCGCAAGTTTCCCAACAACATCATCGCTGGAATGTTCAACTTCGACAAGAAGCCCTACTTCAATGCTTCCGAGGCCGCACAAGAGGCTCCCAATGTGGGCGATCTGTTCGGAGAATAATATATTAGACAATTCAAATCTTAAATAAACATTTCTAATCTAATGGACCAAAAAATTGCCATGAACCCCAATCGTCTGGTGCAGTACCTCCAGAAGCCTGCATCAGAGTTCACTCGCGCCGACATCATCCGTTATTGCGAGGAAAATGAAATCGAATTCGTCAATTTCCACTATTGTGGCTGGGACGGAAAGTTGAAAACCCTCAACTTCGTGATTAACAGTGCCGAACACCTCGAAAACATCCTCACCGCAGGAGAGCGCGTCGATGGCTCGAGCCTCTTCCCCTTCATCGAAGCCGGAAAGAGCGACCTCTATGTTGTGCCGAAGTACCGCACGGCCTTCCGCAACCCCTTCACCGAGGTGCCTACCTTGGACATCCTCTGCTCGTTCTACAACCGCGACGGCGAGCCTTTCGAAAGTTCTCCCGAACACATCCTTCACAAGGCGCACGAAGTGTTCAAGAAGACTACTGGCCTGCAAATGGAAACCATGGGCGAGTTGGAATACTACATCATCGCCGACGACGAGGAAATATACGAGGTGCCCGACCAAAAGGGTTACCACGAGAGTGCCCCGTTCAACAAGTTCACCGAGTATCGCGTGGAGGCCATGCGCCTCATCGCCCAGGCTGGCGGCTTGATTAAGTACGGCCACTCCGAAGTGGGCAACTTCACCTATGAAGGTAAGATTTACGAGCAGAACGAAATCGAGTTCCTGCCCACCAACATCGAGGATGCCGCCGACCAACTCGTTGTGGCCAAGTGGATTATGCGCCAATTGGCCTACCAATACGGCGTCACCTTGACCTTCGCCCCGAAGATTACCGTGGGCAAGGCCGGCTCGGGTATGCACGTCCACTGCAAGTTCACGAGAAACGGCAAGAGCGTGATGGTCGAGAAGGGCGAACTGAGCGACTACGGCAAGAAAGCCATTGCCGGCTACATGGTGGCTGGCACTTCGCTGCCCGCTTTCGGCAATCCCAACCCGCTGTCGTTCTTGCGTTTGGTGCCTCATCAGGAAGCCCCGACCTCATTGTGCTGGTCCTACTCGAACCGCAGTGCCTTGGTGCGTGTGCCGCTCGGCTGGATCAACAATGGCAGGGACATGGCCGCCAATGCCAACCCGCTCGAGAAGAAGTCGAACAAGGACTTCAGCGAGAAGCAGACCTTCGAATGGCGTGCCTCCGACGGTTGCGCCGACATGTACCTGCTGATGGCCGCCCTCTGCTGCGCTGCCCGTCACGGTTTCGAGATGCCCAACGCCCTCGAAGTGGCCGAAAAGACCTACGTCGGCCTCGGCGTGAACATCCACGACGACAAGAACAAGAAACTCCAAGAGAGCCTCGAGCAACTGCCCGACAGCTGCGTGGCCGCCGCCAAGGAATTGGCCAAAGACCGCGAGATCTACACTGCCAAGGGCGTATTCTCCGACAACATCGTCGATTACATGATCAAATACCTCACCAACTTCAACGACGCCAAACTCCGCAAGGAATTGGGCAACGACACCGAGAAGATTTTGAAACTGGTGAAGGAAAACATTCATGTGGGATAATTTTCCGGTATAATCTGGTAGAGACGTAGCGCGCTACGTCTCTACAAACCGACCGAAAACGAGAAATGGCCATGACAAAGGACAAATTCAATTGGGGATTTTGCCTTTGTTGTGGCCTTTTCTTTTGGTTTGTCATCAACCTTTTGCAAGGCCTTTTCACCGAAATACACGAGGACGAGGCCTATTATCACCTTTATGGTGAACATCTTGCCTGGGGCTATTTCGACCATCCGCCCATGGTGGGACTGATGACCTCTTTGAGCAGCATTTTCTTTTCGGGCACCTTGGGCGTAAGGTTTTTCACGATTATTGCGTCCTGCTTGTCGCTATTCATAATCTGGAAAATCTCAACTTACAACTCTCAACATCCCACTGACACTAAATCCTCAACTCTAAATCCTACACTCCTCTTCTTCACCCTCGCCTTCTCCGTCGTAATGTTCAACATCTATGGCTTCATCACCACGCCCGATGTGGGATTGATTCTGTTTTCGGCCTTGTTTCTCCTTGTGTATCAGCATTATTTGGCAGAGAGCAATTGGACCCGAGCCTTGTTGATGGGCGTTTTGATGGCTTGCATGGTTTACAGCAAATATCAAGCTTTCTTGCTGTTGGGCCTGATTGTGCTATCAAACCTTGCATTGTTGAAAGACGGCAAGTTTTATGTCGCTATCCTTGTGGCTTTGGCCTTGCTGATGCCGCACATCCTTTGGCAAATCAATGCGGATTTCCCGAGTTTCAAATACCATCTTTTGCAGCGCAGCGAGCCGTTCTGCTGGAGTTATTTCCTTGAGTATCTGCCCAATCAACTTCTGGTTTTCAATCCGTTCATTTTCGGTGCGGTGGTTTATGTGCTGATCAAACAAAGCCCGGAAAGGGCGACACGAACAGTGGCAGGCGGTGCAACCCCTGCTGAAAACCAAGTCTTCGACAGAGGCCTCAAGTTCATCCTCATCGGGTTCTTTTTCTTCTTCTGGCTGATGGCACTCCGTGGGCATGTGGAGCCGCATTGGACTATTGTTTGCGTGATTCCAGCGGTTGTTTTGGTTTATCGCAAAGCCTTGATTGACGCTAAGTTAAGAAAATACACCAAACGTTTCATCCTGCCTTCGCTCTTGTTGGTCATGGCCATAAGGATTCTTTTGTTGACCCCTTTGGCCGCTCCTTTCGGCTATCACGGCAAGGAAGCCTATTACAAAGCCATCGAAAAGGTGGCGGGCGGCAATCCAGTCGTGTTTCGCGGGTCGTTTCAGCAACCTTCTTTGTATCATTACTTTACTGGCAAGGAAAGTTCAGTGCTTCGGGCTTATTACGACCGCAAGACCCAGTTTGACCTATGGCAGTTCGACACGGTTTGGACAGGCAAGCCTGTGTTCGTTTGTGGGCCGGTGTTGAATTTGTCTGATACGGTGCGGTATGGCAATCATCTCGTTGAGGGCTATTTGATGCATAGTTTCCAGTCGCCCAACCGTTTGGTGGCCGATTTCAAGATACTTGGTCACGACGACGAAAAACCTGTTGTCCTTCATCATGGCGACACAATCTTCATGGAATTCTCCATTTTCAACCCATTGGGGAAAGCTTATGGCTTCCAACACGAAGAAATGCAGACCAACCTCAGTTTGTCATATCAGTTCACCAACCAATACGGCCATTTCAATTATGACAAAGCCATAAGGATAGAGCCGCATTCCACCTATTCGGGAACGCTGTCAGCCATTGTGGGCGGCGAGGTTTCGATGGGGCGAAACCGCCTTTCGTTGTGTTTGGGCGATGCCGTTTCTCCCTATTGCACAGAGGGTAACTATGTGGATGTATTGGTTTTGGAATAGTTGCGAGGCTCAATACAGGTCGTCCGAACTGCGCAATCCCAGAAAAATCTCCTCCTTGCGAATGGCTTCCTTGGCGTAGTCCACGGTGTTCTTCTTCGTGATTTCACTAAGGATGTCAATCTCGTGCTGTTCGATGTCCATCATTGTGGTCACGATTCTTCCTTTGTGGGAATCCATCAGGAAGACGTAGCCCACACCTTCGATTTCGGCGATTTTCGCTTTGTTGGCCTCAATGCGGTTCCGCATCGGGTCGTTGCGGATGATGAGAAGATAATCGATGCGGGGCGAAAAATCAAGGAGCATTTTGTCGAAGCAAACAGTGGAAACAAGGTTGTACACGGGGCTGTTTTCGCCCGCAGTATAATAATAGAATGAATAGACGGCTTCCTCAAAAAAGAGGTCGTCTTGTCGCACAAGGTCGATTCCAAGTTTGTCGTTGATGCGGCAGGCAAGCTTGTAATCCACCAATGTTGAGTTGATTCCGATGATGGCGGTATCATTATAAGAGGGGATGCGAAAACTGATTTTGTTTTTTGAAGCCATGGCGCAAAGATACATCAATTATTCAACATCTGTAAAGTTTTTTCGGAGGCGAGCTGTTCAGCGCCTTTAACGGAATAGTCGATGGCCTCGGCATATCCCTTGCCGTCGATGAAAACCTGAACGTGATAGATGTTGCGGTTTTCTTTCTTGTTTTCCTCCAAAAGCCGGAACTCCAGATTCTTCTTTTGTTTTTGAGTCCATTCAAGGATTTTGCTCTTGAAGTTGGTCTCGGTTTCCATCAGCTGCTCCAAATCGATGTGGACGTTGATGATTCGGTCGATGATGATGTGTTTTGTGAAGTCGTATCCGCGGTCGAGGTAAATGGATCCCATCAGTGCTTCAAAGGTGTTGCCGCCCAAATAGCGGAAGCTTGTCCCTTTTCCATTGTCGTGGACATATCTAATATATTCGTCGAAACCAAGTTTTTGGGAGAGTTGGTTCAGCGAGGCTCGACTGACGATGCGTGAGCGCATTTTCGTCAAAAAGCCTTCGGACTGGGTAGGGTATTTCCGGAAAAGGAAGTCGGCCACGCTGAGGCTCAACACGGCATCGCCAAGGTATTCGAGGCGCTCGTTGCTCAGGTGGTAGTTTCCTACGTTTTCCTCCGACCGCGACTTGTGCGTGAAAGCCAATTTGTACAAGGCGATGTTTTTCGGACGGAAACCAAAAATGTTATTGATGTAGTCGGCAAGAGACTTCTCTTCAGGAGAAAGCTGGGCAAACAAAGTCGGGAAGGCCATTTTACTCGAACTTTTTGAAGATCAAGGTGGCGTTTTGTCCGCCGAAGCCAAAAGAGTTCGTCAAGGCATAATGCAGGTCGCGTTTCTTGGCCTTGTTGAACGTGAAATCGAGCCGGCTGTCGATTTGCGGGTCGTCGTCGAAATGGTTGATTGTAGGCGGGACGATGCCGTTTTTCAAGGCCAGGATGCTTGCTATGGCTTCGATGGCTCCCGCGCCGCCCAGGAGGTGCCCCGTCATCGACTTGGTGGAGTTGAGGCTGATATTGTAGGCGTGTTCGCCGAACACCTCTTTTATGGCGATGGGTTCGGCCACGTCGCCTGCTGGCGTCGAGGTGCCGTGTGTGTTGATGTGGTCGATGGCTTCGGGTTCGATTTCGGCATCGTCCAATGCGCGTTTCATGCTGAGGATGCCGCCTGTGCCTTCGGGATGCGGAGCGGTGATGTGGTAGGCATCAGCCGAGGCACCGCTGCCAACGAGTTCGGCGTAAATCTTGGCTCCACGGGCTACGGCGTGTTCGTATTCTTCGAGCACGATGCAACCTGCGCCTTCACCCATCACGAAGCCGTCGCGGTTGAGGTCGAAAGGACGCGAGGCGGTCAGTGGGTCGTCGTTGCGCGTCGAAAGGGCTTTCATGGCGTTGAAGCCGCCGATGCCACACTCGCCAATGGCAGCTCCGGCACCGCCGGCCACAATAACCTTGCTCTTGCCAAAACGGATGTAGTTGAAAGCATCCATGATGCCATGTGCCGAAGAGGCACAGGCTGACACGGTGGCGAAGTTGGGACCGCGGAAGCCGTATTTGATGGAGAGGACACCGCCAGGCATATTGACAATCATTTTGGTGATGAGGAATGGGCTGAAGCGCGGCATGCCGTCGCCATTCACGAAAAACTCCTTCATCTCGTTGAAGAAATGCTGAACGCCTCCGATGCCCGAGGTCAGCATTACGCCTACTTCGTCAAAATCTGTATTCTCTGGGGTGATGCCCGAGTCGGCTATGGCTTCGTCGGCGGCCACAATGTCGAACTGGGCAAACAAGTCGTATTTCCTTGCGGTCTTCTTGTCGAAGAAGTCGTCGGGGTTGTAGCCCTTCACCTCGCAGGCGAAATGCGTCTTGTATAAAGAAGAATCGAAACGGGTAATCTCACCTGCCCCGTTTTTGCCATTTATCAGCCCCGTCCAGAAATCCTTGACGGTATTTCCGATGGGGGTGATGGCTCCGAGGCCCGTGACGACCACACGTTTCGATTCCATGAAATCTTTATAGATTCTTGAGATTAGTTTTCGGCACGCATCTTTTCGATGAGATTGACCACGTCACCCACGGTTTGGATGCTTTCTTGTTGGTCGTCCGGGATGGAGAGGTTGAAGTTCTTTTCAAATTCCATCATCAGCTCAACGGTGTCCAATGAATCGGCGCCAAGATCGTTGGTGAAGCTGGCTTCCATAGTGACTTCCGAAGGATCCACGCCAAGTTTCTCGGCAATAATCGGAACGATTTCATTCAGAATTTCTTGCATAGTAGTTTCAATTTTTGTGTTAAACAAATAAATAAATGCTCGTTTTCGGCGGCAAAGATACGACTTTTTTTGATAACAACACATTTTTTCGGTTTTTTGGCTCCTTGGGAAGTGAAACACACAACCTTCGTGTTGATGGTTCTCTAAGTTTATGTTGATTTGGACGCAGTGTGGAGAAATTTACTATTTTTGCACCCGAAATCGTAATCATCACTGTAAAAACCAAAGAAAAAGATGCAAACCGTACTCTATCCCATAAAATTCAAGCCCATCTTCAAGGACAAGATTTGGGGAGGTCGCAAGATAAAAGAGGTGCTTGGCATCGACTATGGCCCGCTGCCCAATTGCGGCGAGGTGTGGCTGCTCTCTGGCCTTTGGGACGAACAGAGCGAAGTGACCAACGGCGACTTCGAAGGAGACGAAATCAACGACCTCGTGGAAACCTTTATGGGCGACTTGGTGGGCGAGTCGGTCTTCGACAAATACGGCGAGCAGTTCCCGCTGCTGCTGAAAATCATCGATGCCAACGACTGGCTCTCTGTGCAGGTGCACCCCGACGACGAATTGGCCGAAAAACGCGGCTTGGGCAACGGCAAGACCGAGATGTGGTATGTGATGCAGGCCGACAAGGACGCCGACCTCGTGATGGGCTTCAAGCGCGAACTGACCCGCAATGATTATGCTAATATTCTGAAAGACAATCAGCTTCAATCCGTTCTGAACCACGAATGGGCTGAAAAGGACGATGTGTTTTTCATACCCGCAGGGCGCGTCCATGCACTGGGACCTGGCATTATGGTGGCCGAGATACAACAGACGAGCGACACAACCTATCGTATTTACGACTGGGACCGCATCAACGAGGCAGGCATGAGTCGCGAACTGCACATTCCGCAATCCGTGGAGGCTATCGATGGCACAGTGCCCGAAAACTATAAAATCACGGTGCCACAAGTGATGAACAAGACCGTTCCCGTCGTTGATTGCCAGTATTTTGTGACCAACCTACTCCAATTAGAGGGCGAGATGCAGAAGGACTACTCCAATCTCGACTCTTTCGTGATTTTGATGCCTTTGGAAGGATTTTTCACGCTGAATTGGGAAAATGGCGCGATATTTGTAAACACAGGCGAATGTGTCTTGATTCCGAACCTCATCAAGAAAGTGACCATCAGGGCGGAAAAGTATTGCAAGCTGCTTGAAGTCTATTGCCAACTTGAAGAGAATTAGGAATTTGAAATGTGGAATTTGGAATCTTAAATCTTAAATCTTAAATATCAAATCGTTATGAAAAAACTAACCGCTCTTTTGCTTTTGGCTCTCTTCGCAACGGGCCTCTACGCACAATCGAAAACCGACCTGCCGAACGTCACTCTGAAAGACCTGAACGGCAAGGACGTGAACATCGCCAAACTTTCGAACAACGGCAAACCCATCGTGATCACCTTCTGGGCCACATGGTGTGCCCCATGCATCAAGGAACACAACGCCTTGAACGACGTGTATCAAGACTGGGTTGACGAAACCGGCGTGAAACTGTATGCCGTCTCCATCGACGACTCGCGCTCGACCGCCAAGGTGAAGCCCGTCGTTGAAGGCAAAGGCTGGGACTTCGACATCCTGCTCGACGTGAACAGCGACCTCAAACGCGCCATGAACGTGAGCAACCCGCCCCACACCTTCCTCATCGACGGCAGCGGCAAGATCGTTTGGCAACACACTGGCTACGTCGAAGGCGGCGAAGAAGAACTCTACGAGGAAATCCTGAAAGTAGCGAAAAAGAAAAAGTAATCAGTTGACACGAGACTACGAGACTGCGGGACACGAGACTATGGATTGTCCCGAAGTCGCGAAGTCCCGTGTCGCGAAGTCAAAATAAATCATTGTATGCAAAAACACATACTATTAGTAACAGTACTCGCCCTGATTGGTTTCGGAGCGAGTGCACAGTCGTTTCTTGAAAACAGCCAAGTGAACGGCAGTTTCCAGACCGATGCGCAATACTACATGCTCGACAAGGGCATAGACATCACCGACCTCAACGGGAAGAAATTTGGCATCAACGGTTTCGGTAAGGTGAATTATACCAACGGCAACTTCTCGGCAGGCATCCGTTTCGAGGCTTTCCTGCCTGAGATGAACGGTTTCCGCAGCGAACTGAACGGCGTGGGCTTGGCCAATTTTTACGCCACCTACGACAACGGCTTCATTGGCGTTACCGTGGGCGACATCTACGACCAATTCGGCAGCGGCCTCGTGTTCCGCACCTACGAGGAGTGGTCGCTTGGCATGGACAACGCCTTGCGCGGCGCCCGTGTGGTGCTTCGCCCAACCAACGGCGTGACTATCAAAGGCGTGTATGGTCGCCAACGTTTCTTCTGGGCACCTTACCTTGAGCGTGAGATGTCGGCCGACGACTATCGCGGCATCGTGCGGGGCGCAGATGCCGAGTGGGACCTCAACCAAAGCATTCCTTCCATGAACGACTCGAAGTTCAGGATGAGCCTCGGCGGTAGCTTCGTCAGCAAGAAGCAGGCCGACCAAAGCCTGTTCTACTACATCCCCGAAAACGTTGGCGCAGCCGCTGCCCGACTGAACCTCGGCTACGGCAACTGGGCCTTCAGCACCGAATATGCCTACAAGATCAACGACCCGTCGGCCATCAACAACTTCATCTACAAGGAGGGCCAAGCATTGATGGCCTCGCTGTCTTATTCCCAAAAGGGCTTTGGTGCCGTCTTGCAGGTGAAACGCACAGACAACATGAGCTTCAAGTCGATGTACACAGGCAAGCAGAATGACCTCGACATCAACTTCATCCCACCTATTAATTATACGCACACACATAGCCTGCCGTCGATGTACACCTATTCGACCCAGCCCAACGGCGAGATGGCGGCCCAGCTACAGGTGAACTACACCATCCCGAAAGGCACGGCACTCGGTGGAAAATACGGCACCAAGTTGGCCTTCAACATGAGCCAAGTGAACGACATCGTCCGCGACTCCATCATGGACAACGGCCAAATGGTAATCAACAAGAAAGGCTCGTTGGGTTATGCGTCCGATTTCTTCGCCATCAGCAAGCATCGCTTCTTCCGCGACATCAACTTTGAAATCGACAAACGCATCAACAAGGACTGGCACGTCAACGCGCAATACATCAACCTGTATTACGACATCGAGACCATCGAAGGACATGCTGGCGCTCCAGTGGTGCAGGCCAACATCGGTTTTGTTGACGTGACCTACAAAATCAACAAGAAGCAAAGCCTCCGACTTGAACTGCAAGGCCTCTGGGAAAACGAAGTCCACAAAGGCTACGAGGTGGAAGAAAGCGAGAAGAAGGACTACCAGAAGCGCGGCGACTGGGCTGCGGCCTTGTTGGAATACACGATTTCACCTCATTGGTCGTTCTCCATCGCCGACAAGTGGAACTACGGCAATCCCGTCGAGGAATATCGCGACCATTATTTCACTGGCACGGTCACCTATATCCACGACGCCACTCGCGTCATGCTGAGCGGTGGCCGCCAAAGCGAAGGCGTGGTGTGCGTGGGCGGCGTGTGCCGCACGGTGCCGGCCTCAAGCGGCGTAACGTTAACGGTTTCGACTTCGTTTTGATGGACTTCGATACTCGTGTCTCGTCTGAAAGACGATACTTCAGTAACCGTAGGTCGTGACCTACGGCAACAACAAACAAAACATAGTAACAATGAAAAAGACAATCATAACCTTAATGGCAGCCATGGCGATAGCCACGGCAGGCTGCGACAAAATCGACATCAACAACACGCACAAGCCCTATACGCCCACGGGCGGCAGCAAAACGGTGCTCATCAAGGACTTCACCGGCGCACGCTGCGTGAACTGCCCCGAAGCGGCCGACTATGCCCACGAGCTGCAACATCGCTTGGGCGAGGACCGCATCTTCATCCTGAGCGTCCACGCTGGCTATCTCGCTACGCCAACGGGACAGTTCCCCGACTTCCTCACCGATGAGGGCACAGCATGGTATAACAACCATGATTCCAATCCTTTGTTTAGCGTCGACCATGTGGCCCTGACGGATGGCAACACGCTCAATGTCGAGCAAATCGACACGCCGGTGGCCGATGCCTTGGCCGAACCACAGTCGTTCGACATCACGGTGGAAAACACCTATGACGAATCGTCGCGAAAGTTAGACGTGAAGTCGGAGGTGAAAGCCGTCACCGATTACGAAGGACAACTCTATGTCAGCTATTGCTTGGTCGAGGACAGCATCGTCGGGTGGCAAATCATCCCTGGCGGCATGGATCGCGAGTATGTGTTCCGCAACGTGTTTCGTGGCACACTCAACGGTGCCGACGGCGAACCACTGCCAAGCAACCATGTTTTTGTGGAAGACACCTTTGCCTTCACACACAGCATGACGCTTGACTCGACCTACAACGCCGACCAATGCTACATCTTGTCATACGTTTCCGATAACAGCAAGAACGGCAAGATATTGCAGACGGCCATGCAAAAGGTCAAATGATCAGTTGACTACGGAAACAACAGCCAGTTTCGTCCCGTCTACTTTGAACCTGATTTCCCAGGGGCCGAAAGAAAGGCCGTAAATCCTCTCAGGGTCGTCTTGATATCGAGGCCTGGGGTCGTGTGCAAGCACGGCTTTCAGGCCCTCTCTTTTTTCGGGTTCCACTTTTTGCAACATTGCTTCAGGGAAATCGACTTCCAAAAGACATTCCGCTGGTTTTGAGGCAAATCCGCTGATGGCTTCGGGGTGGCAGTCGGTGTAGGCGATGTAAGGTTTGATGTCGTAGATGGGTGTGCCGTCCATCAGGTCGGCGCCCGAAACGTAAATCACGGGGCCAAGTTTCGGGTCGGTTTCAATCTTTTCTATCTTCACCGACGACAGCCCGATGGGGTTGGGACGGAAAGGCGAGCGCGTGGCGAACACGCCTTTGCGCACGTTGCCGCCCAAACGTGGCGGACGCACGGTGGGCGACCATTTTTGGCGCACGGCTTCCGAAAACTCCCAAATCAGCCACAGGTGCGAGAAGTCCTCCAATCCGCGCACGGCCTCGGCAATGCGGTATTCGGGTTCAAACACTATTCGCCCTTGCAGCGAGGCGATGATGCCGCTCTGACGCGGAATGCCGAACTTGGTCGGGAAATCGGTTTCTATGTGGGCGATGGTTTTCAATTGTTGAATTGGTTTTTTTTGAGCAGGGACTTCGCTTCGCTTCATCGCCTGCCTAATTTCCGTCGTCCCTATGGGACTTAGCTTAGCACAAACTGCAACGTGGAGCGGCTGCCTTGCTTCACTAAAATCTTTTTGTCCTTGATGAAATCTCTCTCCAATCCTTCGCGATAATGCCTGATAGTGAACAACGTCAACCCTTCGTTATACTTGATGCTGAACGTCTCAGTGAGGTAGGCCATCATCTGTTTCAGTTTGGTCTTGTCGCTGTCGAAGCAGAACGAGAGCATCAGGGCCGAGGTCTGGATCATGTTGGCGTGGATATTCAGGTCGGCGCAGACTTCGAAGATGGTCTTTAGGTTGTGCTCGTCCATGAACGAGTAGTCGCGGGGCGAGATGGAGACCAACGTTTGGTTGTCCTTGACGATGAACGAAGGGATGCTTTCGTCGTTTTTCTGATGGTTCCCATCAATGATGGTTGGATTGTGGTCGGGACGGAGGAACGACTGCACTTTCAGCACGATACCTTTGTTTTGCAGCGGCTTGATGGTCTTGGGATGGATGATGGAAGCGCCATAGAAAGCCAACTCGATGGCTTCGGAGTAGGGGATATGGGGGATTTTCACAGTGTCGGCGAAGCGTTTCGGGTCGGCGTTGAGCAGGCCGTCAACGTCTTTCCAGATGGTGACTTCCTCGGCATCGAGGCAGTTGGCGAAGATGGCGGCGGTGAAGTCGGAGCCTTCGCGCCCGAGGGTGACGCTGTGCTTGCCGTCAGCCGTGCCACCGATGAAGCCTTGCGTGAGGCACACGATGCCACGGATATGCTCGTCGTTCAGCTTGCTGATTTTCAGGCGCGTTTCGTCCCAGTCGGGGTTGGCGGCGCGGAAGGTGGGTTCAATGTCGGTGATGACGTATTTTCGTGCATCAAGCCAGCGTGTCGGAACCTCGCATTTGCTGAGGTATTCCTGGATGATGCTGGTCGAGATGAGTTCGCCGTAGCAAACGGTTTGGTCATATTGGTAGTCGTAGGGCACATCGGTCTTTTGCAGTTTCTCCCAAAGCTCAATGAAAAGTCCTGCGATGTTCTCGCCAAATTCGGGGTTGGCGTTTTCGCCAAAAAGCCCTTGGATGATGCTGTCGTGGTAGCTGATTACCTCGTGCAAGGCCTCCATGCCAAGATTGCCGTCGTGCTCGCGGAAGTCGGCCAACACCTTTTCCAACATATTGGTAGTCTTGCCCATAGCCGAGACCACCAACAGGATGTCTTCGTCTTTGTGCTGGCCTACGATTTGGGCCAAATTGCGCACGGCCTCGGCATCCTTCACCGAAGCACCGCCGAATTTATAGATTCTCTTAATCATAGCCTTTTGGTTGAAAACGCAAAAATACTAAAAATCCGAATTGTCAAACTGTTTTTGTATTACAAGCTGATTTTCAATAATATAATAGACAGCAAACGACTACAAACGTTTAATCAACGGCTTGGTCTTGATAGGTTTTGCATTTTTGCGAGGTGAAAAGCTACCCTAATAGATTATGGCACACAAAAAACCATTTGACAAAGCAAGCCCGACCAAGATTCCGTTTTCGGAACTAATGGAACTCATCGGCACCAGTTGCGACTACAAGTTTTGCATTATCGACGAAAACATTGACGATGAGCTTCTCGAACTTGCCGCAAAACACAACATCGACCTGAAAGGATACAAACACGTCATCGAAACCTCGGGGATCCAACATTCCGAGAAACGACATGGCAAACAAAGTAAAGACCGCGAGCCATTGTCGATTGAGGACTATTTGCTTGTTCCTTTTATTATTCGAAACCGTGATAAAGTGAGCATCTCAACAACTAAATCTAAACGACACGACATGCATTTGCTTGTTTACGAAAAACAAATTGGAGTAAACTACTATTATGTGGAGGAAGTACGGACAGGAAAAAGAAGTTTGGCTTTTCAAACCTTGTACAAACGGGCAACAAAAAACCCCTCTGTTGAGGGGTTGTAGGTGTTATCGCGGAGGGTGCATCCTTGCGGCCGCCCCTTTACGTCTTGATAATCAATTCATTTTTCACTCCGTTTCCGCGACCAACTGCCCGCAAAATTACAACATTTTTACAAAACACGGCCATTTTCCCGAAAAAAATCGCCCGCCGTGCAAAAAAAAGCACTATATTTGTCCCCAATAAAAACCACCAAACCCATGAAAAAACACATCCTCTCCTTCCTCATGCTTTTCGCAACGATCAGCATAGCCGTGGCCCAATCGCCTGCCATGATGACCAAAGGGCAAGTAAGTGACTCGACACAAGTAGACACAAATTCTACATGTCAAGACCAAGAGCACAGAATCAGTGTAGAGATTATTCCCCTCTACGGAAACGATCATTTCAGCCATCCACAACATCCAGCAACAGGTGTCGGATGTCCTCTAGGAAATAGGTTCGAATTTACTACAAGCCAAATATTTTCTTGGTACCAATGGGAAACAAGTTTTCATACCACTAGCAGTGGGACCAGTGATATATTCTTGGCTGATGCTGTCGAATGTGGCTATGTCAAGGTCACAGTGAAAGATAGTTATGGTCGTGTGGGTACAGACTCCATCTGGTTTAATCTAAAAGACCACATATCCCCTCTCGGTGACTTCATCATGGAGATCGATGATGACCTCTACCCTACATTCTCTGGTATAGCGACCTCTGAACATTATAAATTGGAAGTGTGGAAAAGATATAAACCGAGTAACTTAGGACATTATAAAGATTTTTATTTATCCCCAGGTAAATGGACTCACACAAATTATGATGCTCATTATCAAGAAGATACGACATGGATGTTTTATTGTAAGCTATATGACACATGTCAAAGGCTATTCAATGAAATTTTTATTCCTGGAATGTTGCTTGATACACTACAAGAAAGTAATGCATGGCATTTAAATCTTAAAACAATTTTGCATATTGATGTTAATGGTTATATTCAAAATGCTAATGGTATCTCTTTTGTCTACTTTGTCTACTCTATCGACCAATATGGTAATCGTCACCGTGTCTTAGATGAAGATGGTGATCCTATAGTCCTACCATCTGAGACTGCTTCTTGGCAGATTCCAGGTCCCAGAGACCATCCTTATTATCAGTGTGGTGTCGCCAGAGTCTTGGATGATGGCGACTATGAGTTGGTATCTCTATCAAATAAAGTAGCCAACCCTCTGTACTATGAGATTTTCAACATCCAAAATATGGAGTCTTCACAGACCTATGGATTCTGTGTCAAATACGATCACCTACAAGGTGCTATCGTTTATGGCAAAGAGAACTGTCCGGGACAGACTTGGGATTGGGAATATGATGGAGAAAGTTTCACCCTATCAGGTGATTCTATCATCATGCCAAATGACGACACTACCAGACATTGGGATATCGTTTACCATGGTTGTGATGAAGAAAAGACATTTCGACTAACATCGTTTATCCCATATTGGGTCGCCCCATTTGAGGATCCATATCTATGGAAACATCAAGGATGTCCCACTAATTTAGTGGCCATTGATGATGAAATTTTTGCTTCCGGTGATTTCAATTGTCTATGGTCTACTGGTGAGACCACAAACAGCATTGAAGTGATACAGCCAGGAAATTATTCAGTGACTATCGGTGCCTTTTACTGTTTAGATTCTTGTTCTGTACAAGTCCGCGACAATGTGGAAGTTTCACTTGTCACTGTAGATTTAAAGACAGGCCGAGATAAGGTATTTTGGCGGACCACACCCGAACAAGCCAAGTACATCGACAAAGTGAAAGTCATCCGCTATGACGGTTCAGCCTATAATGCACCTTACAGTCAGGGATATTACCTATTTTCTGGTATTGAAGATATTCCTCGAAATTACCATATCGTGGCCGTGTCGAAAGAAGGTCAAAATTGCCCTGTAATCAGCTATGAAAAAGGTACTATCCATGCTACATGTCATGAAAGTCTGGATGGCATCATCACCCTAAACTGGAACATACCTTATGTAGAGCAAGGCTCACCAGATGAGGTTATAGGTTTCCAGATCTGCAAATACAACTCTGCCACACAAGAAGAGACAGTCGTAGAAGAACTTAATGCCACAGACACCCACTACTCAGGAGACTCAAGTCCGTTTATTGGAGGTCGTGCAGTCGTAGCAGCACTATTTAGCAATGGTGAACGAGCATTCTCAAACATCAGCTCAGTACTTGCTGTAGATGAAAATCAAGAGAGCTTGTTTACCATCTATCCAAATCCCGCCCAAGGCCGTTTCACCGTTGAAGGCACGGGCAGGATGATGGTGACGAACCTTTTCGGGCAAACCGTCCTTGTTCACGATATTGATGGACAAACAAACGTATCTCTGCCTCGCGGAATGTATTTCGTGAAATTAGGCAACGCGACGCGGAAGGTTGTGGTGGAGTGATTGATGTTCACACGAATTACCATGAATGAACCACGAATTTTTCATGAATTATTGATGGCCATTCGTGTCTGATTCGCGGCAATTTGTGTCGATGAAAACAGGAATTCCCTCGGCTTGCGGGTCGGGGGAATTTGTTTGTTTGTTTTTCAAATTGGTAAAAAAACGTTTTAAATTGAAAATCAATTATAAAACCGACAGCAAACGACTACAAACGACTACAAACGTTTAATCAACGTCTTGTTCTTGACAGGTTTTGCATTTTTGCGGGGTGAAACCAATTAATACTATTGTTATGGATGCAAAAGACAACAAAACCATTGAGATCCCCACGGGGAACACAAGAGAAGACATTAAAGCAAGAGAGGCCATTATTTCTGATGTGTACAGATGTTGGTATGAAGCAAATCCTTCAAAAGCGGCTTATAACACTGATTTGAAAGATGTTATAAATATTCGGTATTTGTCAATTACTGAAACCATGCGTCATGCAGCCAAATCATATCTATCGACTTTAGCAGTATTGCAACTTGATTTGATTCTAAAGAACGCCTGTCAAGTTGGTGAGCCTACGCCAGCAAAACTTGGAATCAAAAACCAGAGCGGGTTTACAGAAATGATTATAATGGAATGTCCGTTAGTTGGCATAGGAACAGCAAAACTAACCGTTGGCGTGAAAAAGAAAACTGGAATGAAAATACAGTATTGTATTACTGCGATAAGCACATAAAAAAAACCGACGGAGTTACTGAGGGGCTTGCTATCCGTCATTTCCCGTCCGTCGGTTGAAGTTCACCGCACTCTACATAACCTTAAGGAATGTGTACGGTTCAGAACAAGTACCAAAAAGCAGTTAACCCGACTTATTTGTTTTGCAGATCTGCTCTCGGCTTGTTTTTCTGCCCGCAAAATTACAACATTTTTACAAATCAAGGCAGTTTCGCCGAAAAAAACGAGAAAAAACAAAGAAAACGACAAACAATAACCCCCTAAAACCCCCACAATCATGTTAGTAAAGACATTCGGATGCGCCCTTTTCGGCATCGACGCGATTACGGTCACCATCGAGGTGAACATCGACAGAGGCATCAATTTCTTTCTTGTCGGCCTGCCCGACAGCGCGGTCAAAGAAAGCCAGCAGCGCATTGAGGCCGCCATCACCAATCTGGGCTATTATTACCCCCACAAAAAAGTCGTCATCAACATGGCTCCCGCCGACATCCGCAAGGAAGGCTCGGCCTACGACCTGCCCATCGCCATCGGCATCATGGCCGCCTCGGAGCAAGTGAACGCTGACCGTTTGGAGCAGTTCGTCATCATGGGCGAACTCTCGCTCGACGGCACGCTCAACGCCATCAAGGGCACGCTGCCCATCGCCATCAAGGCCAAACAAGACGGTTTCAAAGGGCTTATCATCCCAAAAGAAAACGCACGCGAGGCCGCCGTGGTGGAAGGTTTGGAGGTTTTTGGCGTGGAAACCATTCACGATGTGATTTCCATCCTCAACGGCGAAAACACCATCCAGCCCGTGACCATCGACATGGCTGACTCATTGCACGAGATGGTTTACGAGTTCGATTTTAGTGACGTGAAAGGGCAGGAGAACATCAAGCGGGCTTTGGAGATTGCGGCGGCAGGCGGGCACAATGTCATCCTCATTGGGCCTCCTGGCAGCGGAAAGACCATGCTCGCCAAACGTATGCCCACCATTTTGCCGCCCTTGACCATGGCGGAAGCCTTGGAAACCACCAAAATCCATTCCGTGGCGGGCTTGGTCGGGCGCAATGCTTCTTTGGTCAGGACGCGACCCTTCCGCAGTCCGCACCACACCATCAGCGACGCGGGCTTGGTGGGCGGTGGCACCTACCCACAGCCTGGCGAAATCTCGCTTGCCCACAATGGTGTGCTCTTCCTTGACGAACTGCCTGAGTTCAAGCGCACCGTTCTCGAAGTGATGCGCCAGCCGATGGAAGACCGTGTCGTGACCATCTCTCGCGCCAAAATGACCGTCGATTTTCCGGCCAGTTTCATGATGGTGGCAGCGATGAACCCCTGTCCCTGCGGCTATTACAACCATCCCGACAAGGAATGTACCTGCAAGCCTGGCATGGTGCAGCAATATCTCAACCGCATCAGTGGCCCGTTGATGGATCGCATCGACTTGCATGTGGAAGTCGTCCCCGTGGATTACAAGGACTTGTCGTCAAAAAGCGTCGGTGAGTCCAGTTCTACGGTGCGCGAGCGCGTCATCAAGGCGAGGAAGGTTCAGGAAGAACGCTATGCCAATTTCCCAACGATTCATTCCAACGCGCAAATGACCTCTCAACTTATCCAAAAATACTGCGAACTTGATGAGCCATGTCGGAATATTTTGAAGAATGCCATGAACCGCCTCGGCCTCTCGGCTCGCGCCTACGACAGAATATTAAAGGTCTCGCGCACCATTGCCGACCTTGACAGCAGCGAAAACATTCAGACTGGCCATTTGGCAGAGGCCATTAATTATAGGAGTTTGGATAGGGACAACTGGGGAGCTTGATATGTTTTTGAAAACTTTCGGGCCTTAACGCATAAAAAAAACGACTAATGGCCCGAAAGTTTGCAATTTTTAAGTTATGGATTTTGGGGATATCCTAAGGATGTGCAGCAAACCTATTCATCAGTTCATACAAATACGCTGGACTTTGCACATATAATTCCCCTTCTTCGTCTTGCAACGCGGGCATTAGTGGCGAGTTATACACCCTTTCCATCGCCTGCTCAATGGAACACCCCGTGTCTTCCATCACATATTTTACCAATTCGCTCAAGACGTAATCGGTTAAGTATGTTGCGATTTGATGATGATCAGGCTGGTTCATACGGTTTCAACACTCATGCGAGCGTCCCTCCATTCTTTTGGCAGATGATGAGCAGGTCGTCAATAGTTTCGTCCATCGATTGCAGATGCTCCACATCATAGAACTCAATCAAGAACGATAACCCTTTGTGCTCCTGCAAATAACGGAAAGCCGCTTGCCGAGTCATGGAAAACCGTCTTCCAAAAGCGTGTATGCATGCCGTCAAAAAGGGAATCTCGTACTTGCTCATAGTTTTTTACATAGTGTTTTTATCACTATTCCGCTGCAAAAATACTAATAATTCGGAAAGTAAGGAATTTTGGCATGGAAAAATTCCCTACCTTTGCAGCCCAAATCAAGTCCTTGATTTGTATTTGCAAATAATTGATAATCAGTTAAAATAATGAGTTTAAACATTTCAAAATTGAGAAACATCGGTATCGCAGCGCATATCGATGCAGGAAAGACTACGGTTTCGGAACGCATCCTGTTCTTCACGGGCGTCAACCGTAAGGTGGGTGAAACGCATGATGGACAAGCCACCATGGACTTTATGAAACAAGAGCAGGAGCGCGGCATCACCATCGCTTCGGCGGCCATCACGGCGCATTGGAACGGCTATCAGATTAACTTGATCGATACTCCCGGCCACGTCGATTTCACCGTTGAGGTGGAACGCTCGCTGCGCGTCATCGACGGGATGGTGGCGGTGTTTTGCGCCGTGGGTGGCGTGGAGCCGCAGTCGGAGACGGTGTGGAACCAGGCCGACAAATACCGCGTGCCCCGCATTGCCTTCGTCAACAAGATGGACCGCACGGGTGCCGACTTCCAAGAGGTCGTCAACCAAATGCATAAATATCTCGGTGCCAACGCCGTGCCGCTGCATTTGCCCATTGGAGTTGAAGCTACGTTTGAGGGAATGATCGACTTGGTGCAGATGAACTCGGTGCGCTTCATCGAGAAGGAACGCATCGTGGGCCCCATTCCGGAAAACATGATGGAGCAGGCCAAGGAAGCCCGCCGCAACCTCATCGAGAAGGTGGCCGACCTTGACGACGAAATCGCCGAGCTGTACCTCGAAGACAAGGAAATCCCGACCGACAAGCTGATGTCCGCCATCCGCACAGCCACTATCAAGCTGATGATGGTGCCGGTGCTTTGCGGTGCTGCCTATAAGAACAAAGGCATCCAACTCCTTTTGGACGCCGTCGTCGACTATCTGCCTTCGCCGAAGGACTTGGGGGCCGTTATCGCGCACGACCCCGCTAACGAGGAGAAGACCTACCAGCGCAATCCCTCTGAGAATGAGCCTTTTTCGGCTTTGGCCTTCAAGCTCATCAACGACCCGTATGTGGGCCAGCAGACCTTCATCCGCATCTTTAGCGGCAAGCTGAGCAACGGCATGAGCGTCTACAACACCAACAAGACCAAGAGCGAGCGCGTGGGCCGCATCTTCCGCATCAAGGCGAAGGAACGCGAGGAAATCAACGAGGCATACGCAGGCGAAATCGTGGCTCTCGTGGGCATGAAATACACCAAGACGGGCGACACGCTCTGCGACGAAGACCAGCCTATCTTGTTGGAATCCATCAACATCCCGCCTGCGGTCATCGAGATGAAGGTGAACCTCGACGACAAGAAAAACCGCAACAAACTCGGCGAGGCCTTGGCCAAATTGTGCAATGAAGACCCGTCGTTCCGCGCCCATTTCGACGAGGAGACGGAGGAGACCATCATCGCGGGCATGGGCGAGCTGCATCTGGAAATCATCGTCGACCGCCTGAAGGAAGAGTTCAAGGTGCCGGTCACGGTGGGCGCACCTTCGGTGTCATTCCGCGAGACCATCACCGCACCATTCGAGTGCAACTACAAATACGCCAAGCAAACCGGCGGCAAGGGCCAATTTGCCCATACCGTCATCCGTTTCGAGCCGAATCCTGGCAACGGCTTCGAGTTCGTCGACATCACCAAGGGCGGCGTCATTCCGAAGGAATACATCCCCTCGGTGCAGAAGGGTCTGGCTGCAGCCATGAACAAAGGTCCTTTCGCGGGCTATCCCGTGGTGGACGTGAAGTGTGTCCTCGTCGATGGCAGCTCGCACCCCGTCGACTCGAGCGACATGGCCTTCCAGCTCTGCGCCCAGATGTGCTTCAAGCAAGCCTTCATGAAAGCCAGCCCTGTGCTGCTTGAGCCTGTGATGAAGGTGGAAATCAACACGCCCGACGACTACATCGGCAATGTGACCGGCGACCTCAACAAGCGCCGTGGCCGCATCGAAGCCATGCGTCGTTTCCGCAAAGGCTCGCAAAAACTCGATGCCTTCGTCCCGCTGATGGAGATGTTCGGCTATGCCACCGCCTTGCGCAACCTCACCTCGGGCCGCGCCAACTACTCGATGGAATTCCACCAGTACATGCCGACCCCGAAGGACCGTCAGGAAGAGATTGTGAAGGAAAGAAACCAAAAGGATTAAGTTGCTCAAATTGAGTTTAATACGAAGCCAGGACTAATTTAGTTCTGGCTTTTTTCGTTGAAACATACGAAAACTGGAATTATCGCGTTTATGAAGGAGGTTTTTTTCCTGCTTTTGCACTTTTATTTTTTGGATTATTTATTTTTCAATCTATTTAATTGTTTGATAATGAAAAAGTTAATAACGCTTATATTTTGTATGTTTGTTGTTGTTTCGGGTTTTTCCCAAGACAACATTGGTTTTTTTCAACGGTTGAGGAATATCTTTGTCGTTCATGACACTGTGTTTATCTACGCAGATTCGATTGCCCAGGGTATGGAATCCGAAGTGGGTTTTGAAGATCTTGACGAGGAGGAAGTTGATGAAGAGGAAGATGAGGAATTGAATAAGAAGTTGGGAGGTATCCCCACGCCATTCGACACGCTTGACACGGAAGACAAGTTCCGCAAAGTTGTGCTTTTCGACAATAATACATGGTTGTATTTCAACATTGACAAACCTGAGATTCCCGACTCTTTGGACAAGGATTATTGGTACACGGATATTATCCATGTTGTGGGAATCGAGATGAAGGACATTCCTGACGAGGTGGACATACTTCTCGTGGATTCCATTCATGGTTACTGCATCCCGCATCCAGGTCCGGTCACGTCGAAGTTCCAGTATCGTCGTCGTCGCCCCCACAAAGGTGTTGATATTAACTTGAATACTGGTGATGCCGTTTATGCCGCGTTTGACGGGGTGGTACGAGTAGATATGACGACTCGTTATTCGGGAGGTTATGGTAATGTGTTGGTTATTAGGCATGTAAACGGATTGGAAACTTACTATGGTCACCTTTCGAAATACATCGTCAAGAGCGGCGACATCGTCAAGGCTGGCGAACTCATCGGCTACGGCGGTTCGACGGGTCGTTCCTCCGGACCCCACCTCCATTTCGAGACACGCTACATGGGACAGGCTTTCGACCCCGAGCGCATCTTCGATTTCCAAAGCGGCACCTTGCGAGATGAGGTGTTCACCTTGAAGAAACATTACTTCAATGTCAATTCGCACTACGGCATGAACGATACACAATCGATTGCAGCCTCGACAAAGGCACCAAAAAACTCGGGCAGTTCCAAGTCGTCGGGCAGCAAGGTCTATTACAAGGTGAAATCGGGCGACACACTGGGCAAAATCGCCAAACGACACGGCACCACCATCGACAAGATTTGCCGGCTCAACGGCATCAAGCGCACCAAGACGCTGCAAATCGGGCAAAGATTGAGAGTGAAATGAACGAAAAACGCGAGGCTCAAAACCTCGCGTTTTTTTGTTTAGGCCTGCATCCAAGCCTCAACGTCCTCAAGGCTCAAGGCCGGAATGTCGAGTTTGTTCTTTTTTCGCAAACCGTTCAGTTTCTCACGCAAAGCGGTAGGCTTCTCGGCCTTCAGTTGCTCGATGGTGTTGTAGCCGTTGGTGAGGAGCAAAGTTGCCCAAGTCTCGGCCATACCCAAAGCCATGAAGTCTTCCTTGGTGGCGTTCTTCACGACCTTCTCGGGACGCATCATCGGGAACAGCAGCACCTCTTGGATGGTTGTTTGGCCGGTGAGCAGCATCACGAAACGGTCGATGCCGATGCCCATGCCGGAAGTCGGGGGCATACCGTATTCGAGGGCGCGGAGGAAGTCCTGGTCGATGAACATGGCTTCGTCGTCGCCACGCTCGCTGAGTTTCATCTGCTCCTCGAAGCGGGCGCGTTGGTCGATGGGGTCGTTCAGCTCGGTGTAGGCGTTGGCCAGTTCCTTGCCGTTCACCATCAGCTCGAAGCGCTCGGTCAGTTCGGGATTGTTGCGGTGACGCTTGCAGAGCGGCGACATCTCGACGGGATAATCCGTGATGAAGGTCGGCTGGATGTAGGTGCCTTCGCACTTCTCGCCAAAGATTTCGTCGATCAGCTTGCCCTTGCCCATCGAAGCGTCCACCTCGATGCCGAGTTGCTTGCACACATCGCGCAGCTGGGCTTCGTCCATGCCTGTGATGTCGATGCCGGTCTTCTCCTTGATGGAGTCGATCATCGTGATGCGCTTGAAGGGGCGCTTGAAGCTGATTTCGTTGTCGCCCACCTTCACGGTTTCCTTGCCCAACACATCCATCACGCAGCGATGGATCATCTCCTCGGTGTAGTCCATCATCCAGAGGTAGTCCTTGTAGGCCACATAGATTTCAAGGCCCGTAAACTCGGGGTTGTGGGTGCGGTCCATGCCTTCGTTGCGGAAGTTGCGCGAGAACTCATACACACCTTCGAAGCCGCCCACGATGAGGCGCTTCAGGTAAAGCTCGTCGGCAATGCGGAGGTACATCGGGATATCCAAGGCGTTGTGGTGCGTGATGAACGGACGGGCCGTGGCACCACCGGGAATGGCTTGCAGCACAGGCGTTTCCACCTCAAGGTAGCCGCTCTCGTTGAAGAAACGACGGATGCTGTCGATGATACGGGTGCGGGCGATGAAGATGTCCTTCACCTTGTCGTTGACCACGAGGTCGACGTAACGCATACGGTAGCGCAGTTCGGGGTCGTTGAATTCGTCGTAC
>CAMOCK010000216.1 GCA_946610645.1 uncultured Bacteroidales bacterium
AGAAAATGATGAACGTTTTGTTTTTAGGAATCGTATTGTTCCTCATCGTCCTTGCGATGTTCGACCTGGTGGTTGGCGTCAGCAACGACGCGGTGAATTTCTTGAACTCCGCCATCGGTGCCAAGGTGGCGAAATTCAAAACCATCGTCTTGATAGCCGCCATTGGGGTCTTCGCCGGTGCGGCCGTCAGCAACGGCATGATGGATGTGGCTCGCCATGGCATCATGACACCCTCCTATTTCTCATTCTACGACGTGATGTGTGTCTTCCTTGCCGTGATGGTGGCCGACGTCATCCTGCTCGACATCTTCAACACCTTGGGCATGCCCACGTCCACCACTGTCAGCATGGTGTTCGAGCTTCTTGGTGGCACTTTTGCCATTGCAATAGTCAAGATCGCCAATGGAGCGACCGATGCTTCCGGCTTGCCGCTGTCGTTGGGCGACCTGCTCAACACGGAGAAGGCGCTCAGCGTCATTCTCGGCATCTTCCTCAGCGTGCCCATCGCCTTCGTTTTTGGTGCCCTGGTGCAATGGATTTCCCGTATGGTGTTCACCTTCACCTATCGCGTGAATGGCAAGACCACCGACGTAAAAGGCAATATGGGCAGCCTGCTCGGATCGTCGCTTAAAATTGGCATTTTCGGCGGCATTGCCGTGACGAGCATCGTCTGGTTCCTTCTCATCAACGGATTGAAAAACTCCACCATCATGACACCCGAACTGAAAACATTCATCGATGCAAACTCATGGTGGATCTTGGGCGGCGGCGTTATGGTGTTCTCTGTCATCATGACCGCACTCAGCGCACTCAAAGTGCCCGTGCTGAAATGTGTGGTCCTGTTAGGCACCTTCGCCCTGGCCATGGCCTTTTCGGGCAACGACCTTGTCAACTTTGTGGGCGTGCCGCTCACCGGCCTCGACGCCTACAACGACTATATGGCCAACGGCACAGGCAATCCCAACACCTTCATGATGAACTCGCTGATGGATTCGGCCCACACGCCGACCATCTACCTGGCGATTGCCGGTGTGGTGATGGTGTTGGCCCTGATATTCTCCAAGAAAGCGCAGAATGTGGTGAAGACCTCCGTCGACTTGTCGCGACAAGACGAAGGCGATGAGATGTTCGGCTCGAGCAAGACGGCCCGCATCTTGGTTCGCACCACACAAAAGATGGCCACCGCCATCGCACATATCATTCCAAAGCGTGTTGGCCGTTGGATTGACGCACGTTTCAATGCCGACTCATCCGTCTTGCCCGAGGGTGCCGCCTTCGACCTCATCCGCGCTGCCGTCAACTTGGTGACGGCCGGCCTGCTCGTTGCCTTCGGCACCAGCATGAAGCTACCCCTCTCCACCACCTACGTCACCTTCATGGTTGCCATGGGCACAAGCCTCGCCGACCGTGCCTGGAGTCGTGAGAGCGCCGTGTTCCGCATCACAGGCGTACTGAACGTCATTGGCGGATGGTTCATCACTGCAGGTGCAGCCTTCATCCTGTGCTTCCTCCTCACCAATGCCTTGTACTTCGGCTCCTTCGTGGCCATGGTCTTCGCCGTGGCCATCGCCATAACACTGCTCATACGCAGCAATAGGAAAAGCAAAGACAATAACGCCATCGACGAAGACAGCACACTCCTTAAGCAATTGAACCGCACCGACAATATGGACG
This sequence comes from uncultured Bacteroidales bacterium, assembly GCA_946610645.1. Lineage (GTDB taxonomy): Bacteria > Bacteroidota > Bacteroidia > Bacteroidales > F082 > Limimorpha. The sequence goes on from CAMOCK010000216.1 coordinate 1,675, forward strand.
AGCGTTGGGAGCTACTGAAGATGCTCGTGCAGCACAGCATTGCCAAACAGCTGCAGTTTACGAGCAGCTGTTATCAAAAAGTCACCAACGCTTTTCTTCAGGAAGATTATAGTCCCTTGCGGCAAGCCGTCCACGAGATTGAGACTGCCCGCAAGCAACTGAAACGGACACGCAAGCAACATATCCTACTGCTTCGCAAGATAGACCCCGTCGTTGCGCTCGAGAAAAACACTTGGTTCTTCCTTGCCAACAACTCCGTTGAGCAAATGCTCTTCTGCCTGAAGCGCATCAACGACCCTTGCTGCGAACATGTGGGCAACAATTTCAGACCCGTATCGCGCGAGTTTGCCACCAACTTCATAAGTTTCCAAAAACAACTTATAGGGCTGTTCCAACAAACCGACGAACTCTTCCAAAGCATAGGTTTCAAGGAAAGCAACACCAAGAACATTCGCGAAAACGCAGAACAACTGCAACACGAGTTGTCGGAATACCGCAAACAAGTCATTGATGCCATGCAGAAGAAATCCGTCAACATCGAGTCGACCATCGTTTATCTCAACCTCATCCAGGAATCAGAGCAGATCATCAGCGGCCTGCGCCACATTTTGAGGGGCATAACAAAATTTTGCGCCTTCAGGCAAGCCAATAAAACCGATGCCAAATTGTTACAATTCGATTAAAACCGCCCACTGACGTTTCCTTCTTGATGGAATCTATGTAACTTTGCACCCGAAAACATTTATCATGGACCCTAAAAGAATACTTGTTGTCGACGATGAAGAGACGCTCTGTGAGGTGCTGAAGATTAACTTGCAGAACGAAGGCTATAAAGTGGACGTGGCCACCAGTGCCGAACAAGCCCTGACCTACGACATCAAACAATATGCCCTCATCCTGCTCGACATCATGATGAGCGAAATCAGCGGCATACAGATGGCCAAGATACTGAAGGCAGAGCCTGCCACCGCATCCATCCCCATCATCTTCTGCACCGCTCGCGACACGGAAGACGACATGATTCGCGGCCTCGAATTGGGTGCCGACGACTACATCATGAAGCCCTACACCGTGCGCAATGTGATTGCGCGGGTCAAGAGCGTGTTGCGCCGCACGACCCGACAACAAGACGATACAGACAAGGAGACCAGGAGCCTTCTGCAAATCGGAGGATTGCGACTCGACATGAACCTCAAGCTGTGCTTCGTGGATGGCCAATTGGTTAACCTGACCAAAACCGAATTTGAGCTTTTGGCTTTCCTGATGACCAATCCAGGAAAAATCTATTCGCGCGACGAAATCATCCATCGCGTTTGGGACAACGTCATCGTGCTCGATCGCACCATAGACGTGAACATCACACGGCTGCGTTCGAAGATAGGCCAATATGGCAAATTCATCATCACTCGTTTAGGCTTTGGTTATGGCTTCCAGAATTAAACTCTCCTACCACAACCGGCTTTTCTTGTTGTTGCTGGCCTTCTCCTGGACCATGATCGCCTGTTTCGTCGTGTTCCAATACTATCGCGAGAAGCAATGCAAATCGGAGGTACTCAATGCTGAGCTGCAAATCTACAACCAACACTTGCTGAAGGTCGTCGACGAAGGGGCCGACTTTGTACACTATATCGAGACCCATGAGCAACCTTGGGAAGATCTGCGCATCACGCTCATCGATTTCAGCGGAAAGGTGATTTACGACAACACCCTGTCGCCCGACTCACTCGACAA
>CAMOCK010000217.1 GCA_946610645.1 uncultured Bacteroidales bacterium
ATGGGTCGTCAACGCCTCCGCCGACGCCACCGTGCAGGTGATTGACATGATGGGTCGCGTGGTTCTTAGTACAGACGTTGCGCGCAACGTCTCTACAAAGGGAATGGCACCCGGTGTCTATGTGATGCGTTTGATCGACGGAAAGGATGTGAAGACGCAGAAGATCGTCGTCGATTGATGGTCGGGTCTGTAGGGCTGTCGTATTACGGCAGCCGCCATATTGGCAACCCAAACAGCGGCTGCCACAATGTGACAGCCCTACAGGCCTCGCCCTGAAAGGGCGTAACATACCCTAACCGTAGGTCACCGACCTACGGCAACAAACAGAAACAGTAACAAACCAACAAACAATAAAATGAAAAAACTGACACTAACAATCGCAATCCTCATTAGCATGGCCGCAGGTGCCGTGGCACAGCCTTCGGGCGGCGGCCTGTTCCAACGCGGCGACGAATCCAACGAAACAAGCGGCTTCCGCAGCAATGGCGGACCCATGCTACCAGCCCAACACGGCTTCACTGACGACCAAAACGCCGACGAAAGCCCCTTGGTAGGCGGAATGGGCCTGCTGTTCGCCCTCGGAGTGGCCTATCTTGTCAGAAAAAGAGATACGGAGGACTGACCATGAACAAAAAGACCTTACTATTCTTAATGGTGTTGGCCTTGGGCGCGCCTTGGGCGGCTTGGGGACAACAGGCATTGACCGTCAATGACGGGACCAAAACGAATACAATCATACCAATTTATGGCTATAATGCCAAGAATTACAATGTACAAAGCCAATTCATCATCCCTGCCAGCGCATTGACTGATTTGGTAGGAATGGAAATTTCAAAAATCACTTTCCATACCGCTTCCTATTATCCATCAGTGACATGGCCGGATGCAGAGTTCAAAGTCTATCTCCTCTCGACCGATAAGGAAAGCTTTTCATTCAACGATTACGTTAACTGGGAATCGTTGTCGAACATGGTGGTGTATAACGGTGTTTTGTCTGTGAACAACAACGAGATGGACATCACGCTGACTTCACCTTATACTTATACGGGCAATAATCTGTTGGTGGCTTTCGAGGAAACGACGTTGGCTTCTTCGTCAAGCAGTGTAAGTTGGTTAGGAATCCAAACGAGTAATAATGCTGCGGTTTATCGCTTTGATTATAGTGGAAGCAGTTATTACATGCAGGAGCAATTCCTCCCCAAAATGACCTTCACCTATACAGACGGCTTCGTGTGCCCGATGCCCTACGGGATAAGCTGCACCGAAACCACCCTCACCTCAGCCACCCTCACTTGGACTGCCGGCGGCGAGGAAACCGAATGGCAATTGGTGTATTCCACCAATCCCGACTTCGACCCCGATGCGGCCACACCCATTGCGGTGACGCAACCCACCTACACCCTTGGCATTGAACCCGACGTGACCTATTACGCCTACGTCCGTGCCAAGTGCGATGCCAGTCATTATAGCGACTGGAGCGGGCCGCGCAGCTTCGGCAGCGTGTTTGCTGCGCCCCACGACTTCTATCCAACCAACGTGACCGCCAACACGGCCACAGTCACCTGGACCAATGGCGACGACGAAACCTCATGGCAAATCGTGACCTCAACCACGCCCGACTTCAACCCCGACAACGCCTCGCCGACCAACGTGACCGAGAAACCCTTCACCCTGACCAACCTCACCGCCGAGCAGACCTATTACGCCTACATCCGCGCCACGTCGGGCAACTACCACAGCGCATGGAGCAACGTTTGCTGCTTCACACCGACTAACGCCCGAAGCCTGACCGTGGGCGAGGGCGGCACCCGTGGCGACGTGCCCGTGCCGTTGGCCTATGCCAACCTCGGCAACACCAAGAGCGAGTTCATCATCCCCGCCGAGCGATTGACGGCGATGAAATACGGCACCATCACCCGCCTCACCTTCTACTGCGACGCACAAACGTGGATGGGCGCGGGCATCTGGGTCTATGTGGGCGAAACCGACCAAACCTCGCTCAACGCCGACAACCTGATTCCGGCCAGCGACATGACTTACGTCCACTACGGGAAAATGATCGTCGCCGACCAGCAGATGGTGGTCACGTTCAACAGAACGACGCACCAGTACATGGGCGGCAACTTGGTGGTTTACTTCGAGCAATACAACGCAGGCGAAGCCAGCACAGGCCGCTGGTATGGCGTGCCTTCCGACAACCAAGCGATGTACTACGACGGCACCTCGAACCAATTTGTAGGTTTCATGCCCAAGACCACCATCAGCTACTTTGCCGGCTCATGCGCAGAGCCTGAATATTTGACTACAGAAAATGTCACCACCAACTCGGCCAACGTGGTTTGGACGGCTGGCGGCAGCGAAACCTCGTGGCTGCTGCAATACCGCGAAGCCAACGGCGAGTGGAGCGAGGCCGTTACGGTCAACGAAACGCCTTCCCATGTACTTAGCGGATTGACGGCTTCCACCACCTACGAAGTGAGGGTGAAAGCCGCCTGCTACGACGACCTCCATAGCGACTGGACGGACGTTTACAGCTTCACCACTTGCGGCTCAGCGACCATCACCGCCGAAAACCCGTTTACGGAAGACTTCGACGGCGTGGAAGGCCAAATGCCCGATTGCTGGTCGGTGGCCAAAAGCAGTGAGAGCAACGTGGTGCGGATTAACGAAGATTGGCAATATGGGGGCGGGGAGCCAACCATCTTGAAATACCTGAATTTCCATGTGTATGAATCGGATCATGCCACTACTGCCTACGCCGTTCTGCCCGAAATCACCAACATCAGCCAAACGCAGATGAAATTCAATGCCAGCGGCAACGCTTTCGCCGTCGGCGTGATGGAAAACGGTGTCTTCCATGAGGTGAAGGCTTTCGATGCCATGGAAAACACAGCTCCCTGCGTGGTTTATTTCGACCAATACACGGGCAACGGCACCAACATCGCCATTGGCCTCAATACGAGCGATTATGCCGAGTTGAATGTCGATGACGTGGAAGTGTCGCTGCTGCCCTCGTGTTTCGTGCCTTCCAGTTTGGAAGTGGTGGAGGCCGAAGAAAACGCCCTGACGCTGCAATGGTCGGCCTACGGCGACGAAACCGCTTGGCAGATGCAATACACCAACAACGGCACCGACTGGACCATGGTGGAGGTCAGCCAAACCGAGCTTGTCCAAGGGCAATACCGCCTGCAAGGTCTCTCGGCAAGCACGAACTACCAAGTCCGTTTGCGCGCCTCGTGCGGTGGCAACGACTTCAGCGACTGGACGCAGCCGATTGCGACCCAAACCTTGTGCGGGCTTTACACAGATGCATCCTATTTGGAGAACTTCGACGAAATCGTTTCCGAGCAATGGCAAGACGAAGAGCCCAACCTGCCTCTGTGCTGGCAATGGATCAATGCGTCGACGCACGAAAGCAACAAGCTTTTCCCGACCGTGTTTACCGTGAATCAATATGATAGCCAATACCAGTCGCCTTACAGCCTTTTGAAATTCCAAGTCAATGGCGACGTCAACAACTATGGCGAGGAAACCGTTTACGACCAATACGCCATCCTGCCCGAAATCGCCGACTTGGGGTCGAAGCAAATCAAGTTCTCGGCCCGTGCGGGCGAGTGGGGCTATCCGGTCAGTTTCGTCGTCGGCCTGATAACCGACCCGACCGATGCCACCACTTTCGCGCCCATACGCACCATGCAAACCTCAGACATCGTGTATCACGACTTTACGGTCTATTTCGAGGAGAACCATTCGGGATATATCGCCTTCAAGTTGCCGGCAGTGGCCGAAACCCTCACCGTGCTTTACATTGAGGACATTGCCGTCACGCCCGCACCCGATTGCAAGATGCTGTTTGATTTCGCCTTGGTCGGGAACTCGATAACCGACGAATCCGCGACTTTGGATTGGACCCCCAACGGACACGAGACCCAATGGCAAATCCAATACCGCACCGACCGCGAAGATTGGACCACCGTGATTGCCGAGCAACACCCCTTCACGCTCACGGGCTTGGAGGGCAACAATTACTACCATGTGCGAGTACGCGCCCGCTGCGGCGAAGACCAATACGGCGAGTGGTCGGATATGCTCAGCTTCAACACCGATTGTCCAGAGTATCAGCCCATTCCGTACTATGAAGGCTTCGAGACTTGGACAGGCGACGAACTTGATGCACATGGCGACATGCTTCCATGCTGGTCGAAGTTGAGCACCTATACCGATGATTATGGCGGCACAGGTCCCTACGTTTTCTTGCTTGGAGGACACACTGGAGAGGGAGAATTGACCTTTGAAATGAGGCCCTCAAATGCCTGTCAGATGGCCATCTTGCCTGCCATCCAAAACCTGAAAGACATGCAAATCAGCTTCTATGCAAAAGGCCTGGAAGGCAGCAATTATGTGGGCTATTTCTATTCCGACTTCGAAGTGGGCGTGATGACCGACCCAAACGATGCCTCAACCTACCAATTCATACAAAGCATCCATCCCGACGACGCCAATTACACGAAATACACGATTCCATTCAATACTTACACGGGCAATGGCAACTACATCGTCTTCAGGATGGTTGGCAATCCTTCCTTGAGAAGCCGTGCATATATTGACGACATTGTGGTCAGCGAAATCGTCAACTACACCAACGTTTTCACCTGCGAGAGCTACGACGGCGGCTATTGGAACGACCCAAGCTATTGGTCGGCGGCAACATTGCCCACGATGGACGACAACGTCACCATCAAAGGCAAGGCCATCATCCCAAGTGACTATGTGGCGGAGGCCAACATCGTTGAGTTTGGCGAAAATGGTTCGCTCCATGTCGAGAACAACGGCCAGCTGAAGCACAACAACATTGGAGTGGAGGCCACCTTCGCGAAAGCCATTGAAGGCTATGGCGAATCGGTTCGTGGCGGATATTACCTCATTTCGTCGCCGATGGTGGGCAGCCTCGATGCCAAGACCAACCAATATTTCGGCACGGGCGACGTGCTCGGCCTGCTTGATGGCGAATACGACCTTTACCGCTTCAGCCAGTCCTACGACGAGGAATGGCGCAACTACAAGAAGGACCTCTTCACCATCGACATGAAGACGGGCTACCTCTACGCCAACCGCGACGGCGTCACCCTGACCTATTCCGGCACGTTGCAGCCCAGCGGCAACGAAGTGGAAGTGACGCTTGAAAACGAAAGCACGGCCACTTTCGACGGCTACAACCTGATTGGCAATCCGTTCCCATGCGATGCCTACCTTGCCGACGGACGGAGCTTCTACAGGCTCAATCCGGCGGGGACGAACCTGATGGAGGCCGAGGGATCCATTGCGCCATGCGAAGGCGTCTTTGTGCAATCCACGGCGCCGGGACAGACCGTTGCATTCACCAGAAACCAGCCTCGCAGCGAAGGCTCGATGGCGTTCACGCTGAGGAAGAGACAAACAGTTAGAGCCGGTGCTTCGACGGGCTCAGCGACCTCAACCTCAGCGACCTTGGATCGCGTCCGCATCCGCTTCGGAGAAGGCGACAACCTTGGCAAGCTCACGCTCATGGCCTCGTCCGACATGCTCTCAATCCCGCAAAACGGAACGGATTATGCCGTTGTCTTCAGCCAGCCCGTGGGCGAGCTGCCGCTCAACTTCGAGGCATCGGAAAACGGCACCTACACCCTCAGCTTCGAAAACGCCACCGAAGGCCTCGTCTATTGCCACCTCATCGACAACCTCACTGGTGCCGATGTCGACCTCTTGACCCCGGCAGGCTTCCCCCTTTACAAAGGGGGTCAGGGGGATTCAAACGCACCCCGACAGGCAGAATACACCTTCACCGCCAAGAAGAGCGACTATGCCAGCCGCTTCCGCGTGGTGTTTGCTTCCGTTTGCGAGGACGCAGACGGCGACAGCGCGAGCAAATTCGCCTTCTACAACGGCAGCGCATGGGTCATCAATGCCTCAGCCGATGCCATCGTGCAGGTGATTGACATGATGGGTCGCGTGGTGGTTTCAACCGACGTTGCGCACAACGTCTCTACAAAGGGCATAGCCCCTGGCGTGTATGTGATGCGCCTCATCGATGGCAACGACGTGAAGACGCAGAAGATCATCGTCGATTAATTCCGGCATCCGCCGGTTTTCCCGAGCCGGCAGCCTTAGACTGCCGGCTGTTTTTGTTGTAATCCACTGAAACACAATAAAACGATCCTAACGCCGTTATTTTTCTTGCACGAAAAAAACCATGCAATGAAAAATAATCACTATCTTTGCCGATTAATAAAAACTTACCCTTATGAATCTCGATAACGAAAAATTTGTTGGAGAAGGCCTGACTTACGACGACGTTCTCCTTGTGCCTTCTTATAGCAACGTGCTGCCGCGCGAAACGAGCCTGAAAACCAAGTTCTCGCGCAACATCGATTTGAACATCCCCGTGGTTTCCGCTGGCATGGACACCGTCACCGAGTCGCGCATGGCCATTGCCATCGCGCAAGAAGGCGGCATCGGCGTGCTCCACAAGAACATGACCATTGGCAAGCAGGCCGCCGAGGTGCGCAAGGTGAAACGCGCCGAAAACGGCATGATCAGCAACCCCGTCACCATCCATGTGGATGCCACGGTGAAAGATGCCCTCGACCTGATGAGCGAATACCACATCGGAGGCATACCTGTGGTGGACAGCAACAACATCTTGGTCGGCATCGTCACCAACCGCGACCTTCGCTTCGAGCGTGGCCTCGACCGTCCCATCGCCGAGGTGATGACAGGTGAAGGCCTCATCACCACGACGGAGGTCTCTTTCGAGAAAGCCGCCGACATCCTGCAAGAACACAAAATCGAGAAACTGCCCGTGGTCGATAAGGACAACCACCTCGTGGGCCTCATCACTTATAAGGACATCATCAAGGTGAAGGCGCGTCCCAACGCCTGCAAGGACTCGAGCGGAAGACTGCGCGTGGCCGCCGCCGTGGGCATCGCCGCCAACACCCTTGAACGCGCCGCCGCATTGGTCGACGCTGGAGTGGATGCCCTCGTGGTCGACACGGCCCACGGCCATTCGCAAGGCGTGATCGACATGGTGCGCAACCTGAAGAACAATTATCCCGAAATCGACATCGTGGCAGGCAACATCGCCACTGCCGAGGCTGCCACAGCCTTGGCCGAAGCAGGTGCCGATGCCATCAAGGTGGGCATCGGTCCCGGCTCCATCTGCACCACGCGCGTGGTGGCGGGCATCGGCGTGCCGCAACTCACCGCCGTCATGGATGTTTGCAAGGCCTTGGAAGGCACCGGCATCCCCGTCATCGCCGATGGTGGCATACGCTACACAGGCGACATCGTGAAGGCCTTGGCCGCAGGAGCGTCGTCCATCATGGCAGGGTCGCTCTTCGCCGGCGTGGATGAGTCGCCAGGCGACACCATTATCTACGACGGGCGTAAGTTCAAGACTTACAGGGGAATGGGTTCGCTCGAAGCCATGCAACAAGGCTCGAAGGATCGCTATTTCCAAGACAACGTGGAAGACGCGAAGAAACTCGTCCCCGAAGGCATCGCGGGTCGCGTCCCCTACAAAGGCACGCTCTCCGAGGTGGTATACCAAATGGTGGGCGGACTGCGCTCGGGCATGGGCTACACAGGATCGCGCACCATCGACGACCTGAAGAAAGCCAAGTTCATCCGCATCACCAACTCTGGAATCCTCGAAAGCCACCCGCACGACGTGACCATCACGCAAGAAGCCCCGAACTATAGCAAACGCAGTTAAACATGAAAGCATCCATTACTTTTCCCGAACTGCAAAACATCCTTTTGGAGAAAACCAACCAAGCCTTGTCATTCGCTTTCGTCGATGGGCGCACTGTCAGGGTGAGCTATCCGATCAACCTCGGCTTCATCAAAAAGGACATTTCGGCCAATCTTGTCATCAAAGAACTGATTGGCAGCGACTTGCTTGTGCAACTCTCAGCCGGACTTGGCACCGACACGCTTCTCACCACCGCGCTCAACCTGCTGAAAGGCAAGATTCCGCACGGCTTGTTGGAACAACGTCCCGACAGCCACTTGCTGCTGCATCTGGGACAGATCCCGCAGGTGAAGTCGGTGTTCGACAAGGTCGATGTACGCGACCTCCACGTCCTCAACGAAGGCCTCGAAGTGGAAGGCGCATTGAAAATGTAACGAAAGAACAAAAAAGAAAAAGAATAATAAAAATGAAAAAAAGCAATTTATTGAAAACCATTGCATTGGCATCGCTTTTGGTGCCGACCATGCTTTTGAACGCCCAGTCGAAACTCGACAAGGAAGTGCTGATGACCATCGGCAACGAGAAAATCACCGTGAAGGAGTTCACCGACGTCTATTACAAGAACAACCTGAAGAGCGAGGTCATCGAGAAAAAGTCTGTCGATGACTACCTCGACCTGTTCGTCAATTTCCGTATGAAGGTGATGGAGGCCGAAGCGCAAAAACTCGACACCTCGGCGAAGTTCCACAAAGAGCTGGCCGGCTACCGCAAGCAGTTGGCCAAGCCGTTCATGAGCAGCGACGACATCTCCGACGAATTGCTTCAAGAGGCTTATGAACGCTCGTTGAAAGACATTCGCGCTTCGCATATCCTCATCAGATGCGACAAGCACGCCTTGCCTTCAGACACGCTGAAGGCCTACAACAAGGCCATCGAAGTCAGAAACAAAGCCATCAAAGGCCAGGACTTTGGCGACTTGGCCGTGCGCTATTCCGACGACCCTTCGGCAAAAGACTCGCCAGCCACACAAGACATGCCCGCCCGCAAGGGCAATCGCGGCGATTTGGGCTATTTCACCGTGTTCAACATGGTGTATCCTTTCGAGACAGGTGCCTACAACACCAAGGAAGGCGAAATCTCCATGCCCGTGCGCAGCGACTTCGGATACCATGTCATCAAGGTGCAAAGCGTGACCGAAGCCATGGGTACCGTTCAAGCCGCGCACATCTTCCTGCAATTACCCTTCGATGCCTCGGAAGAAGACGTGGCAGCCACTAAGCAGAAAGCCAACAATATCTACGACGAACTGATGGCCCAAAACGGCAAAAACTGGAACGAAGCCGTCACACAATATTCCGACGACCGTGGCACCGTGTCGCGTGGCGGTGCGTTGAGCAGCTTCACTGTGAGCCGTATCGTACCAGAGTTTATAGAAGTGTGCAAGTCGTTGAAAGAAAATGAAATAGCGAAGCCCGTGCGCACCATGTACGGCTATCACATCATCAAACTGTTGAACAAGACCGGTATCGGATCGTTCGAGAAGGAACGCAAGAGCCTCAGCGAACGCATCGAAAAAGACATGCGCTCCAAGAAATCGGAGGAGATGGTGCTCAAGCAAATCAGGAAAGAATACAAATTCAAGGCCAACGACAAGAACATTGAGGCTTTCATGGCTACAATCGACAGTACCATTCTCAATGCTGCCTACAAACCCTCCGACAAGGCCGACATGAATGCTGTCCTGTTCACCATCGACGGCAAACCCACCAAGGCAAAAGAGTTTTCTGACTACATCACCCAAAAGCAGATGCCCCAAAAATATGTCACCCCAGGCACCTACGCTTATCAGTTGTATGAGAGCTTCTCAAACGAAAAGATGATGGACTACGCCGACGCAAACCTTGAAAACAAATACCCCGAGTTCAAGGCAATGGTGCAGGAATACAAGGACGGCATTCTCCTCTTCGACCTCATGGACCGCGAAGTGTGGACCAAAGCCGTGAAAGACACCACTGGCCTGAAGGAATACCACGAGCGTAATGCCGGCAAATACATGTGGAACGACCGCGTGTTGGCCACGGTAATCACGGTGGCTCGCGCCGAATCGCTGCCCAAGGTGAAGAACCTTATCGAAGCAGGAACGCCATTGGACAGCCTTAGGTCAGCCATCAGCCGCGATTCCATCAATTTCGCCTATGTGCGCAAGGGATTCTACCAAAAAGGCGACAACCAATATGTTGACCAAACCGAGTGGAAAGAAGGCGTGATGAACGAAATCCCCTCCACCGTCGATCAATCCACCGTCATCGTCTGCATCCGAGAGGTCCACAAACCCGAACCGAAAACATTGAAAGAAGCCAAAGGTCTCGTCACCTCCGACTACCAACTGGAACTTGAGGAAAAATGGATGGAGGTCTTGCACAAGAAATATCCTGTGAAAGTCGACGAGAAAGTTCTCGAAAAGGTTAGAAATCTTTATAAATGAACAGATTAGCGATTCTTATCGGCTGTTTGTTGCTACTTCAAGGTTGCGACTTCTTCGAAAAGAAATCGAAAGAGGTGGTAGTGGCCGAGTGTTACGGCAAGTACCTCTATGCCTCCGACTTGAAAGGGATTGTGCCTGAAAACACGGCCACTTTGGATAGCATACAACGCATAAACTCCTACATAGACTCGTGGATTCATCGACAAGTGATGCTCCATCAAGCCGAGACCAACTTGAGCACCGATGAACTCAACATGGAAAAACAACTGGAGGAATACCGCAACTCGCTCGTACTCTATGCCTACGAAACACAACTCATCAAGCAGAAACTCGACACCGTCGTCGGAGACGACGAAATCACCGAGTTTTACGAGCAAAACAAGGAAGATTTCCAACTGCGCACCACGATGGTCAGGGTGGCCTACGTCATACTGAAAGGCGACTGCAAGCAAAAAGCGGCTTTTGAGAAGCTGATGAACGACCCGGACACGCTGATGTTGCAACACCTCGACGTGTTGGCCATGTACTATGCCGAAAAGAGTTTCCTCGACGTGGACCAATGGATTCGCCTGGACGAACTGACGAACATCATCCCCATAGAGATTCTCAACGTCGAGAAATTCTTGAAGAAAAACAAGTACGTCCGACTTGATTCCGACGATTATGTCTATATGGTGCGTTTTGAAGACTACCTGCTGGAAAAAAGCATTTCGCCCCTCGAGATGCAATATGCCAATATACGCAGCGTTATCCTTACGCACCGCAAAAAGGCTCTCCTCGATCGCATGAGGGAAGCCGTTTATGAAAAAGCGAAAAAAGACCATGCGTTCGAAAAATACATGGGAACGCCAGTCATTGAAAGCAACAATTAAACAAGATGAAAAATGAAACGTAATTATTTGGTTATAAGTGCTTTGCTTCTTGCTCTCCCGATGTTTGCACAGAACCGTCAGCCCCAAGTGATCGACAAGGTGGTGGCAGTGGTCGGCAAAAACATCATTCTGCAATCGGATGTGGAAAACCAGTACATCCAGATGCGGCTTCAAGGTGGCGCTTCGGGCACTGGCCAATCCATGCGATGCGAGATCCTGGAAGAGCTCCTGCTTCAGAAACTGATGCTCAACCAAGCGGAAATGGATAGCGTGACCGTGACCGACGAGCGAGTGGAAGCCGAACTCGACAGCAAGATACGCTACTTCATCGCCCGTATCGGGTCGCAAGAAAAACTGGAAGAATATTTCAACAAAACCATCACCGAAATCAAGGATGAGGTGCGCCGCGCCGCCAAAGACCAATTGCTTCAAGAAGAAGTGCAGAGGAAAATCATGGAAAACGTGGTGGTGACACCCAACGAAGTGAAACGGCTTTACCGCGACTTGCCACAAGACAGCATCCCGATGGTGGAACCACAATACGAAATCGTGCAAATCGTGAAAAGGCCTCCTGTCAGCATCGACGAGAAATTGCAGGTGAAAGACCGGCTCTACCAAATCCGCAAGCGTATCCTCGAGGGCGAAAGCTCTTTCTCGACAATGGCAGTGCTCTATTCCGAAGACCCAGGTTCGGCCTCGAAAGGGGGCGAGTTGGGCTTGACAGGCAAAGGCGAGTGGGCTTCGGAGTTTGAGGCAGTGGCCTTCAATCTCCGTGATGGCGAAATCTCCGACGTGGTGGAAACAGAGTTCGGATTCCACATCATCCAACTCATAGAAAAACGCGACAACATGGTCAATTGCCGACACATTTTGCTCAAGACTAAAGTCTCTATCGAAGCCCTCGAAAAAGCTCGAAACGAGCTGGATTCGGTGGCTCAGCTTATACGAAACGGCGACTTGAGCTTTGAACAGGCTTGCCTGAAAGTCAGCGACGACGATTCTAAAAGCAACGGCGGATACATCACCAATATGGCCACTGGAGCCAAACGTCTGAGCACCAGAGAAATGCAGGAACTTGAGTCCTATTTTCCCGAATACAAGAACTTAGGATTCGTCATCACCCGCCTGGACGAAGACGAGGTAAGCGACCCATTGCCCATGACGACCAACGAGAACAAAGACGCATTCCGTATCGTGATGGTGAAGAAAAGAATAGACGCACACAAGGCCAACCTCAAAGACGACTACAATCTCATCCAAGGATGGGCCTTGAACAAGAAGAAACAGCAAACCATCGTCAAATGGGTGGCCAGCAAGGCAGGAAAGGCTTTCATCCGCATCGACGAAAACTTTGCCGACTGCAACTTTTATTACAATTGGAACATTCAAAAATGACAAATTTGTATAACTCCGACATCGACGGCGCCAAGGCCTTAGTCGAGAAATATGAGACACTCCGCGATGAGACCGCCAAGGTCATCGTGGGACAAAATGACATTATCCACGACACGATCCTTTCAGTTTTTTGTCAAGGCCATGTGCTTCTGGTTGGCGTTCCGGGTTTGGCCAAAACACTGTTGGTGAACACTATAGGAAAGGCCTTGGGCCTGACGTTCAGCCGCATACAGTTCACTCCCGACCTGATGCCTTCCGACATCGTTGGCACCGAGATCTTGGACGAGTCGCGACAATTCAAGTTCATCAAGGGACCGGTTTTCGCCAACATCGTCCTTGCCGACGAAATCAACCGCACGCCTCCCAAAACGCAAGCCGCATTGCTTGAGGCCATGCAGGAAAAGCGTATCACCGTTTCGGGAAAGACCTATAAGTTGCAGGAACCGTTTTTTGTGCTGGCCACGCAAAACCCTATTGAGCAGGAAGGCACCTATCCATTGCCGGAAGCCCAACTTGACCGCTTCATGTTCAATCTCATGCTCGACTATCCTACCTATGAGGAGGAAATAGACATCGTGAAGAATACGACAGTGGGTAAGGAAGTGGAAGTGAATGCCGTTCTCTCTCCAGAGGAAATCATTTATTTCCAGCAACTTGTGCGTCGTGTGCCCGTGCCCGACAACGTTTATGAATACGCAGTGAACCTGGTCGCAAAAACCCGGCCTCACACCGAGAAAGCCCACGAATGGACCAACCGCTACCTCAGTTGGGGTGCCGGCCCGCGTGCATCGCAATACTTGGTTATCGGTGCCAAAGCCAATGCCTTGCTGTCAGGCAAGTATTCTCCCGACATCGAAGATGTGCAACGCGTGGCTGTCCCGATTCTGCGTCACCGTATCATCCGTAATTATACGGCTGAGGCGGAAGGCGTTGGTATCGAGACGATTATCAAGGCATTACAATAAGAGCGACCCCTTTCGCGAGTCGCTCTCTTGAAGACTTTTCGACCAACTTATCTTTTCTTGAAAATGCCGCCCAAAATCGAGCGGACAATTTGGTTGCCGAGGTTGCGGCCTATGGTCGAGGCCGTTGTGTTGAGCGTCTTTTCGAGCGCTTTGGCTCCCGCCGATTTCTTTTTCCTCGTGGTCGTCGATCTTGAAGATGTCGTTCTCGCCCATTCTTTCTCCTTGGCTTCCTTGGCCTTGCGCTTTTCTTCCTCTTCGGCTTCTTTCTGGAGGCGTTTTTCCTCTTGCTTTTGCTGCTCGACGAGCATCTCGTAGGCGCTCTCGCGGTCGAAGCTCTTGTCATACACGCCGTAGATGCGCGATTTGCGAATCAATTCGCTGCGCTGGTCGTCGGTGATGGCCCCGATTTGGCTGAGCGGGAAGAGGATCTTGGCGCGTTCCACGATGCAAGGGGCACCTTTTTCGTCCAAGAAGGAGACCAAGGCTTCGCCCGTGCCGAGTTCTAGGATAGCGGCTTCGGTATTGAAGTTGGCGTTGGCGCGGAAGGTTTGCGCGGCGGCTTTCACGGCCTTTTGCTCTTTGGGAGTGTAGGCGCGAAGCCCGTGCAAAACGCGGTTGCCCAATTGCCCGGCTATGGCTTCAGGAATGTCGTCGGGGCTTTGGGGGACGAAATAGACGCCCACGCCCTTCGAGCGCACGAGGCGGATGACCTGCTCAATCTTATCGACCAAGGCTTTCGAGGTATCCTTGAAGAGCATGTGAGCCTCGTCGAAGAAGAAGATGAGCTTGGGCAGGGGCAGGTCGCCGACTTCGGGCAATTGGGTGTAGAGTTCGCTCAACAGCCACAGCAGGAATGTGGAATAAAGCTTCGGGTTGAGCATCAGCTTGTCGGCGGCCAACACGTTCATCACGCCGCGTCCGCCCTCAGTTTGGAGGAAGTCGAACACGTTGAACGAAGGCTCGCCGAAGAAGAGGTCGGCGCCCTCGGCTTCCAAGGCCAGCAGCGCGCGTTGGATGGCACCCACGCTCACCGAGGTGATGGTGCCGTAGGTGGTGGTGAACTCTTTGGCGTTCTTGGCCACATAGTCGAGCATGAGGCGCAAGTCCTTCATGTCGATCAGGAGCAAGCCACGGTCGTCGGCAATCTTGAAGACGATGTTGAGGATGCCGGTCTGGGTCTCGTTGAGGCAGAGCAGGCGCGACAGCAGTTGCGGCCCCATGTCGGAGATGGTGGCGCGAAGTGGATGGCCTTGCTCGCCATAAACGTCGAAGAAGCGCGTCGGGCACCCGTGGAAATTCGGGTTCTCGATGCCGAACTCCGGACAGCGTTTCTCGATGAAACCGCTCATCTTTCCGGCTTGGCTGATTCCCGAAAGGTCGCCTTTCATGTCGGCCATGAAGCAGGGCACGCCCGCCTGACTGAAGGTTTCGGCCAACACTTGCAGGGTGACGGTCTTACCCGTTCCCGTGGCTCCGGCAATCAAGCCGTGGCGGGTGGCCATTTTACCAACCATATAAATCGGTCCGTTGTCGCAATGCGCGATGTAGAGTTGTTGGTTTTCTGTGTACATATTGTTTAATTTAAAATTTCAGGTTTCAAAGTTCAAGATTTAAGGGTTTATCTTGAATCGGATGTATTTGATGGTCAAACCTTGGTCGAGCCACATCTGTTCGTAGAAGGTGCGGATGGTCTTCACTTCGAGGTTGTCGTCGTTTGCGTAGAGGTCATCAGTGGCATAAAGCAGCGGAAGCCCCTGTTTCTCGATCACTTCATGCAATGTAAACTCATACATGATGGGGCTGTCGGTCTTGAGGTTGAGGATGCCGTCTGTTCGGACGATTTTGCGGTAACGCTCCAAGAATGCCGATGAAGTGAGGCGGTGCCTCGCGTTGCGTGCGCCTTCTCCTGGATGCGGGTCAGGGAAGGTGACCCAGATTTCGGACACTTCGTCTTTGGCAAAGAAATGTTCGATCTGGTCGATGCGGGCACGCAGGAAAGCCACGTTTTTCAGGCCTTCCTCGTTGCTTTGCTTCAGTCCGCGCCAGATGCGCGCGCCTTTGATATCGACACCTATATAATTAATGTCGCGATGCGCGCGAGCCAAGCCCACGGTATATTCGCCCTTGCCGCAGCCCAGTTCGAGCACGATGGGATTGTTGTTGTGGAAAAACGCCTCGTGCCACTTGCCTTGCAGCGGAAAACCCTCGTTCATAATGCGCTCGTAGCTGTATTCGAACAAGTTAGGGAAGGTCTTGTTCTCCGCGAAACGTTCTAATTTGTTCTTTTTTGACATAGTTCATACAGTTATTTCAATATCCACGCCTTGTTGTCGCCTTTGGTCCTGATTTCGCGCAGTGCGGTCGTGGCTTCCTCGTCAGTGGCATAACGCCCGAAGGCCACAAACCACTTGCTGCCGCGTTTCTCCACGAAGGCTTGACTATATCCTTTGTCTTTCAATGTGTTAGCCATACGTTGCGCGTTCTCTTCTTGCGCAAAACATCCAGCGATAATACGAATCTTTGCTTCGGGTTCCGCTGGCTCAGATGCTTGCACAACCTCAACTTTCTGTTCCTCTTCAGGAGCCATGCTTGTTGTGTCTATGGCTTTTGTTGTCGTGTCAAGTGGTTGGTTCTCAGTTTTTTCTACTTCCCATGTCTTGACAAAGCTTGGGTATGTGACGGTCCAAGGCTCGATTTCGACGGGTTTTTCCGTGTGCGCTTTTTTAAGGTTGAGATCGACAATCTTGAAGTAGTGCAAAGCGTATCCGATTCCGGCCAGAACCAGCAGGGCCAACAAAACCCAAAGCCATGCATGGTGCTTGTCATGGCGTTCATCATCCTCATGAACAGCTTTTTCATCGACGGTCATCCGCGTGTTCTTGTCTTTATGCTGCTGCTCGATTTCCGACTTGATTTCGGCTTTCGATTTTGATTGCATGATAGGGGTAGGGGTGAAGTCGCACAATCCGAAGGCATCGGCGTTGTAATTGACATGCTCGTCTTGTTGGAAATTAATGTCGTTGTGCCAATCGAAAGAAAGCGTTCCGATCCGATTCAACGTCACCTTTTTGCCTGCTTTCATGCTGTTGAAGCAGTCTGAGACAAACATTACCAAAAGGCGTCGCGCTTCGTCTTCAGGTATGTTGTTCTTTTCTGCCATATAATTGGTTACCAAATCGTTGTCCTCGCGCATTTTGTTGTTGAATTCGATTTGGCAGGATGGCATTGTGAAATAATTGGCCACGGGATTGACCTGTGCCGAAACTGGCTTTTTGACGAAAGCACCCAAGCCCGGCACCACAACGGTGTCGCGAACGAACAAAAGGTCTGATATGGCTTCAGCAATAGAAATCATGGCTGCTTGATCATTTGTTTTTGAGCGAATCGCTCGGCCTTTTCAATATCATTCGGAATGTCAATCGACACGTTCTCGCTTTGTGTGATGCCTATGCGTATGCGCAACCCGTTTTCGAGCCATCGCAGTTGTTCCAGCGATTCGGATAATTCCAGTGTTGTGGGGGGCATTCCGGCGATTTGGCGCAGCGTTTCGGCTTTGTAGGCATAGATCCCTATGTGCTTGTAAAACACACCTTTATACATCCATTCCTTGGTGTCGATATTGCGCATGAATGGAATCGGGTTGCGACTGAAATACAGCGCATTGCCGTTTTTGTCCATTACCACTTTCACCGAGTTGGGACTGAAAAGCTCTTCTTCGTCTTCGATGCGTTTGGCCAAAGAAGCCAAACAAGTGTCGTCGCGGGCAATCAATTCAATGACTTGGTTGATTTGCTGGGGGTCGATGAATGGCTCGTCGCCTTGTATGTTTACTACGGCATCGTGTTGTCTTTCAAGTAAATCCAAAGCTTCTCGGCAACGGTCGGTGCCGCTTCGATGGTTGGGGTCGGTGAGTACATACAGCCCGCCGAAATCCATCACCGCGTCGGCAATGCGCACATCGTCGGTGGCAACAACAAGGGTGTCAATTCGCGACTTCAAAGCTTGTTCGTAGACGTGTTGAATCATCGGCTTCCCTTTGATCAAGGCCAGAGGCTTGCCAGGGAAGCGTGTTGAATTGTAACGGGCTGGTATGATTCCTACTATGCTCATATTCAAAACAATCCGTTGAGCGAACCTTCGATGCGGTCCACGATGGTGCCGAGGTCTTCAGGCTTCTCAAGGTCGATGTTGTCGGTGTCGATGATGAGCAATTTGCCGTCGGTATAGTTTTTGATCCATTTTTCGTAGCGCTCGTTGAGGTTGGTCAGATAGCTGATGCTGATGGATTGCTCAAACTCGCGGTTGCGCTTGGCAATGTGGCGGATTAAGGTTGGCACCGAGGCGCGTAGGTAGATCAGCAGGTCGGGTGGTTGGAGAAACTTGGTCATCAGTTCGAACAGCGACTTGTAGTTCTCGAAGTCACGGGTCTCCATCAGGCCCATAGAGTAGAGGTTGGCCGCAAAAATGTTGGCATCCTCGTAAATCGTCCGGTCTTGGATGACATCCTTGCCGCTGTTGCGAATGTCCATCACTTGGCGGAAACGGCTGTTGAGGAAGAAGATCTGGATGTTGAACGACCAGCGTTGCATGTCTTCATAGAAACTATCCAGATAAGGGTTGTGCTCAACTTCCTCATAATGAGGCATCCAATTGAAGTGTTTGGCCAGAAGACCCGTGAGCGTGGTCTTCCCCGACCCGATATTTCCGGCAATTGCAATGTGCATGTCTTGTGGTTTTTGCTTTGTGAATAATGGGGCTAAATTAAGCAAAAGTCGGCAAAACGGTTGAAAAATTTTGCATAAAAATGAAATCTTGTTGTAAATCAGTTTATTTCGGTGCTTTCTTCAATAGGTAAATCCCGATGATGCAGAAGATGAAGTTGGGAATCCAGGCGGCGAGGGCGGGAGAGAGGCCGCCGGCAATGGCAAACGACTTGGAAACTTGCATGAAAAGGATGTAGGAGAAGGCAATGGTGATGCCGATGCCGAGGTGCATCCCGATGCCGCCGCGCACTTTGCGGCTCGACAAGGCTGCGCCAATCAACGTGAGGATGAGGATGGCAGCGGGCGAGGCCATGCGTTGGTGCATCTCCACCTGATAGGCCTTGATGCCATCGGCGCCTCGCGCTTGCAGCCCTTGTATGTGGTCGCGAAGCTCGAAGAAATTCATCTCCTCGAAGTCTTCCTTCATGATGTATAGGTCGGTGGGACGAAGGTTCAAGACGGTGTCCAAGTTGCGGCCCAACTCTATCCTTTCCTCCTCATCCCCGATGTTGCGTATGGCATAAGGGTCGATGAGCCAGCGGTTGCTCTCAACCGTGTCATGAAAAATGACGTCCGACATAAGCTTGTATTTCAATTCGCTGCCTTCGTATTTCTCCCACGCAAACTTGTAGCCGTATTGTTTTGTGATGTTGTAGGCTTCCACATACACGAACTCATCCTTGCCGATTTGGATATGCACGTTGCGCCCCGCGCTCTGGCTCAAGCGTTCCATGTATTCGTCCTTGAATATGCGCCTGATTTCGTTGGTTTGCGGAATCAGGAAGTTGCCAAGATAGAGCGACAATACTGCCAAGGTGATGGCAGCCAGCATATAGGGGTAGAGCATACGCCAAAAACTGACGCCGCTGCTCAAAATGGCGATGATTTCGGAATGCCCGGCCATCTTGGAAGTGAAAAACACAACCGCGATGAAGGTGAAAAGATAGATGTAAAGGTTGATGTAATAAGGTATCGAGGTGATGTAATAGTCCACCAGCACGCGCTGCCATGGTGCGTTATGCTTCACGAAACTGTCGATGTTCTCCGAAAGGTCGAAGATGATGACGATCAAGATCAGCATCGAGATGGCGAAGAAAAACGTTCCGATGAACTTCTTGAATATATATAGGTCTATCTTCTTCATTCAGTGTTGTTTTTTTTGCTTCGTGAAGCGTGAACTATAGCCTTCTTGTGACTTTCGGGAGCATTGCATCGCGCCAGTCGGCAAAGTCGCCTCCGATGATGTGTTTCCTCGCCTCGCGCACCAGCCAAAGGTAGAACCCGATGTTGTGAAGACTGGCAATCATGGGGCCAAGGATTTCTCCCGCCACGAACAGATGACGCAGATAAGCCCTCGAATATTGCGCATCGACGAAAGTTTCGCCGTTGGGATCGACGGGCGAGAAGTCGGTCTTCCACTTCTCGTTTTTCAGGTTGATGATGCCTTCGGAGGTGAAAATCATGCCGTTGCGTCCGTTGCGGGTAGGCATCACGCAGTCGAACATATCGACGCCTCGCGAAATGCCTTCGAGGATGTTGGCCGGTGTGCCCACGCCCATCAGGTAGCGCGGCTTGTCTTTCGGCAGAATGGCATTCACGAGTTCAATCATCTCGTACATGGTTTCGGTGGGTTCGCCCACGGCCAGTCCTCCGATGGCGTTGCCGTCGGCGTTTTTCGAGGCGATGTATTCCGCCGACTGCTCGCGCAGGTCGCGATAAACACAGCCTTGAACGATGGGAAACAACGCTTGCTTGTAGCCATATTTCGGCTCGGTTTCGGCAAAACGGCTCAGGCAGCGGTCGAGCCAACGATGGGTCAGTTCCATCGACTGCTTAGCGTAGCGATAGTCGGCCGTCCCTGGCGTGCACTCGTCGAAAGCCATCATGATGTCAGCCCCGATGCTGCGCTGTATGTCCATCACGCGCTCGGGAGTGAACAAGTGGCGCGATCCGTCGATGTGCGACTGGAACATGACGCCTTCTTCCTTCATCTTGCGGATTCCGGTGAGCGAAAACACCTGAAAGCCTCCGCTGTCGGTGAGTATCGGACGATCCCATCCGTTGAACTTGTGGAGGCCGCCTACAGCCTCAAGCACGTCCAAGCCTGGGCGAAGATACAGGTGATAGGTGTTGCCAAGTATGATTTGTGCCTTGACTTCGTCGCGCACGTCGCGAATGTGGCAGGCTTTCACCGTGGCCGCAGTTCCAACAGGCATGAAAATAGGGGTCTCTATCGGGCCGTGACCTGTGCTCAAAACACATGCGCGAGCGTTGCTTTTGCGGTCGTTGCTGACAATGCTGAATTCCATCGTTCAAATTTTGCGCAAAAGTACGACTTTTTTTCCAACATTTTTCCCTACCTTTGTGGGCAATAATAAACATACAGCAGTGCATATCGATTTTTTCTATAACCGTTTCAGTTTCATTGTTTTGGCGATTTTTATTATTGCCCTCATCATCCAATTGGCCTACCATTGGGGGCTGTTTTCGCGGGTTGCGTTCTACAAGCGTAAACACCCCATCAAAAGCGATGCGGAGCTTGAGCCTGTTTCCATCGTCATCTGTGCCCGTGATGCCTACGAATATCTTGTGGACCTTGTTCCCGCCCTGTTGAAACAGGATTATCCTGATTTTGAGATAGTTATTGTTAACGACTGCTCCGATGACGAAACGGAGGAGTACTTGAAAGACCTTGAGCGCAAGGAGCCTCGCGTCAAGCCGGTGCAGCTTCTACAGCATCTCAACTTCTTCAACGGAAAGAAGTTCCCGCTTTCGATGGGCATCAAGTCGGCGTCCAACGACCTTATCGTTTTGACCGATAGCAACTGTATGCCTTCCAATGACTTATGGCTGCGTAGCGTGGTGGATTGTTACCAAAAAAACACGGAAGTCGTCATAGGATACAGTCCATACGAGCATAAAAAGGGCTTGTTGAACCAGCTCATTCGTTTCGATGCCCTGCAGCAGGGGCTGCAATACCTTTCAGCGGCCTTGTGCCGACGTCCGTATATGGGCATGGGGACCAATCTCTCTTATCGCAAGGAGTTGTTCTTCAGAAACAAAGGTTTTATTTCGCATTATACTACCTCTGTCGGCGACGATGACTTGTTTATCATGCAAGTGGCCAACAAAAGGAATACGGAAGTGCTCATCAATGCCGAGGACACGGTGTTCACTGCGCCCACTCGTAGTTTCAAACATTGGATGCGTCAAAAGAGTGCACGCTATTCCACCATCCCGAAATACAGTTTTGGAGCGCGGGTTTCGTTGGCCTTGTTTGCCTGGTCGCACACTTTGTTCTATGCGGCTTTCATTGCGCTCTTACTGATGAAGCCGGCTTTTGCACTGTCGATAGGGGCAATGTATTACATTCCTGCGTTGGTCTTCCTTTTCCTTTTGCGTTTTGGCAGCCAGTTGTTTGTCTATTTCAAGGCTTCTAAACGCTTGGGTGAACGCGGATTGCTGCCAGGCCTTTTGGCCTACGATTCCCTTTTTGCCCTGCTGACGCCATTGTTGCGTTTGATGGGCAGGATGAAAATCGGGGTGGAATAAGGCTTAGGTCAGTCTTCCTCAACCAAGAACACGGCCACTTGGCGGATGCCGCTGGCACCGATGACGAGGGTTTGCTCGATTT
The DNA here is from genome assembly GCA_946610645.1 of uncultured Bacteroidales bacterium. Taxonomy (GTDB): domain Bacteria; phylum Bacteroidota; class Bacteroidia; order Bacteroidales; family F082; genus Limimorpha. Next base: position 21,847 of record CAMOCK010000217.1, read on the forward strand.
CTGTGGTGCGGCTTGGGCCTGTGATGATGGCCACTTGCGACGGTTTTTCGGTTTGGTATTTCTTCTTCAGCAACACAAACACGTCTTTCATCCCGTTCACGATTTGCTTTGTCGTGGCAAACACCAATAGCACGTCGGGGAGGGCGTAGGCTTGTCGCGATTGCGTCAGAATGTCGGAAAGCACGATGCTTCCCGTTTGGGCCACGAGGCACTCGCAGTCGGTCAGGCTAACCAGTTTTTGCTTGGCTTCGCGTGTTTTGTCGGTGGTGTATGGGATTCCGTAATGCGTCAGCATTTTCTGCATGGAAGGGCTGGTGCAACACAAAGGCTCCCATTCGTTTTCGGACGCGAGTTGTTTTAGGCAGTCTGAAAAGTCGGTTTCGGTGTCCAAATAGATGAAAATGCCGCCGTGTTCCTTGAAATTTTGCACAAAAGTGACAGCGGTGCCGTCTTCTTCCTTGATGGGCACCCAGGTTTCGCTGCGTTGGTCGATGTCCTTGAACAGGGCTTCGGGCTTCTCGATAAGGGCATTGCGCACCTTGGCCAGAATCTGTTCTTTATAGGTGGTGTCTTCGTTCTCCCCTTTGTTGTCCCAAGCCATGATTATGCGTTTTCAGGTTCTTGTTCGGTTTGGTTTTGGCTCTCAGCGGCTTTCAATGCGGCGTTTTTCAGCTTTTCGTCTTCCGAGTTGCCCCACGGACGCTTGCCGAAGATACGCTCGAGGTCCTCGCCGAAAATGACTTCTTCCTCAATGAGCTTATTGGCCAGCTGGCTTAAGCCGTCGCGGTGTTCGGTGAGGATGGTGATGGCTTCCTGATACGCCTTTTCTACGATAAAGCTCACGCGCTTGTCGATGGTCTCGGCGGTCTTCTCGCTGAAAGGCTTGGTGAGGCTATAGTCTTGTTGCCCCGTTGAATCATAGTAACTTAGGTTGCCGATTTCTTCGTCCAATCCGTAATAGGTCACCATGGCGAAGGCTTGTTTGGTCACTTTTTCGAGGTCCGACAAGGCTCCGGTGGAAATCTGGCCGAAGACGACCTGCTCGGCAGCACGGCCTCCAAGGGTGGCAATCATTTCGTGATACATCTGCTCCTTGGTGGTGATTTGCCTTTCTTCGGGCAAGTACCATGCCGCACCGAGCGAGTTGCCTCGCGGCACGATGGTCACTTTGACCAAAGGGTGCGCATATTGCAACAGCCAGCTTGTGGTGGCGTGGCCAGCCTCGTGGAAGGCAATGACCTTCTTCTCCTCTTGGGTGATGATCTTGTTTTTCTTCTCCAAACCGCCGATGATGCGATCAACGGCGTCAAGAAAATCTTGTTTCTCGATGATTTCCTTGCCTTTACGGGCGGCCATCAGCGCGGCTTCATTGCACACGTTGGCAATGTCGGCACCCGAGAAGCCTGGGGTTTGCTTGGCCAAAAACTCTTTGTCCACGTCGTTGCCAAGTTTCAGGTTACGCATGTGCACCTCGAATATCTCCTTACGACCCACGATGTCAGGCAATTCAACGTAAATCTGGCGGTCGAAACGTCCGGCACGAAGCAAAGCCTTGTCCAAAATGTCGGCACGGTTGGTGGCGGCCAACACGATGACACCTGAGTTGGTTCCGAAGCCGTCCATCTCTGTAAGCAGTTGGTTCAGAGTGCTTTCCCGCTCGTCGTTGCCACCGGTGATGGCACTCTTGCCACGGGCGCGACCTATGGCATCGATTTCGTCAATGAAAATGATGCAGGGCGACTTCGACTTGGCGTTGTTGAACAAGTCGCGGACGCGCGATGCACCCACGCCGACGAACATCTCCACGAAGTCGGAACCCGAAAGGCTGAAGAACGGCACGTTGGCCTCGCCTGCCACGCTTTTGGCTAACAAGGTCTTGCCGGTTCCGGGAGGGCCGACGAGCAGCACACCCTTTGGGATCTTGCCGCCCAATTTGGTGTATTTCTCTGGATTTTTCAGAAAATCAACGACTTCCATGATTTCCACCTTGGCTTCTTCCAAACCAGCCACATCCTTGAAAGTGACATTGACGTTGGTGTTCTTGTCGTAGAGTTGCGCCCTCGACTTCCCGATGTTGAAGATGGAGCCCGAGCCGCCCATGTTGCGCCCCATGCCACGCATGAGGATGACCCAAAACAGGATGAGCAGGGCGAAAGGGACAATCCATCCGAGAATGTCCGACATCCAGTTGTTGCGCCGTACGTTTTTGATATACACGGGTTTGCTGAGACCTTCCTGCGCCTTTTCAACCCATTCCTCGAAACGGTCGAGCGAGCCAATCTTATAGGTGTAGTTGGGCATCTTCGAAATGCCGTTTGAGGCTGGCTTCGCGTCGGGGAAATGCTTCGACAGGCCTTTCTGGTTCAAGTAAATCTCGGCATCCTCGCGGTTGACGAGTTCAATCTTGCCCACTTCTTCCATCTTCAGCATCTCGGTAAGCTTGCCTTGGTCGATTTCCTCTTTGACTGTCGGGTCAGCGTCTCTGCCAAAAAAGTTCACACCAATCAGCACTGCGAACAAAACGGCATAAATCCAATAGAAACTGAATCGGCGTTTGTCTTTAGGTTGTTTGTTGGGTTGCTCGGATTGTGGCTGCTGATTGGGTTGGTTGTCAGCAGGGTTTGTTTCTTGGTTTTTCATGTAAATCGTTGGTTTTTGAGTTTGTTAGTCTTCGTTTTCCTTCACGATTCTTTCGGCATCGGCCCACAACTCCTCCAATTTGTAGTAGCCTCTTGCCGATTCCAGGAACACATGGACGACCACATCCACGAAGTCTATCAAAATCCATTCCGTATTGTCGCGGCCCTCAATATGGTAGGGCTTGTTGTGCGTCTTCTCGAAAACCAAGTCCTCCACTTTGTCGGCGAGGGCATCCACCTGTGTTTTCGACGGAGCGTGGCAAATGACGAAATAGTCCGTCACGGCTGTGGTGATTTCGCGCAAGTCGAGGGTGACGATGTCCTTTCCTTTCACAGTTTCCATGGCCTCAATCGTCGCGGCCACGATTTCCTCTGGGTTCGTTTGATGTCTTACTCTCATAGTATCGCAAAAAAAATGGAGTGCAAAATTAAGCATTTTTGCTTTATGGAGCGTCTTTTCGCGAAAATTAACTAATTTTGTCCAAAATTTCAACGTCATGAACAACCCATTCCAACCCATTACCACCTTTGTTTTCGACTACGACGGCGTGATGACCGACGGCAAGGTCTATTCCGACCACGAAGGACATCCATGGCGCGCCACCAACGTGAAAGACGGATACGCGCTGCAACTGGCCTCCAAACTGGGCTACAATGTGGCCGTCATTTCGGGCGCAGTTTGCCCCTCGATGGAAGTCAGGATGAACAGCCTCGGCGTGTTAGATGTGTTCACTGGAATTCCCGACAAAGTGTTGAAACTCAACGAATATATGGCAGAAAAAGGCCTGAAGCCTGATGAAATTGTGTTCATGGGCGACGACATCCCCGACATCCGTGTGATGCAGGCTGTGGGCTTGGCTGCCTGTCCCGCCGATGCCGCTCTGGAAGTGCGCGAAATCAGCCATTACGTCAGTGCGAAAGAGGGCGGCAAGGGCTGTGTGCGCGACCTCATCGAGCAAGTGCTGAAGACCCATGGCAAGTGGATGAGTGCGGAAGCCTATTCGTGGTGAAATGGACTTCGGGACGCGGGACTTCGGGACGCGAGACAGATTCCCAGTCCCGCATAAAAAAAATAATACAATGCTTGAAAACCTAAACAAATACCAAGTCATTCTGGCCTCCAAGTCGCCGCGCCGCCAGGAGTTGCTGCGCGGGATGGGAGTGGAGTTTGTCGTTCAAACCAAGGAAACGCCAGAAGAATATCCTCCTACCATGCCATTGGACGAAGTGCCGCAATACCTCAGCCTGCAAAAGTCGTTGGCCTTCACGGGAAACGAGCTTCCCGCTGGCTTTCTGTTGATTACGGCAGATACAGTGGTGATTAGCGAAGGTGAGATTTTGGGCAAGCCGAAAGACGCAAAAGACGCTTTCAGGATGCTCGCGCAGCTATCAGGAAAGACCCACCATGTGGTGACGGGCGTGACGGTGCGCTCGGCGGAGAAAACCGAGTCGTTTGCGGCCACCTCGCAGGTGACTTTCGCGGCTTTGGAAAAAGACGAAATCGACTATTACATAGCGCATTGCAAGCCTTTCGACAAGGCGGGTGCCTACGGCATCCAGGAATGGATTGGCTATGTGGGTATCAGTGGATTGGAAGGCTCGTTTTATAATGTGATGGGTCTCCCGACGCGACGTCTTTTTCAGATACTGAAAAGCTTTTGAAGATTTCACTATATTTGTCGCCATGAAACGGAGAACCCGTTCTTCCGCATTTGCGATGCGGTAGCCGTGAGCCCCCGTACCCCGTAATGGCAAATGATGTTCAAATCGCAAGCGCGTAGCGGAGCCTGTACAAGGCACAAAAACAAAGGATTTTGTTCGAAATAGCGATCATTATCCTTTTTTTTATACCTTTGCAAATTATTACAACAATGAACACACAACGCCCACTGATACTGATAACAAATGACGACGGCCACGCCGCCAAGGGCCTGCAAAGGCTCATCGCCCTGATGCGCACCCTCGGCGAAGTGGCTGTGATTTCCACCGACGAGGTGATGTCGGCCAAAAGCCATTCCTGCACCATCCACAACAAGCTGCGAGCCCGCCTTGTGCGGGAAGAGAAAGACTTCGTGGAATTCCGCTGCAATGGCACACCTGTCGATTGCGTCAAGCTGGCCTACCAAAAACTGCTTCCGCGCACCCCGGATCTGGTGGTCTCAGGCATCAATCACGGCACCAACGCAGCCTCCACGGTAGTCTATTCCGGCACCGTTGGAGCTGTCATCGAAGCCTGCATGAACGGCCTCGCAGCCATCGGTTTCAGCCTCGACACTCTCGACCCCGACGCCGATTTCGGCCATCTCGACACAACCATCCTCGAAATCACCAAGAAAGTGTTGAAGGAAGGCCTGCCCAAGGGCGTATGCCTCAACGTGAACTTCCCCAAACGTTGCGATGAGCCGCTGAAAGGCATCAAAGTATGCCGTCAGGCCGCCTGCCGCTGGGTGGAGTATTTCAGGGAACAATATGACGAGCACGGCGAATTGTTCTTCGACCTTTCGGGCGAGCTGGTCAGCGACGACATCACGCCGGGCACCGACCTCCATGCCATACGCAACAACTATGTGGCCGTGGTGCCCACTTGCTTCGACTGGACGGCATACACGCAAATCGAACCAATGAAGAATTACGAACAATTAAGTGTAAAACCATGAAAATCAAGGATGATTTTTGGATTGGGCTGCTGGCGGGTGCGGCTAGTTTTGGCTTGTTTTTCCTGCTGCTGAGCCTCATACCTTGGGGCGATCCGTACCGCCGCGCCCCTTATTTGCTGGCTTTCATCCCTGGCATCATACTTTTCAGGATGCTTTTGGTGAAATGGCACATGGACCGAGCAGGACGTGGCATCCTTCTGGTGACCATAATCGGTATGCTGCTCGTGTTTTTTCTGTTCAAATGAATTAGAACATGGCTAAGAAACAAACAAGAATCACAAAATACTACATCATCGCAGGCGAGGCCTCCGGCGACTTGCACGCCTCGAACCTTATCGCCGAAATCAAAAAAAACGACCCTAACGCCGAGTTCCGTGGATTTGGCGGCGACTTGATGCAAAAGCAAGGCCTCGACTTGGTGAAACATTATCGCACGATGGCCTACATGGGTTTCGTCGAAGTGGCAGCCAATCTCCGTAAAGTATTGGACAACATTAATTTATGCAAGAAAGACATACTCGAATACCACCCCGATGCCATCATCCTTGTCGATTACCCAGGCTTCAACCTCCGTATTGCGGATTTCGCTCATAAACAAGGTCTTAAGGTGATTTATTACATTTCTCCTCAAGTGTGGGCTTGGAAACGCCGTCGTGTCAGCAAAATCAAGGCCACGGTTGATAAAATGCTGGTCATTTTGCCCTTCGAGGAAGAGTTTTACAAGCAGTATGGCATCGATGTGACCTATGTGGGCAACCCTCTGCTCGACGAATTGAAGAAGTTCGGTCAGGGCAACCGCTCCATTTTCTTGCGCCGCAACAACCTTGGCGCCAAACGGGAAATCATCGCCTTGCTGCCTGGTAGCCGGCCTCAGGAAATCAAACGCACCCTGGGAACGATGCTGAAAATTGTTCCGCATTTTCCTGAATACCAGTTTGTTGTGGCAGGTGTTTCGTCTGTCGATAATGCATTGTACAAACGAATCATTGGCAAAACTGACGTGTTTTTGGTGGAAAACCAAACCTATGACCTGCTTCAAAACGCCAGCGCAGCTGTGGTCACTTCGGGTACGGCCACGCTCGAAACCGCATTGCTCTCGGTTCCCGAAGTGGTGTGTTACAAGGCAACGCGTTTCTCCTTTCGCATCGCCAAATGGCTCGTCAAGGTGAAATATATCTGTCTCGTGAATTTAGTGATGGATAGGGAAGTGGTTAAGGAATTGATTCAGAATGATATGACAGAAGAAAACATGGTTTCTGAGTTGAGTCGATTGCTTCGCGACGGCAATCGTCAGCGCGAGTTGCTTGAAGATTACGACGAACTTCACGAGCGTCTCGGCAGTGCTGGGGCTTCGGCCAAAGCCGCCGAAGTGATCATTGGGGAATTGAGGAAAAACTGAGCCTTCGACAATGTTCGCCTGGAGCAAATACCCATTCCTCAAGTTGTTGATACCGATGGCCTTAGGTATTTGGTTCGGCACTGTTTTTGGTTTTGACGCTTTTACAACCCAGCTAACCTTTGGCTTGTCCATAGCCTTGTTTTGCATGGCGGGCATGGCTGTTCTCTTGTTGAAAAGCTTCCGTTTCAACTGGCTTTTCGGTGGCATCATCGCCTGCTATTTGTTCGTGATGGGAATGGCCATGACGCAAGTGCACGAAATATCAGTGAAAAAGAACTATTTCCGAAACCATGAAACGGATGCAAAGTATTATGTCGCAAGGATCTACGAGTATCCTTCGGAGCGTGAGAACAGCATCAAAACGGTCTTGGAGTTGGAATATCAGTTTGGCGACAGCCTAACTTCTCGGCCAGTCACAGGCAAGGTTATGGCTTATTTCCAAAAAACCGACTCGGCCTTTTCTCTGCGCTACGGCGACTTGATTGCCATCAATGCGCCGGCTGGTGAGGTGGCATCGCCCAAGAACCCGGGTGAGTTCGATTACCGCGCTCATCTCACGCGCAAAGGCATCACTGGACAATGCTGGCTGAAAGACGCTGATTGGATTGATCTACAGATGAATAGTGCCAATCCACTGTTTGCGTTATCATATCGCTTTCGTGATAACTTGTTGCGCTCCCTGCAACGCTGCGGAGTGAAAGACAAGGAATTTGGCGTGGCAGCGGCCATTCTTTTGGGCTACGACGACAGCCTTGCCGACGAGGTGCGAAAAAACTATGTGGCGGCAGGGGCGATGCATATTCTCTGCGTGTCGGGTCTGCATGTGGGCATCATCTATATGCTGGCTTCGTTCTTGTTGGGTTTCCTGAAAAGGAAAAAGTGGCAGACGGTGCTGAAAAGCATCCTGCTGCTTTTGCTTGTTTGGTCTTATGCTTTCATCGCAGGGCTGTCGCCTTCCATCCTTCGCGCCACACTGATGGTGTCCTTCGTCGTCATCGGCGAGATGATTCAACGCAAAGGGTTTGTAATCAATTCGATAGCCGCTTCTGCATTCATTTTGTTGTGCGTCAATCCTAACAATCTCTTCGAAATTGGGTTCCAACTTTCTTATGTGGCTGTCGTTGGAATCGTGGTGCTACAACGTCCGATCTACCATCTTTTCTATTTGAAAAACAGGCTTTTGGACAAGGCTTGGGAAATCACGGCAGTGGCTCTCGCGGCACAGGCGGCCACCATGCCTTTCACATTGTTCTATTATCAGCAGTTCTCCACCTATTTCTGGCTCAGCAACCTTTTCATGACACCGATCTCCTTTTTTGTGGTCATAGGTGGAATGTTGTTGCTGGTCGTGTCATGGATACCTTATCTTAATACAGCTTTGGGTTATCTTGTTTGGGGAGTGCTCTATGTGATGAACCAGTTGGTGTCGTGGATTGAAGGATTACCGTATTCTATACTTAAAGGATTGTATATTAGTAGGTTAGAGTTTGTTTTGCTACTCGTGTCATTCCTGCTCCTATTGCTTAGTGTAACGATGCGAAAGAAGCGGTTGCTCATCGCAATGCTGGCCTCCATGCTGCTGTTCATGGGTTCAATCACTTTGCGGAATTACGATACGGATTCTTACGAAGGTATGACTTTTTTTAGTTTGCGCAAACATACGGCGGTCGATTTCGTTTGGAAAGGGGAACATGTGCTTTTGGCCGATTCCACTTTGATGGCCGACAAATCCACGGTGGATTACAGCCTGTCGGGGTCATGGACGATGAAGAACATAACTCATTCGCCGCAAGTCATTGGCTTTGAAGAAGATTTCGAGAATCCATATATGAAAAAGAGGGCGCATTTCGTGTCGTTTGGAGGCAAATTGCTGGTCTTGTGGAGCGATGATTGGGCTGTTGAGGATAGCCTTTCCTTCCGTTTGCCCGTTGATTTTCTCCTTGTGACAAATAGGCAAAAACCAGAAGTGCAGTCTGTCATAAACTCTTTTGATGTGGGATTGCTCCTTATCGACGGGTCCGTTCCCTATTATTTGGCAGAGAAATGGGAAAATCAAGCGCAAAAACTGCATATACCTTATTATAATATAGCCCGAGGGGCCTATGAAATAAGCCTTGATGAATAAATTGTTGTTTTCTTGATTTTGTAAATAGCTGAAAAATAGCTGAATAAACCTGTTCGAGAAAAAAATAATAAAAAAAATGCAGAAAAAAACTTGCCAGTTTCAAAAAAGGTTGTACTTTTGCACCCGCAAAGCAAAGCAATAGAGTTCTTTTTCAGGTTGGTCCGGTAGTTCAGTTTGGTTAGAATGCCTGCCTGTCACGCAGGAGGTCGCGAGTTCGAGTCTCGTCCGGACCGCTCAGAGAGCAACCCCACAAAGGTTGCTTTTTTTATTGGCATCTTGAAATACTGAGCGTAATGTCATTCATCGATGAAATCAACAGGCGACGCACCTTCGCCATCGTCAGCCATCCCGACGCGGGTAAGACCACTTTGACCGAAAAACTGCTGCTTTACGGCGGCGCCATTCAGGTGGCCGGTGCCGTGAAGTCGAACAAGATCAAGAAAACCGCCACGTCCGACTGGATGGAAATCGAACGGCAACGCGGCATTTCGGTGGCTACCTCCGTGATGGGTTTCGAGTATAAAGATATAAAAATCAACATCTTGGACACGCCTGGCCACAAAGACTTCGCCGAAGACACCTTCCGCACCTTGACTGCTGTGGACAGCGTCATCGTCGTCATCGACGCGGCCAAAGGCGTGGAGTCGCAGACGGAGAAGTTGGTCGAAGTGTGCCGCATGAGGAATACGCCCATCATCGTGTTTATCAACAAGATGGACCGTCCGGGCATGGACCCGTTTGAACTGTTGGACGAAATCGAGCAAAAGCTGAACCTGAAACTCACGCCGCTGAGCTGGCCCATCAACAGCGGACCGAAATTCAAGGGCGTTTACAGCATCTACGACAAGAGCCTCTATCTCTTCAACTCTGACAAACAACACATTACCGAGGGCATTGCTTTCGATGATTTGAGCAATCCCGACCTTGACAAGATGATTGGCGAGGATGCCGAAACCCTTCGCAACGAAACGGAATTGGTGCAAGGCGTTTACGACGATTTCGGCCGCGAGGCTTACTTAAAAGGTGACATTTGCCCCGTGTTTTTCGGCTCGGCCTTGAACAATTTCGGCGTGAAGGAACTGCTTGACTGCTTCATCGAGATTGCGCCCACGCCGATTGGTCGCGACACGGTGGAACGCCGCATAGAGCCGACGGAGGAGAAGTTTACGGGCTTCGTGTTCAAGATCCACGCCAACATGGACCCCAACCACCGCGACCGCATCGCCTTCGTGCGCGTGGTTTCGGGCCGCTTCGAGCGCAACAAGAACTACTTCCACGTGCGCCAACGCCGCGAACTAAAATTCTCGAACCCGACAGCCTTCATGGCGCAGAAGAAGTCCGTCCTTGACGAGGCTTATCCAGGCGATATTGTCGGTCTTTACGATGCTGGCAACTTCAAAATCGGCGACACCCTGACAGAGGGCGAAATCCTGAACTACAAGGGCATCCCGAGTTTCTCGCCCGAGCAGTTCCGCTATGTGGAAAACGCCGACCCAATGAAGTCGAAGCAATTGGCTAAGGGCTTGGAACAATTGACGGATGAGGGTGTGGCTCAATTGTTTACGGGCAAGATGACGGGCCGCAAAATCATCGGAACGGTGGGCGAGTTGCAGTTTGAAGTGATCCAATATCGCCTACTGCACGAGTACAACGCCTCTTGCCGCTACCAGCCGATTTCGCTCTACAAAACCGCGTGGATTACCAGCACTAACGAGGCACAACTGGCTGATTTCAAGATGCGCAAGTCGATGAACTTGGCAGAGGACAAGGAAGGCCGCGACGTGTTCTTGGCCGAGTCGCCATACGCCTTGCAGATGGCAATGGAGAAATACCCCGACATCGAGTTCCATTTCACTTCGGAATTTTGAAAATTTTGCTTTTTTTTGTAAAACCGAACACTTTTTATTCCTAATTTTGCACTGATTAACAACACAACAACTCAATAACAACAATTCAAAATCAAACAAAGCGTTATGGGAAAGCTTCTCAAAGAATTCAAGGAATTTGCCGTTAAAGGCAACGTGATGGACATGGCCATCGGTGTCGTAATCGGTGGTGCGTTTGGAAAGATTGTCACCTCTTTGGTGTCAGACATTATCATGCCATTGATTGGCGCTGTCACGGGTGGCCTGACCTTCACCGACTGGAAATGGGTCATTCGTGAGGCCGAAATGGTGGGCGAGGAAATCGTCAAACCTGAATTGGCCGTCACCTGGGGCAACCTGTTGCAGGTCATCTTCGACTTCATCATCATCGCCTTCTGCATCTTCATGGTGGTGAAAGGCCTCAACAAGCTGAAGAAGGCCGAGGAGCCCGCACCCGCCGCACCCGCCGGCCCGACGCAAGAGGAACTCCTCGCCGAAATCCGCGACCTGCTGAAGAACAAGTGATTCTTGGCTGGATTTGAATGAAAAAGCATCCGCATTTTTACGGATGCTTTTTCTTTTTTGAAAAATTGCTACATTTGCAGTTCCAAAATCGGCTTTTATGATGCGTAAATTGACGCTGATATTGATTTTATTGCTCGGCCTCGCTTCCCCAGCCATGGCCACACACCAACGTGCTGCTGAAATCACCTACACTTGGCTTGGAGGAAATGCATACGAGTTTACGCTTACTTGCTACACCTACACACCCAGCCCGGCTGGAATGCAGCGCGACTCGCTCCCCATCAGATGGGGCGACGGAATGGAGGAATACATCCCGCGCGTGGTGCTCCAAAACCTGGGCGACAACTACACACTAAATGTCTATAAAGCGGTGCATAACTATTCATCCTCAGGTACTTACATAATCAGCATGGAGGATGCCAACCGCAACTACGGCGTGGTAAACGTGCCCAATTCGGTGAACGTGCCGATGTATATCGAAACGGAATTGGTCATCAATCCCTTCTTGGGCAACAATAATTCAGTGCAACTGCTCAACGCACCCGTCGATAAAGGCTGCGTGGGCAAACTCTACCTGCACAATCCTTCGGCTTACGACCCCGACGGCGACAGCTTGAGCTACAAATTGGTGAAATGCAAAGGCATGGACGGCATGGAGATTCCTGGCTACAACTTCCCACAGGCTTCGCAATCGTTTGAAATCGACCCCGTTAGTGGTGATTTGCGTTGGGAAAACCCCTTGCTTCAAGGCGAATACAACGTGGCCTTCATGGTGGAAGAATGGCGCCACGGCGTGAAAATCGGTTCCATTGTTCGCGATATGCAAATCCTGGTTGCGGCTTGCGACAACGACATGCCTCAAATTCATTGCGACGACGAGTTTTGCATAGTGGCAGGCGAACAATTGACTTTCTCCATCTCCGCCTCCGATCCCAATCCATATAACAACGTGACGCTGACCGCATCAGGGGCACCTTTGGAATTGGCGGTAAGCCCAGCAATCCTAAATCCAGAAACCTCAACCGCGCCAAATCCCGCGTTGGAGTTCATTTGGAACACCACTTACAGCCACATCCGTAACTCACCCTATCAAGTAGTGATTCACGCCAAAGACGACGACACTCCTGTCAACTTGACCAACGTCAAAACCATAAGTATCAAAGTGATGGCTCCGAAAGTCCAAAATCTGTCGGCTTCAGTTGTGGGTCACGATGTCGCGCTTTCATGGTCAGCTTATCCCTGCTCGAATGCTTCGGCTTTGTTGGTGTACCGCAAAGCCGGTTGCAACGCCTACGAGCCCGATGCTTGCGAGACAGGCATCCGCGACGGCTACCAACTAGTGGCATCTTTGAACGATGTTTCTTCAACTGTTTTCACCGACCTGAATCTTTCGCAAGGCATTGACTATGAGTATCGTGTTGTTGCGCAATTCCCCGATGGAGCTGAAAGCATCGTCAGTAATGCCGCTTGCGTATCACTCAGCAACGACAGCCCGCTGATGACGCATGTCAGCAATGATAGCATCGACCTCGTTCCAGGGCATGTTATTACTTGTTGGACTAAACCGCAAGATATTGACGAACAATATGTTGCACCATTCTTCTACACTTTGAAACGCTTCCTTGACGGTGTGGAATCCTTCGTTTACGAAGGAACGGACACGACTTTCCTTGACACCAACCTTGACTTGGCTGAAGCGGCTTCGTTATTATATAAGGTGGAGATGCGCGATGCCAACCAGCAAACGATGGGCGAGAGCGCGGCAGCCTCGGCGGTGATGCTCACAGCCAACGGAGCTTTCAGCGAAGCACGCCTCACATGGACGGAATCCGTGCCTTGGATTGTGGACAGCACTCATGTTTTCAAGGAAATCAACAGCCGTTTTGTAAGAATCGCTTCGGTGACGGGAATGGAATATGTTGATGCTGATGTGGAAAGCGATAAAACCTATCGCTATTATGTACGCACCTTCGGACACTATACGATTGAAGATGTTCTGAAGCCTTTGGTCAATTATTCGGCCATCAAGACGGTGCGTATTGGGCACGAGGAGCCAGTGGAGGAGTTTTCCTATAACTTGCCCAATGTGTTCACGCCCAATGGCGACGGCTTCAACGATGTCTTTGAACCGATAGCTACGGGTATAAACTTGATTGTCAGTGCAAAAACTGTGATTTTCAACCGTTGGGGTAATGTGTTATGTGATACGGATAATCCTCTGATTCAGTGGGACGGTAAGAGCAAAGTGACGAAATTGGACTGCCCGCCAGGTACTTATTTCTATGTCACTGATATCACCTACGTCGGCGAGGCAGGCGAGGAGAAATTGCATCTTCAAGGTTCCATCGCAATAATTAAATGAAAAACGGTCGGCATTGCCGACCGTTTTTCATTCAATTCAATACTTCATCATCTCGATCAGGTCGACCATGCGGTTGGAATAGCCCCATTCGTTGTCGTACCACGACATGATCTTCACCATCTTGCCCATCACCATCGTGCTTTGTGCATCGAAGATGCTGCTGTGCGGGTTGTGGATGACGTCGCAGCTCACGATCGGGTCCTCGGTGTATTCGAGCAC
>CAMOCK010000218.1 GCA_946610645.1 uncultured Bacteroidales bacterium
AGTTTTAATACCAGACCATATTTTCTTGGAATCCAAAACTTTATCTTCGTCTTTCAGAAGTACATCAAAGACATAAAGCAGTTGTTCGCCCATCCCGTTGGGCCACCACAACGCTGGATTTTCAATTTCGAAATTCAGGATCTCATTTTGGATACCGCCATTAAGATGTAAGGTTTTCTCACTGTTTTTCTCACCATTGACATATATTTCCGCCACGTAGTTTCCTTCCGTCTTACTTTCCACATCAAGGCAAAAACGCATCGTAGCCTTCTCGTTATCAATGTTTTCTGTGACAATATATGCGTTTTGTAATTTCGCATCAGACCAACCCAACAATTCCACCCGTTTCCAGATGCCCACATTCTTGTATTTCGGAGCCCAGTCCCAGCCATGCTGGTAAGGTGCCTTGCGCGTGACGGCGTATTTCTCGGGCAAACGCGGCTGATGTTGTTCATACAAAGCCAATTGTGTGCTGTCATAACGAAGGAAATGCACTTCCAGAAGGTTGTCTTTCTTTTTCAACATGTCTTTCACCTCGTGATTCCAAACGCGGAATTGGTTGTCAGCAAAGAAGAGTTTTTCGCCGTTCAATTTCACTTCTGCGTAGGTGTCGATGCCTTCAAACTCCAATTCAACCACCTGTTTTTCAAGCAAATCCTTATCTGCATCAAAACGCAAAGTGTAGTCCCAAGGATGGTCGGAAATCCAGAGCAATTGGTTTTCCACCGCGCCAAGATAAGGATGCGGGATGAGGCCGTTTTCATAGAGGCTTTGCTGCACCACAGAGGGCACATCGACCTGCATATTAATATCTAAGGTGTCGCCCGTGAGCGTCCAGCCTTGGTTGAGGAGTTGCGCAACGACGTTGGGCTTTTCAACTTGTTGGCAGCCAACCAAGACGGCCAATGCAAATAAACAATACAGTACTTTTTTCATTGCTACTTTTCTCTTTTCCACAAAACTTGCAAAACCTTCAAAACTCATTTTGAGAGGAAAGTCACCAACCGGCTCCTTTCCGGCGGCAAGGCAGTTGCCGTGCCGCACCAAAAGCTTGTTTTGCCAGTTTTGTAGGTTTTGTTATGAACTAAAATGGGTTCAAAATTTTTTCCATTTCGTAAATCAAGTCCTTGTTCGACTCGGTCCAGACCATCGTCGCGCCTGTCGCGTCCTTTTGGTCGGGATAGAGTTTCTCGTTGAAGCGCGGCACCCAATGCGCCAACGAGGCGTGGCAATGCACCGTGCCCGTCATATTCAGGATATCCTTCACGTTGCCAAGGTTGATGCCGCCGCCGGGCATAATGGCGATCCGGTCGCCGTAGCGCAACTGCATCTCCGCAATCATCGGGACACCTTCAAGAGCCGTGGGCTTGCCGCCCGAAGTCAGGATTTTGTCGAAGCCGAGTTCAATCAGTTTTTCGACGGCCTCGAAAGGCTTCACACAAGCATCGATGGCGCGGTGGAAGGTGAACTTCAGCCCCTCGCCTGCTCCCATCAAGGCCTTGATGGTCTCCACGTCAAGCTCGCCCTTGTCATTCAAAGCCCCGATGACCACGCCCTCGAAGCCGAGCTTCTTGCAGAGCATGATGTCGGTCTTCATCATCTCTACTTCCTCATCGTCGTAGATGTAGTTGCCCGGTCGCGGACGGATGAGCACGCGCATGGGGATAAACGAGATGTCGATGGCCTTGGCCAAGGTGCCGAAAGAAGGCGTCACGCCGCCCACTTCGAGGCATTCGCAAAGTTCGACGCATTGGGCGCAGCCGTCCATCGCGTTCTGCAACGACTTGATGCCATTGGCACAGATTTCCAGTCTGATCATAGTCCTAAAATTTGGGGCAAAGATATGGAATTTGTTGAAGTGTTGATTGTTGAATTGTTGAATTGTTGTTGAAAAAGGGTTTGATTGCATCTGAAAAACAGTCAAACCAGCCGAATAACACACTTTTTGCATTGATTCGGCTAAATAAAGGGGTATTTATTCAGCCATATCAAAGGATTTTTGTATCAATTCGGCTAACTAAAGGGGTGTTTATTCAGCCACATCAACCAAATCAAGCGGGCTTTGGGCGTCGAGAACGTGGTTTCGTCCGAGTCGGCGTGGATTGTGCGCGGTGACGACGACCACAACGGGGCGCAAATCGACATGCTGATTGTCAGGGACGACCGTGTGGTCAACCTTTGCGAGATGAAATTCCTCTCGAAAGAATACGACCCACAGGCCGATGACGACCTCAAAATGAGGGAACGCATCGCCACCTTGCAGGAACGCCTCTCGCCCAAGCAGACCATCCACCTGACGTTGGTCACGACGGTCGGCCTCAAGCACAACGCCCACAGCGGTGTGTTCCAGCAATTGGTGACTATTGACAGTTTGTTTTGAGGATGGATTGTCGGGCGTTTAATTGTTGAAATGTTGGCGAGAGACATAGGGTCTGCAGAAAAAATCGTACTTTTGCCGTTGAAAAAGGACAAAGCAACGTCAACCGAACTGCCCGAATGGGCGAAACAAACAGTATACGATTAATCAACCCGTGATCTACCCCAACAACTTTGAACAGAAAATCGGCTTCAATAGCATCCGCGAGATGATGGCTGGCCATTGCATCAGCCCAATGGGACTCGAAAAGGTGGAAGCCTTGTCGTTTTCAACCGACAGAACCCTCATCGTCAGGAGCTTGGAGCAAACCGACGAGTTTCGCCGTTTGTTGCAAACGGGCGTGCCGTTCCCCGTGCGCGACTTCCACGACCTGCGCGAGGCCTTCCACCGCATCCAAATCGAGGGCACCTGCCTCGGCGTGGAAGACTTGTTTGCGCTGAAGCCGTCGCTCAACGTGCTCGATGCCATTCTGCGCTTCGGACGTTCCGAAAGTGCCGATGACTATCCGCAACTCAAGACACTGATAGAGAACATTTTCATCGATCGCGCCATCTTCACCGAAGCCAACCGACTCGTTGATGACAAAGGCGAAATCCCCGACAATGCCTCTCCCGAATTGGCCGAAATCCGGCAAAGCATACGGCGCAAGCAAGGCAGCATCGAGAAGCGCATCCGACAGATCATGGGCGACGCCAAGACCGCTGGCTGGGTCGACCAGAAATCGGAAATCACCATCCGCGACGGGCGCTTGGTCATCCCCGTCAAGGCCGCCGACAAACGCGCCCTGCGTGGCTTCATACACGATGAATCTGCTACCGGTCAAACGGTTTACATCGAGCCTGCCGAAATCTTCGACACCTCCAACGAAATCAAGGAGTTGGAATACGCCGAAAGGCGCGAAATCCACCGCATACTGACGGCGTTCACGCGCCTGCTCCGCCCCTACCTCAGCGAACTGCGCAAGGCTTGGGTCCTTCTTGGCGACATCGACTTCATCCGCGCCAAGGCCTTGCTCGCCAACGAAATCGGTGGCGTGAAGCCCGAACTGCGCGACACACCTTATATTAATTGGCAGCAGGCCCGCCATCCGCTTTTGGAAAAGAAACTGAAAGCACAAGGCAAGCAAGTCGTTCCGTTGGATTTGCAACTCAATGAAAACGAGCGTATTTTGGTCATCAGTGGGCCAAATGCCGGCGGCAAGTCGGTGTGCCTGAAAACGGCAGGGCTGCTGCAATACATGCTGCAATGCGGCCTCATGCCGCCCATGCGCATCGACTCGGAATGCGGCCTCTTTGAGAGCATCTTCATCGACATCGGCGACCAGCAGTCCATCCTCGACGACCTCTCCACTTACAGCTCGCACCTTATTAATATGAAAGCCCTCCTCGAAAACGCCGATGCGAACACACTGTTCCTCATCGACGAGTTCGGGACAGGCACAGAGCCGCAACTGGGTGGTGCCATCGCCGAAGCCATCCTATTGGAACTCAACAAAAAGCAAGCCTTCGGAATGGTCACCACGCACTATGCCAACCTGAAACTTTTGGCCGACCATCACGAGGGCATCATCAACGGCGCCATGCTGTTCGACACACGGTTTATGCAGCCGATGTATATGATGATGACCGGAAAACCGGGCTCGTCATTCGCCTTCGAAATCGCCAAGAAAATCGGCTTCCCGCGACAAATCCTCGACGACGCGGCCAACATCACCGGCGACCAGCATCTCAAATTCGAGAAGCAATTGCAACAACTCGAAGTCGATAAAAAGGCCATCCGCAAAAAGGAACAAGACCTGCGCATCGCCGACCAACTCTTGACCGAGGTGGTGGAGAAATACAAGGGCCTCCTCGCCGACCTCGAAGGCAAGAAGAAGCAATACCTCCGCAACGCAGCAACTGAGGCTCAGGAACTTATCGAGAAAGCCAACAGCCAAATCGAGCGCACCATCCGCGAAATCAAGGAGGCACAAGCCGAGAAGACCAAGACCAAAGAGATACGCCAGAACCTTGAAAAGACCAAAGAGGAAATCGCGAAAAAAGCCAAGGAAGTAGCCGAACAAAAGAAAAAAGAAGAGGCCGAAGCCGTCTTGAAGGTGGGCGACACCGTTTGCATTGATGATATGCAGGTGGTGGGCGAAATTTTGGCCATCAGCGACACCGACGCCACCATATTGTTCGACACCGTGCGCCTGCGCACCTCGCCCGACAAGCTCCGCAAGGTGAGCCGCGCCGTGGCCCGCAAGACCCAACGCCAATGGAAAGCCGGACTCATCGCCGACGAACTCAGCGAAAAGGCCGAGCACTTCGACCTTACCCTTGACGTGCGCGGCAAACGCGCCGAGGAAGCCCTCGACATCGTGGACAAGTATCTCGACGAAGCCAAACTCCTAAGCATCAAGGAAGTGAGCATCCTTCACGGCAAGGGCAACGGCATCTTGCGCAAACTCATCCGCGAGCAACTAAGTCGCAACCACGACGTGGAACGTTTTCATGATGCCTCGCTCGAAACCGGCGGGACGGGAATAACAAGGGTTTATTTTAGGTAACAGAAAAACGGAGACAGGCTGCCCCGTCTCCGCTTTTCATTTAGTTGATTCCCTGCTTATTTCTTCTTGAAAAGCGAGAGAATCCAAAGCAACAGCACAGCACCCACCGTTCCAACCAAAAGTTGACCCCAGAACGTGCCGCTCGCCGTGAGGCCGAGCAAGCTGAAGATCCAGCTTCCCAATGCTCCGCCGACGATACCGACGATGATACTCACCAAGAGGCCCATGCCCTTGTTCATGATTTTGCCGGCGATGAATCCCGCCAAGGCTCCGATTAAAAGTGATACTAAGATACCCATTTTAGTTGATAGTTAATAGTTGATATTTTAGGTTTTCATTTTCGGTTCATTAGAGCGGCCACTTCCGCGTTTTGCGCTTCAATGTAGTCCAGAATCTCGTCGCGGCCCGTCTTTTTCTCCGACGAGGTGACGAAAACAGGCGGCAGTTCCTCCCAATCCTCCAAAAGCCTTGCCTTGAGCGCTTTCACATTACGGTCCAATTCAGCCTTCGAAACCTTGTCGGCCTTGGTGAACACGATGCAGAATGGCACTTGGTTCTCGCCGAGCCAGTCCATGAAGCCGAGGTCGTTGTTTTGGGGTTCGAGGCGCGAATCGACGAGAACGAAGGTGCACACCAGATTGCGCCGTTGCGAGATGTAGTTATTGATCATGACACGCCATTGGTCGCGCTGTTTCTTTGAGTGTTTTGCATATCCATAGCCCGGCAAATCAACGAGATACCATGCGTCATTGACGATGAAATGGTTGATGGCCACCGTCTTGCCCGGCACCGAAGAAGTCTTGGCCAAGCCATTTCTTTGCACCAACATGTTGATCAATGAGGACTTACCCACGTTGGAGCGTCCTATGAACGCGTATTCTGGCAAGCTCTCGTTGGGCAGCTTGTCGATGCGCGTGTTGCTCATCAAAAATTCTGCTTTCGTTATGTTCATCTTTTTAATTTAGCGGTTAAACATGTGGAGTTGAGGGTTATCTGGATTGCAAATGAAGGGGGACGGCATTCTTGTCGTAGGTCATGTGACGTTGGGCCTTTTCTTCAAACATATCACTCATAGTCAGCAACATACCCGTTTCTTCCACGCTTCCGAAGCCTGGATTGAGCGACGTTCCGAAAGAGCGCAAGGTGGGCGAAAGGTTCATGTAGGCGTTCACCAAGGGCGGTACGGCGGCACCACGCTCGCGGACGCGCTTCACCAAGATTTTGTAGTTGTCTTTGTAGTTGTCTGCCGTGAAAATGGCGGCCAATTCTGCCGCGTCCGTCAAGATGGGCAGGTTCAACTCGGGGCGCGGACCAACGAGGTTTTCCGTGTCGGGGAAGTGCTTTTGCAAGAAATAAAGAATCATGTCGCGGGCCAGGCGGTCGAGTTGCGGATACATGGTCACCTTGCCGAAATAATACTTGGCTGTAGGATACAAATCACGGATGGAGCCCAACCCATTCCACAGATTGTCAAGCGAATACAAGCCTTTCGAAAGGTTTTTGGAGGGTTGATAGTCGGGTTGGACAAACGAGCGGCCCAACTCAAGCGTGAAAGGCAGGTATTCCTTCACGAACCTTTCGGAATAGAGGAAAAGTTCGCTGGTGGGCGTATCGACTTGTCCGTTTTCGTCGGTCGGGAGATGGTCGCAAAGCAGGAAGCGATAGCCGCCCACGATGGCCTTGTCGATGGGATTCCATACGATAAGCTGCTCAAAGAAATTCTCCTTGCGGGTGTCGAACACGTCGATGTCGCAATCAAGGCCCGTTCCGCCGCCCGAATCGCGGAAACTGATTTCGCGCAGACGTCCTATTTCGCGCATAATGGCTGGCGAATTGTGGGCATTGACGATATAAATCTCGTTGCCGGCGTTGTTCGTCAAACGGAAAAAACGCTCCTGAGTCAGCTCCGACATGATGTCGGCAACGGGAACCGGATCGATTATCTTGTTCATTATCATATCGTATAGGTTTTTGTCGGGTCAAAATTCAAATTGCAATCGTTGCCAAGCTGGTAAGAGAAGGTCCTGAGTTTCTCGGCCCATTGCGCGTCGTTGAAACGGCGGTCGAAAGTTTGGTAGGGAATCGGCTTGCCGAACGAGATGGTGAGCTTTTGGTTGCGCTGCTTGAAGAACTCGTCAATCAAGAAAGCCATTTCGATATTCACCTTGATTTTCAACTTTTTGCGCAGCCGGGCGAGGTTGTAGAAAAACTTGGAGTTGTGCCCTTCGATATGAGTCGGAACGATGTCTCGCTGATAGGCCTTCGACTTGGCGAGGAAGGTTTTTTTCCATTCAAGGTCCTGGATCTTGCCGTCGTCGGTCTTGCGCGAGCAAAGTCCGAAAGGAAAGTAGCAGATAGTGGCATCGCCGTCGAAAGTCTCGTTGAAGAGGCGGACGTTCTCGTCGCGGTTGGCCGTCGCACTGCCCACCTTATTGACGGGGATGAAGATCGGCTCCAAGGGTTTTACGAACATGAGGAAATCATTGACCGGCGTGAGTGTCGCGCCACGATGGTTGCCCACAGCGGCAATGAGAGCTATGCCGTCCAAACCGCCAAGAGGATGGTTGGAAGCCACAAGAATCCTGTCGCCACTCATCAGGTTATCAACGCCTTTCAACTCCAATTCGAGATTAAAGTCGGCAATGAGTGCGTTGATGAAATCGACGCCTTTCAAGTGACCATACTTGGTCAGAATCTCGTTGATGTCGTCTTCGTGCAGCAGCTTCTGAATCCTGCGAAACAGCCAGTTGGGCATGAATTTCATCAGCTTCGGCACCTTGGCGTTGAAGATTCCCCTCAGGTCAATCAGATTGGTCTGTTCGTTCTCCATACTCGAAAAATGGTGCAACAATTCGAGGCAAAAATAGGAAAAAGAAAAACGTATCGGCATTTTTTCGTCAAAAAAGCGTCCGTTTCTGCCTTTAATTTCTCAAATAATAAATTATATTTTATTGAATATTAGTATATTAACAAGTAATCAACAAACAATGTTGATAACTTTCGGCAAACAAACCCAAAAAAAGTGGGGGAAAGTGGTAGATGATGGGAAAAAATGCACTATTTTAGCAGCCTGAAACCGACATCAAAGATGAGTTACCCAGTAGGACATTTCAATTGCAAGTTGGACGCAAAGGGAAGGCTAATGTTTCCTAGCGATTTCAAGGAGCAGATGGGCGAGCAGGCGGAGGAAGGCTTCGTGTTGCGCCCATCGCTTTTTGAGAACAGCAAGTGCCTCGACCTGTTCACTCGTAGCGACTGGGACGAGGCGCAAAACAAGTTGCGCAACGAGTTCAGCATCTACGATGAAGAGGGCGCGGCCATGTTGAGATACCTGAACTCGGGGGTCCGCTTTGCAAAACTTGACGCCAATGGCCGATTGCAAATCCCCAAGGACCTGATGGACAAGGGCGGATTGGTCAAAGACGTGGTGGTGGAAGCGCTGGCCAACAAGATGGAAATTTGGGACAAAGACCGCTATCAGCAGTCAGTGTCCACCATCGACAAGAAGAAAATGTTCGAGATTCTGCGCAACATCAAATAAAAAGGAGGACGTGCGATGTATCACAATCCTGTCATGTTGGACGAATGCATCAAGGGACTGAATATCAATCCCGAAGGCACCTACGCCGATGTCACTTTCGGAGGTGGCGGACATTCGCGTGCCATCCTCGACCGTCTGACGACGGGACACCTTTACGCCTTCGACCAAGACGACGACGCGGCCAAGAACGCTTTCGACGACCCGCGTTTCACCTTCATTCCGCAGAATTTCAAGTATTTCAAAAACTTCATACAGCTTTACCACGGTGCCCAACTCGACGGAGTGATTGCCGACTTGGGCGTTTCGTCGCACCAATTCGACACGCCAGAGAAAGGCTTCTCGACCCGTTTCGACGGCCAGTTGGACATGCGCATGAGCCAAAGCACTCCCAACGACGCCGCCTCGGTGGTGAACACCTACAGCGTTGAAGAGCTGACGCGAATCCTGTCGCTCTACGGCGAAGTGCAACAAGCCCGCCTCGTGGCCTCAGAAATCGTCATAGCCCGCGATGCAGAACCCATCGAAACGACAGCCCAACTGAAAGAATCCGTCAAGAACCGCCTGCCAAGAGGACGCGAAAACAAGGTCTTGGCGCAAATCTTCCAAGCCCTCCGCATTGAGGTGAACCAAGAACTTGACGCGCTCAGCGCCTTCCTATCGCAATGTCCCGACGTGCTCAAAAGCGGCGGACGATTGGTAGTGATGTCATACCACTCTCTGGAAGACCGCATCGTGAAAAACTACACCAAAACCGGCAACGCCGAAGGCAAGGAGGAAAAGGACTTCTTCGGCAACTTGCTGACACCTTTTAATATAATCACGCGCAAGCCAATCGTGCCTTCTGACGAGGAATTGGAACGCAACAGCCGCGCACGAAGCGCCAAACTGAGAATAGCGGAAAGGAGATGAGATGAGCAAGAAAGAGAAAAAAGAGAAAGGCAC
This sequence comes from uncultured Bacteroidales bacterium, assembly GCA_946610645.1. Lineage (GTDB taxonomy): Bacteria > Bacteroidota > Bacteroidia > Bacteroidales > F082 > Limimorpha. The sequence continues at coordinate 9,409 of CAMOCK010000218.1, forward strand.
CAACGGCGTCAGGAAAGTGATGAATATCTTGGGCGGCAGTTTCCTCGTCAAGGAACAGTTCACCAAACAGTTTCCTTTCATGGTGTATGTAACTGTGCTACTGATGATTATCATCACAAACACATATATCGCCGAAGACCGCAGCCGCGAAATCGTGAAAAACACCAAGCTGCTTAACGATTTGCATGTGGAGTACATCCAGGTGAAATCGTCCATCATGCAAGCCTCGAAGCAATCGGTTTTGGCCCGAAAACTGAGAGGCATCGGACTCAAAGACCCGGTGGAGCCTTTGAAACGCATCAACATCGACGAAGAAAAACAACCCGAAACGGAGGAATAAACCATGAAAATCGACCCAAAAACCGACACGCTTTGGAAGACCCATCTGGTGTATTTTTTGGTACTCCTGTTTGCGGTGGCTATCATATTGAAAATCATCTTGGTGCAGACCCGCGACAGCAAGGAGATCCTGCCGCTGGCCGAGAAAAAGGAATACCGCATCAAGGAGTTGAAGGCTTCGCGAGGCAACATCATCTCCTGCGACGGCAACCTCATCGCGACCACCATACCGCTTTTCGACGTGTTTTTCGACTACAAGGCCGTGGAATCAGCCGACCCAAACTGCTTGAAAGACAACATCGATTCGCTATGCATACAAATGGCGCAACTCTTCCCGAAAAGAAACGCCAAGCAATGGAAAGACCATTTCTCAGCGGGAATTGCCAAAGGCAACCGGCATTATCTCATCGCACGCAACATCTCGCTGACGGAGTACCGCAAAATGCAGAAATTCGTCATCTTCAACCGAGGCAAATACAAGGGCGGCATCGTGGCCGACCAAAAGACCCGCCGCGCCCGGCCCTACAACGAACTGGCCAGCCTCATGATCGGCATGGCCAACGAGGAGCAAGGCTACTATTTCGGGCTTGAAGGTGCCTACAACAGCTACCTGAGAGGACAAAACGGCCGCCAATTGGAGCGAAGACTGCACCACGGCGACTGGATCCCTGTGGAATCGGAGGACAACACCGACGCGCAAAACGGCAACGACCTCATTACCACCTTCGACATGAAACTGCAAGACATCGTGGAATCCGCACTCAACAACACCATGGTGACCAACAAGGCCGAACACGGCTGTGCCATCCTGATGGACGTGGAAACAGGATATGTGAGGGCCATCGCCAACCTTTCGCGCAACGAGAAAACAGGGGAATATGAGGAAAAATACAATTTCGCCCTGGTGGAACGCTATGAGCCCGGATCGGTGTTCAAAATCGCCTCGATGGTAGTGCTGCTCAACCACAACCCCAACCTGAAGCTCAGCGACAAAGTGAACATCGGCAGCGGCCCCATCCGCTTCTCGAACCGCACCATGAAAGACGACCATAGCTTTGCGCAAGGCGGCATCTGCACCGTGCAGGAAGTCATCGAGCAGTCGTCGAACAAAGGCACCGCCGTACTGATCACCAAAGCCTTCGCAGCGCACCCAGAGAAATATGTCGATGGGCTGTATGCCTTGGGTCTCAACAAGAAAATCGGCACAGGCATCAACGGGGAGGCGCAACCTGTCATCAAGCATCCCAACGACAAGACCAAAGACGGCAGAAAACTATGGTCAAACGTTTCTTTACCCTGGATGTCAATCGGTTATGAAGTCAATGTCACACCTTTACAGCTCATCATGCTTTACAACGCCATCGCCAACGGAGGCAAGATGATGAAGCCCCAGTTTGTCAGCGAAATCCGTCGAGGCAACCAGACCATCGAGAAGTTCGACCCCGTTGTCATCAACGAGCACATCGCTTCGCCCGAGGCCATCGAAAAGCTCCAAACCATGTTGGCAGGCGTGGTGGAACGGGGCACGGCCAAACGACAGTTCAAGGGCTGCATCGTGACAGCGGCAGGCAAAACCGGCACCGCACAATATTACGACAAGGTGCAAGGCTACAGCTATCACGAGCCAGGCATTAGCAGGAAGCTCTACAACACCACGTTTGTGGGCTATTTCCCTGCCGACAAGCCCAAATATAGTTGCATCGTGGCGGTCAGCCGCGCCAGAGGCCCTTATTGGGCGGCAGGCAGTGTATCGGCTCCGGGGTTCCGCGAGATTGCCGAAAAAGTCTATGCCCTGAGACTTGGCATCCAAGACGACACCGACACGTTGCAAATGCAACAAAACACACCTTCACCCGTCATCATCCACCACGAACAAGCCAAGGAATTCCTCAGCGGACTGGATGTCGATTATGAGGACTATGCCCTCAACAGCGAATGGGTGATCATCGAGAACGGCGAACACGGTGAAACCAAAATCAAAAACGCCAACCTTGAAACAACGCGGATACCCAACGTTGTCGGGATGAATGTCAGCGACGCGGTATATCTGCTGGAAAACATGGGAATCAGAACCAGCTTCAGCGGACAAGGCATCGTGAAAGAGCAATCGTTGCCTGCCGGCGAACCCGTAAAACCCAATGAAACCATAAACCTCAAACTCGGAAGACAATGAAAATCAAGGAGATATTAGCCAACTGTAATTTAATGGAGATTGAAGGCGACAAAGACATTGACATCCTTGACCTTGCCTTCGATTCTCGCAAAGTGAAGAACGGCAGCCTGTTTTTCGCCGTGAAAGGGACACAAGTCGATGGCCACGACTACATCGAAAAAGCCGTTGCTCAAGGTGCCAAGGCCGTCGTTTGCGAAAGGATGCCCAAGGCAAAAGCCGACGGCGTGACCTACATCCAAGTCGATAACTCTGCCTACGTCCTCGGCATGAGTGCTTCCAACTTCTTCGACAACCCGTCCAAAAAGCTGAAACTCGTGGGCGTGACCGGAACCAACGGCAAGACCACCATCGCCACCTTGCTGTATAGGCTCTTCACCGACGCGGGCTACAGCTGCGGACTGCTCTCCACGATAGAGAACATCGTCAATCTTGAGGCGGTTGCTTCAACCCACACCACTCCCGACCCGCTGGAACTCAACGCTTTGCTATGCAAAATGGCGGACAACGGATGCGAATACGCCTTCATGGAAGTCAGCTCGCACAGCGTCGAACAAGAACGTATCGCTGGGCTGCATTTCGCAGGCGGCATTTTCACCAACCTCACCCACGACCACCTCGATTACCACAAGACGATGGCAAACTACCGCAACGCCAAGAAGAAGTTTTTCGACAACCTGCCCGAAACCGCTTTCGCCTTGACCAACCTCGACGACAAGAACGGCGCGGTGATGCTGCAAAACACGCGAGCCAAGAAACTCAGCTACGCGCTGAAGCACGACGCCGACTTCAAAGGTGTCGTCATGGAAAGCCATTTCGACGGCATGTTGCTGAAAGTGAACAACACTGAAGTGTTCACCCAATTGGTCGGCGGATTCAATGCCAGCAATCTCTTGGCCATTTACGGCGCAGCCGTGGCATTAGGGTTCGACAAGAGCGAACTGTTGGTTGAAATCAGCAAATTGCACGGCGCCAATGGTCGTTTCGACATGGTGCATTCCGAAAACGGCATTGTCGGCATCGTCGATTACGCCCACACCCCCGATGCTCTGGAGAACGTGCTGACCACCATCAACGATGTGCGCCGCCACAACGAAACGCTCATCACAGTGGTGGGCTGCGGCGGAAACCGCGACACCACCAAACGTCCAGAAATGGCAGCCGTAGCCGTCAGATTCAGCGACCGCGTCATCCTTACCAGCGACAACCCGCGAAACGAAGACCCCGACGAAATCATCCGACAGATGAAAGCCGGAATCGCTGCCAAGGACAGCAACAAAGTGCTTTCCATCACCAATCGCCACGAGGCCATCCGCACAGCGGTGGCCTTGGCCAAGAAAGGGGACATCATCCTCGTGGCTGGCAAAGGGCACGAGAACTATCAGGAAATCAACGGAATAAAAAACCACTTCGACGACAAGGAAGAGTTGTCGGAAGCTTTTAAGGAGGTCCATTAATGTTGTACTATCTGTTCAATTATCTGCAAAAATGCAATTTCCCGGGTGCGGGCGTGTTCAACTACGTCACCTTCCGCACGGCAGCAGCGGTCATTCTGGCCCTCGTCATCTCCGTGTGGTTTGGCAATTGGTTCATCAAGTTGCTGAAACGCAAGAACATATCCGAAAGCCAACGTGATGCCTCGATTGACCCTTACAATACCAAGAAAGTGGGCGTGCCCACCATGGGCGGTGTCATCATCATCACAGCCATACTCATTCCAGTGCTGTTGGTTTGCAAGCTTCACAGCGTTTACACCCTTTTGATGATTGCCACCACGCTGATCCTTGGCATTTTAGGCTTTGCCGACGACTACATCAAGACCTTCAAGAAACAAAAAGACGGCCTGAAACCCGCTGTGAAACTGGGCGGCCAAGTCCTGCTAGGTCTCATCGTCGGTTTGACGTTGCGTTTCAGCCCAGCAGTGCATATCAACGAGACAGTGCATGTGAGAATTCAGGACAACAAGGAAATCGTGGTGAAAAGCCCTGACGTGAAATCGACGCGAACCACCATCCCCTTCTTGAAGAACCACAATCTCAACTATGCCGACCTGTTCAGATGGGCTGGTCCCAAATGGATGTATAACCTCGCCTGGGTTTTCTTTGTGTTGCTCACCGTGTTTGTTGTTGCCGCCGTCAGCAACGGATCGAACCTCAACGACGGCATGGACGGCATGGCTTCGGGCAACTCTGCCATCATAGGAATCACTTTGGTCATTTTGGCCTACATCTCCAGCAACGCAGTGACAGCAGGCCACTTCAACCTGATGTATATCCCTGGAAGCGAAGAACTTGTGGTGTTTTTGGCAGCCTTCGTCGGGGCACTCATCGGTTTCTTGTGGTTCAATTCCTACCCTGCCCAGATTTTCATGGGCGACACTGGCAGCCTGACCATAGGGGGCATCATCGCAGTGTCGGCTATCATCATGCACAAGGAACTGCTATTGCCATTGCTCTGTGGCGTGTTCCTCTTCGAAATCCTTTCCGACTTGGATGTGAAACGTTTCGTCAAGACCGGGAAAAAACACAGAATTTGGAAAAAAGGCCCGTTGCACGACCATTTCCGCACGAGCTATAGCGACTTCAAAAAGGCTTGGCCCAACTCAACCGTCACCTTCAAAGGCAGCGGCGAGGGGCACAATAGCGTCCACCACGAGGTGAAAATCACCATACGCTTTTGGATTGTGACCATTCTTTTGGCTGCTTTCACATTGATAACGTTTAAGATAAGATAAAAGAACCGATATGAACTATCTTGAGAGACTAACGAACACCCAAAACCGAAAACCAGAGAACCTGGCTGCGGGCATTTCCTCCATGATTCTGGAAATCAGGAAGGAAAACATCAAGCAGAGCCTCAGCGACATCAACACTGTGGGTCATCGGCAAGACTATGTGGGAACGATTGACGGCGTGATGTACTACGACGATTCAAAAGCCGAAAACGTGAACGCCACATGGTTCACTTTCGAAAACATCGTCAGACCCGTGGTGTGGATTGCAGGAGGCAACGATCGCAACACCGACTTCAGCGAGTTGAAACCCGTGGCGCGCAAAAACGTCAGAGCATTGGTTTGCATTGGCAAGGACAACGACAAATTGCTGCGCACATTCGGTGACGACATCGCTGAAATCGTTGTGGCACAAAGCATTGGAGATGCCGTCAAACAAGCTTCGCGCCTGGCCGAAGAAGACGACATCGTATTGTTTTCGCCCGCCTGCCGTTCCGACCGCGCCGAGAGTTTCGAGACCCGTGGAAAACGTTTCATCGCCAGCGTAAAAAAATTGGAAAATGAGCGTCATCAAAAACAATAAAATCGTCTGGGGCGACAAGGTCATCTGGATTGTGGCTTTGCTGTTGGCCATCATCTCGCTGATTGTGGTGTATAGCGCCACCAGTGCGAGATATCACGGCCAAACCGGCAAAGTGCTGATGAAGCATGCGGGCATGTTGCTTTTCGGATTCGTCATGATGTTTGGCGCGTCGAAAATCAGCTACAAGCGTTATGCGAAAGCCGCCCTGCTGCTGATGATTCCTTGCCTGGCACTGCTGCTCTACACGCTTTTGTTCGGTCGCGACATCAACGACGCCAACCGTTCCATAAGCCTTGGCGGCATCTCGTTCCAGCCGAGCGAAATGGCCAAGATCATACTCATCACCTACCTCGCCCGACAAATCGTGATGATGGGCGACGGCTTGCAGAACTTCAAGGAAGTGATAGTCAAGCTGGCCCTCCCCATCCTCCTGACCGCCGCGCTGATTTTCCCCGAAAACCTGTCCACGGCTGCCATTTTGGTGATGGTTTGCTTGGTGCTGCTTTTCGTCGCAAGGGTGAAATTCGTTCACATCTTGGCCATCGTAGGCATGTGTGTCGTAGGCATGGCCTTTTACCTCCTTTTCGATGCCGCCAAGACGGAAATCGGCAACAGGAAAGCCGAGAAAGCCAGCATCGAAGCGGCAGCCAACGGTGGCGTAGCGAAGCCATACATACCCAAGAAAAACCGCATCAAGACGTGGTCGAACCGCTTGCAAGCCATGGGAGAAGACAAGGAGGAGGTCGATCTTTTCGACGATAAGCACATGCAAAGCACCTTCGCGAAAATCGCGGTGGCCTCGAGCTCGTTTTTCGGCAAAGGCCCAGGCAAAAGCACGCAAAGAAACTTCCTGCCTCACCCCTATTCCGACTTCATCTATGCCATCATCATCGAAGAATACGGCCTCGTGGGTGCGCTCGTCGTTCTCATGCTCTACATCATATTGTTTACAAGGGTGCTGCGCATTTGCATCAAACGGCCGCTCACCTTTGGCGCATTGATGGCCTTCGGGCTGGGATTCCTCATCATCGTTCAGGCCATGGTCAATATGGGGGTCTCCATCGGACTGTTGCCCGTAACCGGACAGCCATTGCCCTTCGTCAGCATGGGCGGCACCTCCATCATGGCAACGGGACTGATTATCGGAATGGTTTTGAGTGTCACCCGCAGCGTTGAGGACGAATCATCATTGGCACCTGCCACTAATACCATCGAAAGTGAAACCATTGAAATCACAGAAGCAGATGAAACAGAACCCGAAAATCGTGATTAGCGGCGGCGGTACGGGAGGACACATCTTTCCCGCCATAGCCATCGCCGATGCCTTGAAACGCAGGTTTCCTGAGGCCGACATACTCTTCATCGGCGCAAAAGGACGCATGGAAATGGATCGTGTGCCAAAAGCAGGATACCCAATTGAGGGTTTGTGGATTAGCGGCATGACCAAAGACATCAGGTCGCTGACCTTGCCCCTAAAACTTGCCATCAGCCTGACCAAGGCTTGCATCATCCTGAAACGGTTCAAGCCCGACGTGGTCGTCGGCGTGGGTGGCTTCGCCAGCGGCCCAACCCTGAAGGCGGCCAACTGGCTCGGCATCCCTACCGTCATTCAGGAGCAGAACTCCTATCCAGGCAAGACCAACCGCAACGTGGGCAATAAAGCCAAAGCCATTTGCGTAGCCTACGACCACATGGAACAATGGTTCCCGAAAAAGAGAATCCATTTCACGGGCAATCCGTTAAGGGCCAATATTGCAACAAGCGGAACCCGGGAAGAAGCCGCCGAATACTTCAAGTTGGATGCAGCCAAGCCCGTAGCCCTTTTGGTAGGAGGAAGCCAAGGAGCCTTGGGCATCAACAAAGGTATCAGCGCGCAACTCGACAAATTCAAGGACAGCAGATTGCAACTCATTTGGCAAACAGGCTCGTCCTACATCAACCAAGCACAAGCCGAGGTGAAGGCCTTGGGCTTGGACGATTTGGTGAAACCCACCGTCTTCATCGATCGCATGGACTTGGCTTACACCTTGGCCGACGTGGTCGTATCGCGTGCAGGTGCCATGTCGATCTCGGAGCTTGCGCTCGTGCAAAAACCCGTCATCTTCGTGCCGCTACCTACCGCAGCCGAAGACCACCAAACCAAAAACGCCCAACAACTCGTCGAGGCCGAAGCCGCCCTGATGGTGAAAAACGCCGATACGGAAAGTGAGTTGGTTCCGACACTGCTGGCATTGGCCGCAGACCGCGAAAAACAAGAGAAAATGGAAGCCAACATCGGCAAGTTCGCTCGTCCGAATGCCTCCGACGACATTGTTAATGTGATAATTGATAGTTGTTTAGTTGATTAGTCGATAGTTATGAAAAACGGAGAAGGACACACGATTTACATGTTAGGCATAGGCGGCATCGGAATGAGCGCCTTGGCGCGGTATTACCGCAGCCTTGGCTTCGCCGTAGCTGGCTACGACCATACTCCTTCCCCGCTCACGAAACAACTGGAAAATGAGGGCATAGCCATACATTATGAAGACATCCCCGAGCTCTTGCCAGCCAGCATCGACTTTGTGGTTTACACACCCGCCGTCCCTGGCAATCTCAATGAATTTGAGACATTGAGAAAACGTAACATTTTGATAATGAAACGGTCGGAAGCTTTGGGAAAGGTTTCCGAAAACCATTTCACCATCGCCATTGCTGGAACCCATGGCAAGACCACCACCACTGCCATGACCGCTCACATCCTGAACGCCTGTGGGCGCGACACCACAGCCTTCATCGGTGGCATAGCCAACAACTTCAACAGCAACCTGCTTCTCGGCAAAGGCAAAGGCAGCCTCATGGTAGTGGAAGCCGACGAGTTCGACCGCTCTTTCTTGCGGCTGCATCCCGACATCAGCGTCATCAACTCCATCGATGCCGACCATTTGGACATTTACGGCGACAAACGCTATCTCACAGCCTCTTTCAACGAGTTTGCCGACCTCACGGCGGAAAAGCTCATCGTCAAGGAAGGATTGGAGATCGAGAACCAAGACCGGCTCCTTTTCGGCTTCGGCGATGGCTGCGACTTCCGCATCCGCATCGAGCGCATGGTAAGAAGCACCACTGATTTCACCATCACGCACAACGGCATCGAAACCGCAGTGCGGCTACCCATGCCTGGCGCACACAACGTGCTGAATGCCACTGCCGCATTCGTGGCTGCATTGCAAGTCGGATTGCAACCTAGCGACATTGCCGAAGCCTTGACTTCCTTCAAAGGCGTAAAGCGCCGCTTCGACATCCGAATAAGCAACGAAAAACATTGCTACATTGACGATTACGCACATCATCCAGAGGAAATCAAGGCCTGTCTGAAAGCCGTCAGGGCAGCTTTCCCCGAACAAAGACTCACCTTGGTTTTCCAACCCCATCTCTTCTCGCGCACCCGCGATTTCATGGACGACTTCGCCCAAATCCTGTCTCTCGCCGACGAGCTGGTTCTTCTGGACATCTACCCCGCAAGAGAGCAACCCATAGAAGGCATCACCTCACTGGCTTTGTTGGACAAGGTGACCTTAGAGCACAAGAAACTCTGCAAGAAAGAAGACCTTATCGAATTGATTGACAGCGAAAAACCTGAATTATTGGTCACGATGGGCGCCGGCGACATCGACCGTTTTGTTGAACCTTTGGAAAAATTGATTTTGACATGGTAAAGAAGATTTTCAGCATATTGGCATGGGTCGTTACAGGAGTCGCCTTGGTTGTCTTGTTCATTGCCGCACGCGACAATTACCTAAACATGCCATTAAAGTCCATCAACGTGAACATCGACCGGGTGAACGATAATGGTTTCGTCAAGGAAAGCACCGTGACGGCAGACTTGGGCAACATCTGCAATGCAGCCAAAATCGGTACGGTCAATATGCAAGCCATCCAAAGCCAACTGAAGTCGAACCCATGGGTGCAAACCTCGGCGGCCTATGTCGATCTCGGCGGCGACCTGAACGTCAGCATCAAGGAACACCATCCCGTGTTGAGGATTTTCGGCAGCAACGGAAAATCCGTCTATCTCACCGACGACCGTATCGTGCTGCCCCCGATCTCGAGCCACACGCCCTACCTATTGATTGCCAGCGGAAACTTCCGCCTCGATTCGTTGGAAATGGGACATCAGCTCAACGACACCCTCAAGGCCGACCGAAACCTCATCGGAGCGATGGCGGTGATGGAGGCCATAGGCAGAAACCCGTTCATCAAGAGTTGTGCAGGGCAGATTTACTGCAACCGACAAAACGAATTTGAGATTGTGGTTCGCGACCTCGATGCACGCGTGGTGATTGGCGACATTGGCAACCTCGACGACAAATTGCGCCGGTTGGAAATCTTCATGAAACAAAAAATTGGAACAAACGAAATCAAAAACCTGAATATCATAAACTTAAAATATAAAAACCAAGTAGTTTGCACTAAAAGATAAAGCCATGAGTGAAGGAAAAATCATCGTCGGATTAGACATCGGTACAACAAAAGTGGCCTGTTTCGTGGGCCGCAAGGCGGAAAACAAGAAAATCGAGATTCTCGGATACGGAAAGACCGTTTCCACGGGCGTTAGGCGCGGCGTGGTAACCAACATCTTCGAGACCGTTGATGCCATCAGGCAAGCCGTCAAGCAAGCCTCCGACCAATCGGGGGTTGAAATCAACCGCGTGAGCGTCGGCATCGCAGGTTCCCACATCAAGAGTCTGCAACACCGTGGCGTGCTGATGCGCGACCATCACGACACGGAAATCACGGAAGCCGAACTCGAACAGCTCCGTGAAGACACTCGAAAGATCAACATGATGCCCGGCGAGGAAATCATCGACATCATTCGCCAAGACACTTTTGTGGACGGTGAGTTGGCCAACAATCCCGTGGGTATGCTCGGAAGCAAAATCGAGGCCAATTTCCATGTCATCATAGGCCAGACCTTGGCTGCAAAAAACATCATCAAGTGCATCGAAAGCGCAGGGCTGGAGATGGACTACATGATTCTTGAGCCCATCGCTTCGGCTCAAGCCGTGCTTGACGTGGAAGAGAAAGACGCCGGAGTAGTGCTCGTCGATATTGGCGGCGGCACCACCGACATCGCCATTTTCAAGGAAAACAAGATACAACACACCGCCGTGATTCCCTTCGGAGGCAACATCATCACCGAAGACATCTGCTCCGGCTGTTCCATCATCAGACACTATGCCGAAGAAGTGAAGGTGAAATTCGGCTCCGCTTTGGCCGAGAAGAACCGCGACGACGAAGTGGTTTCCATCCCCGGCATCAAAGGCAGGCCGCCCAAGGAAATCTCCTTCAAGAACCTCGCCCACATCATCGAATCGAGGCTCAAAGACATTTTCGACCTTGTGAACTACGAAATACAAAAGGCCCGTTCCGAAAACCAACTGATCGCTGGCATCGTACTGACCGGAGGCGGTGCCATGATGCAACACATCCAGCATCTGGCCGAGTTCACCACCGGCTTGGAAGTGCGCATCGGATATCCCAATGAGCACCTCACCGAAGGCACCCCCAAAGAAATGGCCAGTCCGATGTATTCCACAGGCATCGGCATTGTCATCGAAACCATCGCACGCATGGAGCACGATGCCCACCTCAGAGCCGCACAAGAAGCAAAAAAAGCCAAGGAGAGAGCTGCTGAAAAGCAAGAGCACCTCACACCCAAGCCTTTCGAACCCGTTGTGGAGGAAGAAGAAATACTCGATGAGGAAAAAACCGGCGGCTTCGGCTTTGGCAAGAAACTCATCACCCGACTTTCAGACCTTCTCAAACCCGATGATATTAATTAAACAACATAAACCATGGACAATCAATACAATAACAACATGAACGACGAGTTGTTCAAACCCGTCAATGCAAATAAGCCCAACTACATCAAGGTCATCGGCGTAGGCGGAGGCGGCGGCAACGCCGTCGGCCACATGATGGAAGAAGGCATAGAAGGTGTCGATTTCATCCTCTGCAACACCGACTACCAAGCCTTGATGAAAAGCAACGTGAAGACCAAAGTGCACCTTGGAAAGCAGGAACTGGGCGCGGGCAACGACCCCAACATAGGACGAGAAGCCGCTGAGATGAGCAAAGACGAAATCAACGCTCTCCTCGACGAAAACACAAAAATGCTCTTCGTCACCGCAGGCATGGGCGGCGGCACAGGCACTGGCGCAACACCAGTGATAGCCAAACTTGCCAAAGACAAGGACATCCTCACCGTGGGCATCGTCACGCTACCCATGGAACGTGAAGGCCGCCGCCGCAAGTTGCAAGCCCTCGAAGGCATCGAGGAATTGAAAAAATGCGTCGATACGCTCATCCTCATCAGCACCGACAAACTCCGCGACCAATATGGCAACATGAAACTCTCCGAAGCCTTCAAGAAGGCCGACGACGTGCTTACCACCGCCGCCAAGGGCATCGCCGAAATCATCACCGTGCCAGGCTATGTGAACGTTGACTTCAAGGACGTGAAGACCGTGATGAACGACAGCGGAAAGGCCATCATGGGTGCCGGCGAGGCCGAAGGCGAAGGCCGCGCCGAAAAAGCCATCAGAGCGGCCATCCACTCGCCCCTGCTCAACGACTCCAACATCGAAGGCGCCAAGAACATCCTTCTCTACATCACCTCCGGCAGCAACGAGGTTTCGTTGGACGAAGTCGATGAAATCCTCGAAATCGCCCAAAACGCCTGTGGCAACAACTCCGATGTCATCTGGGGCAACGGCACCGACGAAAGCCTCGGCGAAGCCATCCGCGTGACACTCATCGCCACCGGCTTCAACAACGAAACAAAGGCGACCCAAACGACACAGGCCAACATCATGAAACACTCAAGCCCCATGCCACAAAGGGAGAAAGTCGTCCACTCGCTTGGTGCCGTCGCTCCGAAAGAAAACGTCATGATTCAGCCTGAAAAGACAGAATCGAACGCGAAGGTCATAGATGAGGCACCAAACCCACAACCTCATTCGCCCAAACCGACAGAAGAGGCTCCCAAAACCGTGGAAAACTACATCGTCCATTCCTTGTTTGAAGACGAAGACACATTTTCGGAACCCATTGAAACCGAACCCATTGCACAAGCCACTCCCGCTCCACAAACAGAAAGCCAACCCGTGGTGACGACACCCGTTGTGGAAGAAAAGCCCGTGGTAAAAGTGTATCAGAACCCTTTTACGCAACACTCTGAAGACGAGGGGTTTGAAATCACTTCAAGAATCATGACCAAGGAAGAAGTGACCGCCAAAGCCGCACAAGAAGTGGCTCTATTGGAAGCCAAGAAAGCCAGGGAAAACGACCCCAAAGAGGAACTGAAACGCCAAAGATTGCGGGCCCTGAGCATGAATTTCCGAACCCAAAGAGGATTGGAAGAGCTTGAAAACCAGCCGGCTTATCTCCGTCGCAACATCGAACTGAGCACAACAGACTACGACGACTTGTCGCACTATTCCGCATCAAGCAAAGGAATCAGAGGCGAGAACTCTTTCCTCCACGACAACGTTGACTGATCGATGGCAAGCATACCAAAGCCCATACTACTTTGGATAGTCCTGTTTTTAACAGGCATCGCCAAGGCGCAAAACTATTCCAATGACTTCGAGAACGGCTACACTTGGTATCCGCCATGGAGCAACATCCGCATCTTAGCCGACAGCATCGGCAACGCGACAAACCACAGCTGCCTTTGCGACTCCATCCATGAATATGGGTTGGGATTTGTTGTTGAAGCAGGGAAAATGTTTCCTCAACAAAACACCAACTGCCAATACCAGTTTATGTTTAAGGCACAAGCCGATACCCAAGCCGAAGTCGTGTTCAGCATCGACGAGGGCAAAAGACCCTATTGGAACTCCTACCCCCTCTCCGACTTCGAGCCTGACTCAACAGGATGGGCACGAGCAAGTTTCAGCCTAAAATTCCCATCCAACTATATTGGTGAGGGCAAAATCATCGGCTTCGTTTGGAACAAAGGACACGAAACCTTGTATTTCGACAACGCCGAATTGGAGGTCGAGGCGTATTCCTTGCCTAGCTACCAGCCAGAAATCAAGCATACACCCGACTCGGTTTTCAACCCGTTTGTGTGGCTTTCGCCCTATCTCATCCCAATTGTGGAATACATCGATGCCGATGGCGACACCCTATCGGACCCATCGATAATCGAAACCAAATACGACGACGGCTGGGGCGTGAATTCAATGCAACTGCCCCACTCCGTGATTGCCACTTTCGTGAACATCGAAACCACATTCAAGGAAGACGTGAAGTTGCTTCGACTGGCCTACCAACTGCCGCTTCCAGAAGGCAAACTCACCGTTTATCGCCGCAACCAACACATCGACACAGCCAACTTTCAAAGCAGTTATTACCTTGACAGAGAAGGTTTTACCGTAAAAAACGAAGACTTCTCCATCACCGTCTATCACAATAAGGGAATATCCTCTCTGCAACTCAACACTGACAACAGAACCGTTTGTTTCAACATCGACTATTGGCGCGACCACCCGCTGCTCCGTTATCCCTTGAGCGCCGACACTTCGGACTACTTTGAGGACATTTCTTATCGCGAAGTCCGCAAAGGCGAGGTGCTGAAAGGCAAAATCAAGGTTTTCAACAGCATGATTGACGACCTGCCCCGCCTCATGCCCATTTGGGACGGCTACCAATCGGCCTTCATTTTCACCGAACACGCCGACTGGACAGATATTAGGACACATCGCGCCGTTCTCTTTGGAAAAGAGAACATCACCAAGCCTGAAGATGCCGTCGGAGGGTTCTGCTATTTCGACATTCCCGTCACAAAAAGCGTGTTCTATTGGAATCCCGACAACGTGACGAACAATCTCGCCAGCAAAGGCAACTTTTTCGGGCCTCATGCCACCATCACGACCGACAAGGATTTCTTCAAGTTGCTGAAAACCATCAAGAAGAGTGGTTTTGAAATCTGTCTGCACTCGCCAGAGCAATACACGACGATTCCCTCCAAGTATCCCAAGGCGATGCGTTTCATGCGGCGTAATTTCGGCTCGGTTTCGTGGATTGACCACGGCTACAACAACGGCCCCGACAAGAACCGCGAGGACATGGTTTGCGATGGCCTTCTCCCAAATTCGCCGTATTATTCCGCCGACCTTTGGCGGAAAAACGGCGTGCGTTACCTTTGGAACGCCTACTACGAGGAAAACCGCATGGAAGACAAACTTTTCGACGGGCATTTTGTGCAGCCCTATGACGGCTACGGCGATGCCCTACCCAACCGACAAATCACCACCTTGCCCAATGGCGATAAGGACTTTCTGCTTTGGTCCACGCCATCGACTTTGGAAGTGAACGAAGACAAGAATTGGTACTATTTCTTCGATAGCATCCGGCTTCAACAACTTGTAAACCAACATAATGTATTCATCACGCACGTCTATCCCGCGTGGACCGACCCGTGGCGCGGCTTTTGGCAATTCAACGAAAACGGCACTGCCGTGGTCATGCCCGGATTCAATTTCGCGCTGGGCCAACTCGCCCGTTTCCGCGACGAAAAGAAAATCCTGCCGACCACCATCGAGAAATACCTCAATTATTACGAGAAACTACAAAACCTTGATTATCTGATTCTTGACAACAAGACCATACAATTGACCAACCCAAGCGAAGCCATTGAAGGCCTGACTTTAATTTGCACGAAACCCATCATCGTGGAAGGAAAAGTGATGGATTTCCGCAAGGTCGAGGAAGGTTATTTGGTGTGGTTCGACTTGAAGAAAAACGAAACCGTAACCATAAGATACAGAGAATGAAAAAGTTATCCATATTCGTCAGCGGCAACGGCACCAATTTGCAGCGCATTGCCGAATATTTCTCCGACAACAAAAACGTTGAAATCTCCAATGTGGTTTGCAACAACCCTAAAGCCTATTCCATTGAACGGGCAAAGAATTTGAACATTCCGTTGCGGATGATTACCAAACAGGATTTCAACAGCGAGGCTTTCGTCAAGGAACTGCAAGACCTTGGCATTGACTTGATTGTGCTGGCCGGGTTCCTTTGGAAGTTGCCCGAAAACCTTGTCAAAGCTTTCCCGAAAAAGATTGTGAACATCCACCCTGCCTTGTTGCCCAAATATGGCGGCAAAGGGTTTTACGGAGAGCATGTACACGAGGCAGTTGTGGCGGCCAAGGAAGCGCAATCGGGCATTACCATCCACTATGTCAACGAGTTGTACGACAGCGGAGAGATTATCCTGCAAGCCCGCGTCAGTTTGGACGCAAACGAAACGCCTGACTCCTTGGCGGCTAAGATCCACCAACTGGAGCAGGCGTATTTCCCTGTGGCGATTGAACAGGTGTTGTTGTCGCAAAACTGACCATTCTTCTTGCTCTTTCCTCTATTCAAAACCCAATTTTCCGTCTTTCTTTCTGTTCAAGGCGTTCTCCGTCGCAATGTGCCATGAGGGTTTCCAACGAAGCGTTGCCGTGCAAGACGGTGTCGATGGCATAATGTCGGGCGACGTTTTCAATTTGGCCGCCACTGAAGTCGTAACGCTCTGCCAAAACTTTAATGTCGGCCTCATAAAGCTCTGGAAGCATAGTGTGCCAGATTTGCATCCTAGCCTCCAGCGTGGGTTTGTTGAACTTGATTTTGTAAAGGAAACGACGCTCGAAAGCCTTATCCATGTTTTGGGCAAGGTTGGTGGTGGCGATAAGGATACCATTGAGGTTTTCCATCTCCTGAAGGATGATGTTCTGGATGGAGTTCTCCATCTTCTCAACGGCGCGCTCTGCACCTTCTTGGCGTTTGCTAATGATGGCATCGGCTTCGTTGAAAAGCAAGATGGGCGCAATGGCGGCCTTTTCAACCTTCATGCGGTACTGGTCAAAGACATTTTTGATATTCTTTTCGCTTTCGCCCACCCACATGCTCTTGATTTCCGAAACATCAACCTGCATAATGTCTCGTCCCGTTTGACGAGCCAACTGCAAAACGGTTTCGGTCTTGCCCGTTCCTGGTGCGCCATAGAAAAGGCAGGTGAAGCCGCTGCGAAAACCTTTGTGTTTCAGTCGGCTACATACGTCTCTGTAGTGGCTTTCTTCCAAGAGTTGGCCCAAGTCTTTGACTTGTTCTGCTACGCATTGGTCGTAGAATAGTTGCTTGGATGTAATTGCTTCGTGGTGAATTAGATTATTGCGGTTGTTTTCAACGTTCAACATACTGATATTGAGTTCTGGCAGCAATACCAACTTTGCATTCCATGTCAAACGAAACGACTCTCGGTCAGCAAGGCCATTGTCATTATTGTATTCAATCAATTTTGCAAATTGCAAGTCGCTGTCATTATTGTTGAGGAGTCTTTTTATAACATTCCACTGCGCTTTGCTGTCGAAAAAGAATTCGAGGTCACTGTATCTAATATCGTCATCATTGTTGTTGACATACAAGTGAGCGAACAAGACCAAAAGAGCCTCATCGATTTGACAAAAGCAATAGCTTTTCAACTTTTGGACAAATACCAAATGACGATTTTTCTCCAACAAATCCTGTATGCGATTCACAGCCAAATTTGTGCTCAACTCGTCGTTGTCGCGCATTTCCATAATTTCAGCAATCAGCCCGAAAAGTTCATCACAACTGAGACCCGAATAATCTTTGGGGACGTATTTCTCATTACGTTTGAAGGCCTCAATCACATCCAATGGCACACGATAGGTTATCTCACGTTTGGAATGATTGCTACAGACCAGCCCACGGCATACCAATTCATCTACATCTGTCAAGAAACGGATGATGCGGGTAGTGCTACAATCGAGGTGACGAGAGAAGTCGCTGACTCTAATATTTGTATTGATGCTATTGTCAATAAAAAGAGCCATCATCATGCATTGCTCTTTGGAGAGTTCAAGATTGTCGGCAAGGTGTTTCAATGGGCGAGCTGCCTTTTTGTAAAACTCATCATTGAGACGAGAACCTTTAGAGAGTTCTACAACTTGCTCCACAGCAGACAGCAAATTCATTTTTCGGGTCGTTCTTTTCTTGGTTTCCATGACATTCCTTTCTTTTTTGGGTCTGTTTTCACGCTGCAAAGAAAAAAGAAGCCTGTGCTGAATTGTTGCACAGGCTATAAAAGACTTTCAGAAAAACGTATTCTAATTCCTTTTGCTGAGAAGTACAATTAGTTCTTTCCTTATCTCATAGCATTCTTCCACAATAGTGCTTACTATGCTGTCATCATAACCATATTCTTTGAAGTATTTTGTGCCAAGCCAATTATTAGATTTTGAGAATCCAAACTTATCCAATAAATCCAAAACATCATCGTCAATTCTTTCGTCGAGGCTTTTTGATACATGCCGAATTCCAATATAACCATTGTTGGTGCGAGTAACTGATATAGAGTAATTTCCGTCTAAGACAAACCTCCAAACATTGTTTCTCTTTTCTATGACTTTAAAGCTATGTTCCAACAATTCTACAGCCGTTTTGAAAACATACTGGGCAGAAAAAGTATAATTTGGCAAAGCCTGGAAGTCACATTTTGGATTCTTTGTGTTTTGACAAAATGCATTCAATAGATAAATGCTTTTTGGCGAATTCTTGCCTCTGCCCATTAAATATTGTGGATGATAGAACAAGTTCTTTTGAAAAACATCATCAAGATAGGCAGATCCCTCTTTCTTGAAAGAGGCATTATAGATTTTAACTGCATTGTCTTTAAATAAAGGGTTCTGTCCAAGTTGTCCCCATCCTATATAAATGGGTGATGCCAAATGAATAATGTCGTCTTCGGTCGAGAATAGATGGGCGCGGTTTGCCGTTTTAACCTTCTCCATGGCATTTGCAAGGTTTGGGTCACGAACATTCATCAAATTGAATACTTGCACAATACCTTCAAAGACTATTGATTGCTGGCGGCAGTATTCTCGAAATAGTCGTTCGATGCAGTGCATTGTTGAATCAGGCTTGAATTCATACCATCCTTCCATTGAATCAAATTTTCCTAGTTCTTTAATACAAAAGCTTTCTTTTATTTGATTAATAGGATGGGCACTCCCGGGATTTTTCATTACCACACTGCCAAGAACACTCCAAGAGGATCCAAATTGAAGCAGTGTTCTCCACCGATATTCGATGTTGTCGAGGCATTCATAATGAGCATATACTTTCATAGTATAGATTTTATTTAATCTTTATTTTGCAAAAGTATGAAAATAGAAACGAGTCATCCAATCTTTTCGCACTCAAAATACGAATGACCTATTTTAGATTTGTCAAACTTTGTTGAATACTTGGTATTGAAGGCTTGGGCGATGTCTTCATAATACTTCGTTTGATTCAACGGCGGGGGCGTTGAAGATGTCGACATTTCGATGAACATGCCTTTCACAAGATTTTTGTTTGTGCCCCAGTTCCAATTGCCTTTTGCTGAAATTTTCCAAAGTGCCATTTTTTTACGATTTTAGTTAAACAATCATTGTTGATTTCCTTGATTTGTTTTGTTTTTCGCTGCAAAAATAGCATCTATCTGTGCCAAATCGCAGCACAGGCTAAATAAATCAGTTCCTCTGATTAATCAAATTCACCACCACCTTCACCATCACATCTTTTTCTTCAGGCTTGCTCTCGGCAATCATCAAGGTTAAGGCGACCAAGGTGTTGTCGGCTATGCGCTTGCTGCCGTCCTCGCGGTAGAGGATGCCGTTGTTGTTGAGGAACCAAAGGAACAAGGTGGCCGCAATGCGTTTGTTGCCGTCGCTGAACGAATGGTTCTTGGTGACCAAATAGAGCAACATAGCCGCTTTTTCCTCCACGCTGGGATAGAGGTCGTTGCCGCCAAAAGTTTGGTAAATTTGCCCGATGCTGCTCTTGAAGGAGTCGTCTTTCTCGTTGCCGAAAAGTGTGCTGCCGCCAAACTTCTCTCGCAAAGCGACTATGGCTTGAATGGCATTGTCGTAGGTCGCCTGAAACTTCTCCTCTTGAGTGGTCTCTTTTACACCAAGACGTTGATAATCATAGTCGTCAAGCGTATCGAGGGCGTAGGTATAATCCACAACGATGTCAAACAGAGCTTGATTCTCGTCGTTGTTCAGCAAGGGCTGGTTTTGCAACGTCCTACCCACCATTTGCACCAACTGCCGCAGTTCCCCGATTTGGTTTCTGCGGATCTTCTCGTTCACGGCATAGCCTTTCAGCAGATAGTCTTTCAACACTTTGTTGGCCCATTGGCGGAACTGCACACCACGCTGGCTTTTGACGCGATAGCCTACGGAAGTTATTACTTCAAGGTTGAAATACTCGACATCGTGCGTTTGTGTTTTTCCTTCTATAGCGCCATGTTGAGTGGTAGTCGCAAATTTTGCGACTACCACTGAACCTGACAATTCTTCCTTAAGAGCATTGTTGATATGTTTGCTGATGGTTTTATAATCACGGTCAAATAGAATTGCTATTTGATGGCGCGTTAGCCATAGCATTTCATTCTCCATCCTGACATCAATGGCAGTCTGGCCGTTGTCGGTTTGGTATATGACGATTTGGTTTTCCATGGGGTTGGTTTTATGCGGCAAAGATAACAAAAAGATTGTGCCGAATCAATGCACAGACTTGAAAAACTGCTTATTACTGTTGTTTTGGATTTTTGAACGAACAGTTATGCACAAAAGAAAATGAACCAACGCGACTAAACCACCTGCTGCTTCAGCCAAGCCGCGAAAATCGGGTCTTGGATTTCGGTTTTGCCGGGCAACACGTCAATCAAGTCGCGCTGCAACATGGCCTTGCGCAGGTTCTTGATGTTGGCCGAAGTGCCCAATTCGTACTTGTCGAGGATGGTTTTCGAGGAGAAATTCTCCACACCGTCCACCACCGCGTGTAGGAAATTGATTTGCTTGGGTGTCAGCGAATCGAGCAAGTTGCTGAACAACAGCCTCATCTGGTCGATGATGTTGGCGTGTGCGGTCGCAACGGTTTCAGCCGTGCAAGTGCCCTCAGTACGCAGCCACACCTGATGCGACAGTTGCTGCACATAATAGGGATGCGCGTCCACCTTGTGGACGATTTCAGCGGCCAAATCCTTGGAAATCGACTTCCCCGTCTTCTTGAACTGCCCTATTATATAAGGTATCCAATCCGCCTCGGCGATTTTGTCGAGAAACATGAGGTCGCCGAATTTGTAGAAAGGCATTTCGTAGTTGCCGAAAATGTCTAAAAGCATGTGGCGCTTGCTTCCGTAGAGGCAATAGCACACCGAATTGTGCAACTGCCAGTGGGAGCGCAACTTACGCTGAAACGCCAGCGATTCGGCATAGTTGCCCACGTTTTGGAACTCATCGATGCAGATGACGAATTTCTTGCCTTTTTCTTCCGCGATGCGCTGCGGCAGGTCGAGGATTTCGTCCTCGGAATACTGCACTTCCTTGAAATTGAGGCCGAAAGTCACTTCGTAGGCCGAACTCCCTTCGCCGAGTGAAATCTTCGGCCCTACCGAGCCGATGTGTTTCTTCATCAGCGCGACCCATTCGTCCAACTTCGAGGCCGAGGCTTGCAGCACGGCATTGACGTAGGTCTTGTAAAACTGCTCCTCGGTGCGGCAGTTGAAGATGTCGATTCGGGCGGCATAATAGCCTTTGTCCTTCTCAAGCATCTCCAAGGTTTTGTTCACAAGTGAGGTTTTCCCCCAGCGGCGCGGCGAGATGAGGGCTGTGTTCACCAAACTTTTGAAGTTGCCAAGAAGTTGGGTTGTTTCTCTCTCTCTGTCGATAAAGAACTCACTTTCAGCCATTTTGCCATAAATAAACGGACTTTCCATAGCGCAAAATCATTAGTTTCACGCCGCAAATATAATCATTTGATTTGAAATAGAACAATTTGAAATGAAATAATTTCAAATATTTTAATTTGAAATCATTTAGTTTGAAATGAAATAATTTGAAATCGTTTAGTTTGAAATCATTTGATTTGAAATGGATTGATTTGAAACCATTTTATTTCATGGCATTTTTTCATAAGAACTTTCACTTTGCTTGATTTTGGCAGAGTGACATTGTTGTTTTGCACCGAAATCCAAACAACACCGCTATGGACAAAAAGAAATCACATTACCTCGTGCATGGACTGTTCTGGAAAGAACAAATGCACAACGCGAACTATCACGAAGCGAAGAAAGTCAAGCTTTGCAGCATCAACAAAACCTTTGAGGATGCCGACCTCAGCAAGGCACGAAAGGGAGCCTTTGCCTATTATCAAAGCCTAATCGATGTGCTTTACGAGGCTTTAGGCGACAGTTACACAACTGACTTTCAAGCTCGTATTGACCTGCAATCCTTCCTTAACGCAGGCTGTACCCAATCCACGACCCGCATCGGGAAGATGACTTTTGATGACAACCTTTTCAACGAAATCGCAGTCTATTGGGTGAATGGGACGGAGAAAAGGCTTATTCATGGCATTTGGTACAGGCCGAAAGAAGAACAACATCAGCTTGACGAACAGCTTGCCTTGATGGGCGGCAATCTCATCAAAGAACACGCCTACTATGAACGCCACCATCTTCCCTTTGAGGACGAAACACTCTGCGACATGACCGACCTCAGCCTTGGATTCCAATTTGTTTTGCCCACGCCTTTCGATTGGGATGGCTTTGTTGAGGAAAATTTAGTCAATGACACACATGCAATTTATCAGTGCTTTCAATAAAACCAACAACTATTAAAAAACCACAGAAATGGAACGTAAAAACAGTAAACAAAAGACATTAGACAAATGGGAAATCCACTACGGGACTTTTACCATGCCACCTGAATTTTGGACAGAATACCCACATGTCCCGCCGCAAGTCGTCATTGTGGACGACCGCACCCACACACATCAGCTTTGTGCAACCAAATTCAACCGTGTCTTAGGATTGAGCGAGCTTTATGACCGTTATGAACTGAGACCGGGAGACACCATCAAGTACACGCTTGATATTGAAAACACAGCATTGCATCTCACTTGCCCACGAAAACCATTATTATGGTTGAGGAGAAAGAAAACATTCGTTTGCCTTCTCTTTGTTCTCACTTTCGTCTTTTTCGGTTGCGATGGAAACAAACGCCCGGCGATGTCGCCGCAGACAATAGAAATCACAGGTGACCTGAACGGGTATTTCGAGGTGGTCGAAAAAGAAATCATTGCCACAGAAGGAAGATGGTCTCTCTGGAATGTGGAGTTGAGGCGTACTGGCATGCCTTTTCCATGGGATGAAAGTATGTCAGTGGCAAAATTTAACGACACTTACACCGATGGAAGAGCCTACTGCAAAGTGGGATTCGGATTGGAAACCTTTGATAAGGACGGCAACTTGGTAGACAAACGCTCAGCAACAGCCACGGGGCTTCTGGGGCCATACAGTAGCAATGACATACTCGACCTTATGAAACTCCAACCTGACGAAATCGGTATCATCCGTTGGGACACTGACCCTGCAGAAGACAAAGCGAAAGGTAAGCTTACCTTCAGAATCACCTCGGCTTGTGAAATCATAGAAGGCAGAGGTCAAGTAACAGCCACAACCGATTGGGACAAAGTGCTCGATGCTTATGAAAACTATGTTGACAGATACATCGCTTGTTTGAAGAGAATTGCTTCAGGCGATATGGATGCAATGACGCAATATGCAAAGCTGTTGGAAAAAGCAGAGGAATTGGGTGAACAACTGGAAAACGCTTCAGTCAGCATGACGACGAAGCAAGTGAACAGATACACAAGGATTAACAAGAAAATGCTGGAAGCAGCAGCAAACGGGTTTAACTGACACGCAAGATGAACACCAACGAAGCATTTGAAGACCCTCGCATCGTGATGCTGGAAGAAATCATCTTGGATGAGTACGAGCATGGGAAACAAGTCGAAGCGGA
>CAMOCK010000219.1 GCA_946610645.1 uncultured Bacteroidales bacterium
ACGGAAGCCATCGACCTGCTTGGCACACCAGAACTTCAAGATACTCAGCATTTTTTCCCAAGTGTCGTGGCAATCGTAGTTCAGTTTCACGGTGTCGTACCAATCATTGAGGCTCGGATTGGGCGCAAAGACATTGTTGCCCGTGGCCTTGGCGGGAAACTCCTCGTAAAACGGTTCCACCGCTTTACGAGGCGAAACAAACGCCTGTCCCTCACAATAATAGAAATTGCAAGCATCGAAGCCTTTGTTCTGTCGCGCCAAATGATTGGGAATGAAGTCGATGATCACTTTCATCCCGTGACTGTGAATACGCTTGACCAACTGCTCGAAATCGGCCATCGTGCCCAAATCAGGGTCGACGGCGCGATAGTCGGTGACGGCGTAGGGCGAGCCAGCCCTGCCCTTGGTAATATCAGGGTGCGTGCCCGTCGATTCGGAGGCGTGTTCCAAGATGCCCGTCAGCCAAATGTGGGTGATGCCCAAGTCCTTGATGGCGTTGAGCGCACGATCGTCAATGTCGTTGAAAGTGCCGCAGCCGTTCTCAGCCTTGCTGCCATTAAAACGCAATTCGGTCTGTTTGTTACCGAAAAGCCGTACAAAGAGTTGATAGATATTCATATCGCAAAAATAGAAAAATTCTGTCAATACCTGCCGTTTTGGGAAAATATACTACTTTTGCACATTATGAAAACACACAGAATCCTACCTCTTTTTGCAGCCATGCTGCTGAGCAACATCCTTTCCGCCCAAGTGCAACCCACCTGGGAATCCATCAACGAGCGGGGCTACCCGCAGTGGTTCAGCGACGCCAAATTGGGCATTTTCATCCACTGGGGCGTGTATTCCGTTCCGGCCTACGCCAGTCTCGAAGGCTACGCCGAATGGTACTATCGCGGCCTGATGACCAACGACGACCGCAAGGCTTTCCAAGAACGCATCTATGGCAAGGACTTCAAATATGAGGACTTTGCACCGATGTGGAAAGCCGAGCTTTGGAACCCTGACGAATGGGCCGACCTCTTCAAGAAGTCGGGGGCGAAATATGTGCTCTTGGTCTCAAAGCACCATGACGGCTTCTGCCTTTGGCCGAGCCAATATGCGCCAGGCTGGAATTCCGTCGAGCTTGGGCCGAAACGCGACATCTGCGGCGAGCTGACCGAATCCGTGCGCAAAAAAGGCCTCAAAATGGGCTTCTACTACTCGCTGCCCGAATGGAAAAGCGACATCCACCGCTGGTATGTCGACCCCGACGAGGACATCGGCACCTACGTCGACACGCACATGATTCCGCAATTCAAAGAGCTGATAACCAAATACAACCCCACCATCCTCTTCACCGATGGCGAGTGGCGCAACACTGCCGAGCAATGGCACGCTACGGAGTTGATTTCGTGGTACTACAACACGGTGGGCAAAGACGCCATCGTCAACGACCGCTGGGGCGAAGGACAACAACACGGCTTCCGCACACCTGAATACAGCGCAGGCATTACCCTCACCGACCGCCCGTGGGCCGAATGTCGCGGCTTGGGGCGCTCGTTTGGCCTCAACCGCAACGAGCCTTTGGAGAACTATATGACTTCCGACGAACTCATCCGCCATTTCTGCGTCCTCGTGGCAGCAGGCGGCGGCATGACGCTCAACGTGGGTCCCGCCGCCGACGGCAAAATCCCACTTTTGCAACAAGAACGCCTGCTCGACCTCGGTCGTTGGCTCGACATCAACGGGGAAGCTATCTACGGCACACGGCCTTACAAGAAATTCTACGAGATGAAGCCCGTCAAAGTGGCGCGCAGCGACCAACAAATCGACTTCGACTGGAAACGCAACGCCCCCGACCCCGCCATCAGCTGCGACCACTTCCAAGCGCATTGGCAAGGTGTGTTCCACTGCCCAGCCGACACCTATACTTTTGAAATCCAAACCGATGACCAAGCCCGACTCGTCATCGACGACAAAGAAGTCATCGACACGCAAAAGGGCAAAACCGGGAAAATGAAACTCGCCCAAGGCCAACATAGAATCGAGGTTTTCTACGAGGAAGACGACCTCGAAGCCACCATCCACCTGCTGTGGTCGTCGAAAACGATGGAAAAACAAGTGATGACCAACTTCCAGCAAGGCGCGATGCTGCCTGCAATGGGCCTGAAGGCCACCTACACCTCCGAACAACCTTCGGTTTGTTACACGCAAGGCAAAAACGCGCTTTATGCCATCGCGTTGGATTATCCTGAAGACCAACTCATTCTGAACATTGACGAACCCGCTCCAAGTATGAATGTGAGATTGTTGGGTACAGTGAAGGATTTGCCATGGAAATACAAGGACGGCCAGCTTTTCATAGACACCAGCGGACTGAAATACAGCGACTTGCGCAGCACAGCGGCATGGGTGTTCAAGATGAAATAAAAAAAACGATTCCTTCGACGCTTCGACAGGCTCAGCGACCGAAGGAACCGTTTTTTCGCTTATTTAATCCGTCAGCTCTTTGATGCCTTGCAGCCGGATGATATGATTCGTTCCCTTGGGGACTCTCGTGACATAAAAACGTTCGTCCTCCTGCACAAA
>CAMOCK010000220.1 GCA_946610645.1 uncultured Bacteroidales bacterium
AGTATGCCCACCTGCTGAAGGTCGCCGCCAAGGAGGGATGTAACTACTTCACCTTCAACATCCCCAACACCGTCTGCAACGACTGCGGCCATATCGACAAGCGCTACCTGAAGGAGTGCCCCGAGTGCCACAGCCACAACATCGACTACCTGACCCGCATCATCGGTTACCTGAAGCGCGTCAGCAATTTCAGCGAGCCGCGCCAAGAGGAAGCCGGCCGCCGTTACTATGGAAAAATGGAGATGGACAGATGCTAAAATACGCCAATTTTGATGTCGTCTTTCAGGAAGTCCCTGACGAGGTGACGCTCGCCATCAATATTTCCAACTGCCCCAACCAATGCCCAGGTTGCCACAGCAAGTATTTGTGGAAAGACGAAGGCAAGCCTTTGGACAACAATGAATTGAACCGTCTTGTGGAGCAATACAAGTCGGGCATCACCTGCGTGTGCTTCATGGGCGGCGACAATGAACCGGAAAGCGTGGCCCAATTGGCCCGTCAGGTGAAAAACGACCATAAGATCAAGGTGGCCTGGTATTCTGGCAAGAACGACCTCCCACAAAACGTCGACACCAACCATTTCGACTACATCAAGTTGGGGCGTTACATCGCCGAGCTGGGGCCTTTGGACAGCGCGACCACCAACCAACACATGATGAAACGCCTGGCCGACGGCCGCGTGAAAGACATCACCGAATGGTTCCGACGAAACAAACACGTCGAAACCGTGGAGACAGAAAAAAATCCAGCAGTTTGAGGCTGCTGGATTTTTTTGTTTGCCTTTGTAGAGACGTAGCGCGCTACGTCTCTACACAAATTAATCCTCAGGCGTCAAAGCCGCAATCATCGCATTGATCTTGGCCTTCACCTCGTCGACGAAGTTGTCGGGGCTGAGGTCTTCCTTGAAGCTCTTGTCGCGGGCGGCAAACTCAAGCACGTTGCGCTCCAAGGTCTTCGGGCTGATGACGATACGTAGCGGCACGCCAAGAAGGTCGGCATCGGAGAACATCACGCCCGCGCTGATGTTGCGGTCGTCGTAAAGGACTTCAACACCAGCCTTTTTCAGGTCTTCGTAAACCTTATCGGCCACGCGGCGCACGTTCTCGTCGGCCACACGCAAAGCGCACACCTGCACCTGCCACGGGGCGATGGTGATGGGCCAAATGGGGCCGTAGTCGTCGTGACTCACCTCGCAGACCGAAGCCATCAAACGGCCCACGCCGATGCCGTAGCAGCCCATGATGGGGTATTTCAGCGTGTTGTCGCTGTCAAGATACTGCATGTTCATCGACTCAGTGTATTTCGTGCCAAGTTGGAAGATGTTGCCCACCTCGATGCCACGGCTGATGGTGATGCTGTGCTTGCCACACACGGGGCAGATGCCTCCAGCGGTGGCCTTGGCCACGCTGTCATACTTCACTTCGCCCAAGTCGCGGGCCATGTTCATGCCCTTGTAGTGGTAGTTCACCTTGTTGGCACCTGCCACAAACGAGTTCAAGGTCTTCAGCGACTCATCGTAAACCACAGTGATGCCTTCAGGCAAACCCTTCGGCCCGATGAAACCGGCGCAAATGCCCATTTCAGGCGTGACGGTGGCGGCATGGACTTCGGCACCAAGCAGGTTGCGGAGTTTGGTTTCGTTCACTTCAAGGTCGCCGCGCAGGAAGACGATGACCAACGAATCATCCATATTGCGCTGATACAGAACAGCTTTACAGGATTGCAAAGGCGAAGCATGGAGATAGTTGCAAACGTCCTCAATGGTCTTTTGGTCGGGGGTGAAAACCTCTTCCAAAGGCTCAACTGGGTATTCCTCGTTGTGGACTATGCAGTCGGCGGCCTCACTGTTGGAGCGGTAGCCGCATTCGGGGCAGATGACGATGGTGTCCTCGCCGATTTCGCTGAGCAGCATGAACTCATGCGAAACGCGGCCTCCCATCATGCCCGAATCGGACTTCACAGCCACCACGTCGGGCACACCGGCGCGGGCAAAGATGCGCTCGTAGGCATGGTAGGCCTCGGCGTAGTATTGTTCCAAGTCTTCTTGCGAGGTGTGGAAGCTGTAGGCGTCCTTCATCGTGAACTCGCGGGTGCGGATAAGTCCGCCGCGCGAGCGGGGTTCGTCGCGGAACTTGGTCTGGATTTGGTAGATCATGAAGGGGTACTGCGTGTAGCTCTTCGCGGCGTCGCGGGCGAGTTGCACAGCGGCCTCCTCGTGGGTCATGCCCAACACCATGTCAATGCCGTTTCGGTCCTTGAAACGGAGCAATTCCGAGCCTATGCTCGAGAAACGCCCCGACTCTTGCCACAACGTGCCTGGCATGACAACGGGAAACATAACCTCTTGACCGTCAATGCGATCCATTTCCTCACGGATGATATTCTCGATTTTCTTCGCGATGCGTTTGGCTGGCATGAAGAAGGAAAACAAACCTGTTCCCACCGACTTGATATAGCCACCGCGCACCATCAGTGCCTGACTGTCGAACACGCAGTCTGCCGGTGCCTTTTTGAAACGCTCGCCTAATAATGTTGCAACTTTCATATTTGATTATATATTGATTGATTGTTTTGTTTCGGCCACAAAGTTACAAAAAAAACTTATGTCACTCATTCTTCATAAACCACATGAAGCACCACGTCACCCACCATTCCGAGTGTTGCCTTGTCGATGTGTTCAAGGTTGTCGTTGTGCGTGTGCCAAACTTCAGGGAAACATCCGTTGCTGCTGTTGGGCTGCAGGTCAATGATGTCGATGGTGGGAATACCCGCAATTTGGTTCATCGGGAGGTGGTCGTCGCTAATCATCGTACCCAACTCATTGCTGAAAGAGGAACGGTAGCCCAAATCGTAAGCCTTGCGCCACACCTTGTTGCTCACCCAAGCGGCATAACCTTGCGAATAATACTCCTTTTGGAAGTTGGGATTGCTTCCGCCCACCATGTCCAAGAGGATGCCGAAATAGGCCTTGTAGCCATAGACATGCGGTTGTTTGGCCCAATATTGCGATCCCAAAGCCCAATGGTTCACATTTTCGTCGTAATATTCTAACGCTTGCTCCTGGCGCGGCCCGTAATCCTCAAGGTCGAAGAGAATGATATCGATGCCCAATCTCTCATCCAAAGGTTGCAACTTGAACTGTCGGGCACATTCTATCAGCACGCCCACACCGCTGGCACCGTCGTTGGCGCCATCGATGGGTTGGTGCGACAAGGCTTCGTCAGCGTCATGATCAGCAAAAGGCCTTGAATCCCAATGGGCGCAAAGTACGATGCGCTTCCTGGCCTCGGGATTGAACACGGCGATGATGTTCTTCCCATCGATGCCCTTATCGTTGTAAAGCCGCGTCCTAAAGCCTTGCACGATGACCGTGTCGGCATAACTTCCCAGCTTCGCGACAAGCCAATCGCCGCATTGGGCATGAGCTTCTGTTTCAGGCACACGCGGCCCGAATGCCGTTTGCGCAGCCACAAACCGATAGGCAGAATCGGCGTTGAATTGGGGTACCACAGCGCTTTTCTTGTTCTCAGACTTGCCCGATTCGGGATTATCAAGTTGCCGCTCTCCGCAAGCACAAAACAGCACTACGACGGCAAAAAAAACGAATATCTTTCTCATGGTTTCAATAATAGGCTGCAAAATTACATTTTTTCGCTCAAAGATTGGAAATAATCATCTGAGGAAATTGCTCAGACAGTGATTTTGCCGTCCGTTCCTTAAGCGACTCGAACTTTTTACATTCCTCGCTTTCGGGAAACAGAGGCCTGTGATGCAACATTTGTTTCAATTCACTCGCCGCCTTCATCGCAGGCTTTTCCTTCGCATCGATGGCGAAATCCACAAAACGCTCCCAAATGTGGCGCACAGCCTGTTCGGTCGGATGCACCATGTCCTCCTTGTAGAAACGATAGTCGCGCAACTCGTCCATCACGATTTCGTAGGCCGGGAAATAGTGCGCGTTGGCGAATCTTTGGCAAATCTCATCGACAGCCAACAAGAGAGCCGCTTTGCTCAGTTGGCTCTCGTGCAACCCGTCCTTCAGATGGCGCAACGGCGACACGGTAAAGACAAATTGCTTGTCGGCATTGGCTTTGACAAAGTCCGACAAAACAGTTACCATAGTTGGCACCGTGAGGCGCAGCCGGTCGAACAGCGAGGAAGGCTTTTTGTGGCAGTTGGCCACCACTTCGAGCGTCTCGCGATAGCGGTAAACCCAAGCCGTGCCGAGGCTGACGACAATCCACTTTGACTTCTCGAAATGCGCATGGGCTACTGCCAAGCTCTGGTTGGCTTCTTCCAAAAACAAGGCTTCCGTCGGTCTCCAAAACGCCGTGTTGTGGCTGAAGGTGCAATAGAACTCCTCGCCGACCCTAATGACTTCATTGCTCATGAAAGGCCTCCCGTTGGCCATGCGATGGATGGCATTGGCCACGCTGACAGGATTATACAGCACCCCAAATGGGTTTACCAACGCATTGAACCCCAAGCCTTTGCAAATCATCCCCACCTCGTCGGCGAAGCACGAACCCAAAAAGAGCAAACCATCGCCATAACGGATAGTTTGCTCCAAAGGTTGGATTCTTATGTAGGTCTGAAGATTCATTTATGCTCCATCAAATACCGCTCCACTTCAATTCCAGCCATGGCACCCGTTCCGGCAGCCACGATGGCCTGACGATAGGTGCGATCCTGGCAGTCGCCGCAAGCGAAGATGCCCTCCACGTTGGTGGCCGTCGACTTGGGCTTGGTGAGGATGTAGCCCTCGTCGTCCATGTCGAGGACACCCTTGAACGGTGCCGTGTTCGGCACATGCCCGATGGCCACAAAGAAACCGTCGATATTGATGGTTCGTTCCTCCTTGGTCTCGCTGTGGTAAAGGACGGCACCCTTCAGCTTCTTCATAAAGCCTTGCTGTTCGCCGAAGAGTTCCTTGGTTTGGTGCTTCCACAAAACCTCGATATTGGGCGTGTTCAGCACGCGGTGTTGCATGGCCTTGGAAGCGCGGAGCACGTCGCGGCGCACGATGAGATAGACCTTGTTGCAGAGCTTGGCGAGGTAGGTTGCGTCTTCGCAGGCCGTGTCGCCACCGCCCACCACGGCCACGTCCTTGCCTTTGTAGAAGAAGCCGTCGCAAGTGGCACAGGCCGACACGCCGCCGCCCTTGAATTCCTCTTCGGAGGGCAGGCCGAGATAACGCGCCGCAGCACCCGTGGAGACGATGATACTGTCGGCCAGCAGTTCGCCGTCGTATTCCGTCGTCACCCTGAAGGGCCGTTGGCTGACATCAATGCTTGTCACCTCGCCTTCGCGTATTTCAGCACCGAAACGCAGAGCCTGCTGGCGGATTTCCTCCATCATCTCAGGGCCTGTCACCCCATTCGGATAGCCCGGAAAGTTCTCGATTTCGGTGGTTTGGGTGAGTTGGCCTCCGGGTTGCATCCCTTCGTAGATGACCGTTTTCACGTCGGCGCGGCCCGTGTAGATGGCTGCGGTATAGCCCGCCGGACCCGATCCAATAATCAGACATTCAATATGTTCCATTTTGTTCAGTTGTAGGTTAATAGATGAAAGTTGATAGTTATTTTGTGCAAAAGTAACTTTTTTTCTTCAAAGTGGACACCAATTCAAAAAAAGTTCCTATCTTTGCAGCCGCAAACTCAATCGGGGTGTGGTGCAGTTGGCTAGCATTCTTGCATGGGGTGCAAGCGGTCGCCCGTTCGAGTCGGGCCACTCCGACAAAAAGGGACAACAGACTATCTGCTGTCCCTTTATTGTTTTTATAAGTATCTGAAAACCTGCGAAATATAGCAAAAACTGCGTTCTCATTTTCTGTTCGATAACCATCTATTTTCTTGTCAAATAGAACGCCATCGGGAAACACCAATTTTTGCAGATTTTGCCTCAAATGAAAATCTCCTTCATTCCATAAACTTCCTAATTTACAACACATTAGCATTACCACATCTATATATCTTTTCTTGTTCGATAAATTTTCCGTGATGCTTTCCAATTGTTGCGTGATTTCGGATTGCTCATCCTTCAATTTCGACATCGTGACATTGTAAACCTCTTCCCCGATTTCGCCAACGCCAAACCTGTATTGAACATTCTTTATCTTATTCTCTACCTCGGTCTTTTTCTTGTTAAGGGTGCTGGTCATTTCCATTCGGCTCTCATGGCAACCCTTGAACAACTCCACCAACACCTTTTTCAAAATGCCGTGGAACTCTTTTGGGATGCCGTAGCTATCCAATAGCCCAATATACTTATTGTGCATCTTGGTTACTGACTGGTTGTTCTTGCAACCTATCTTATTGCACTTGTAATACTCTTTGCCCCTTGACTTCACCACATATCCTGTCAAATAGCCACCACAATCGGCACATCTGACATGGCGTTTCAATGGGAAACTCTCTGTCACCTCTTTATGCTCGTACCCTGCCTTCGATGCACCATTGATTTTCTTGAAAGTCTCTTCATCCACTATTGGTTCATGGTTGCCTTTCACCAATTCGCCTTCATCCAATAGATTGTGCCTAATGTAGCCGCAATAGATTGGGTTCATAAAGATGTATGAAAGTTTCTTTCGGTCAATTTCCAATCCATGTGCTTTCAACCTGTCACAAATTTCGGGATTGCTCAACCCCTCATCGGCTTTCCAACGAAACGCCTTCCTCAATAATTCACCTTTCCAATTCACTTTCAAATAGTGGTGCTTGTTTTCCTTGTAATGGTCATAGCCAAATGGTGCTGCATTAAACCACTCACCACGGCGCAAACATTCTTTCATACCACCAACACACTTGTCTTTTCTTATGGTGTTGTCGAACTTGGAAAACAACAATAAAACATCTTCCATGAAATCGCCCGATGCACTATCGGGGTCAACTGGTTGCGTGGCACTGACCACATACACACCTTTCGATTTCAGTAACGCCTTCAGCATTGATGCCTCCGCCCCTGTTCGGCTAAACCTGTCGTAAGAGTAAACCAATATCACATTGATTTCCTTATCTCGTCTAACCTCAGCAATCATTTTCTTGAACTCTTCACCCATTTTCTTTGCGCTTTCGTGTGTGCCACCAAAAGGTTTCTTAATGGTGATGCCGTTACGCTCCGCATACTCTCTACACACCTTATCCTGTGTTTCCAAACTGCAATTATTCTGTTCCTGCTTTTCGCTGGAAACCCTTGTCCATAATGCCGCAACCTTATGGTCTAACTTCGCAAATTCAACTTGTTTTGCGGCTCTCTTCTTCTTTTCATTGCTCTTTCTACTCATCTTGTAAAAGTTTTTCAATCTTATTATTAAACAGGATTTCTCCTAATTGGTGGAAAAAGTCTAATACCACCTTCTGTTCGTTCTCGTTAAGTCCTAATTGTCTAAAATCCTCATCATAATCTTGGTAGTTTAGCATTCATAATTACATAATTAAATGATACCCTTTATTCTTGATAGATAACATACAGAAAGTTTTCGGGAAAAACAAATTACACTATCCTTCCTGTGCTGGTAAAGTCTGTGCCACTCATTGATGGCACATCACGCCAATAGTTTTTCATACCCATCGAAATTCGTTGTTTGGTCATGTCTGATTTCTTCTTGCCTTTCATCTTGGCACTGATTTTCTTTCTCACTTCTACAGGGCATTCCCTGTATTGCCTTTTGTAGTTCTTTTCCATAATCATTTCACTTTTTACAATTATTATCGTTTCACTTTTTTGAGTTATAGTTTTTGGTAGTTTTCATTACCAATAAATAAATAGTATGGATAGGATAGAAAGTCAATAAAAAACAGGTCGAAACTGGAGAAAAAATTTTCATGGCTAATTGTTCGCCCCTTATTGCGCTTACCATATACCCCTTTTGTGGGAGGAGGATAACGGCAAGAAAAGCACCTATATTTCTATTGTAATTCATTGATTATAAAACTATTACATAATTTATTCCGTGGGTAATTTCTCCGTCACATCAAAATTAAAATCAACATAGATAAAACGCTCATTTTCAGAGCATTTCCTTTAGTTTTCGGAGGGTGTTTATGGATGTTCCACTGATTTTCTGCACATTGCGCAACGATATGCCTTTCTTCAACAAGCGGATTTCCTCGGCATACTCTTCCTTCATCTGCTCATCGGACTTCTTATAACCCACCTTGCGCCCCACTTTGCCTCCGTTGCTCCTATAGTGGTTATAGCCGCTTTCCATACGGCTGCGAATAAGGCCACGCTCCATTTGGTTGAACTGGCCGATGATGCCCAAAACAAGTTGAGCAATGGGGTTGACACTGCCATCCCTTTGCAAGGTTTCAAGTCCATTTTGGTGGATGTAAAGCGAAATCTTATGTTCGGTCAGATAGTCGATGATGTTCAAGAAATCGGCGGCACGGCGGCTGATACGGCTGCATTCATAAACCAATACTCGTTTCACATCGTTGCTGGTCACATAGTCCAACATTTCCGACATGGCGTTGCGCTCATCCACTTTCTTTGCGCCACTAATTTTCTCGGTAAACTCTGCAACAATTTGATAATCATTGCGTTGAGCATAAGCCCTTAATTCTTCGACCTGTCTTTCATAGTCTTGACTCTGTGTTGAAACTCTGGCGTAAATTACTGCGTTTTCCATTGTGATATGTGTTTGATTGAATTACGATGCAAATATAGTGATTATTTGTTACATATAATCATATTTTTATGATTTTTTGTTACAAATAATAACTTTTTCAAGATTTGAATGTATCTTTGCGCCAAATCTAAACCATGTATGGCACGAAATGTAATCTATCTTGAATGGAAAACTGGCTTTGAATTTTTCGGCTCTCCTGCATCCATGTATGACAAGCACACAGATGAAGAACTCGGCATCAACATTCATTCATTGAATAATGCCTTCTGCAAGTTACGAAAAGAAAATAAGCCATTGGAATATGTCACCAAAACTGGCTACATCATCCGAAAAGGCGAAATCATATTGAAAGAAACCGAAAATAAGTCCAAAAACTATCTTGGAACAAAGAAATAACACAGGGATTATGAAAGATAATTTTTATCGTGGATATGAAGTAATATTTGGTTGTCTGTATAACAAAGAACAATCAACACATTTTTAAACGCCCATTGATATACAATATCACTATCAACTTTTGGTTCGCCTAATAAATTCACATACTTATCACGAAGTTCTTTCATATATGCTTTGGCTGTAGTATTTGGTTTGTTATTTACATATACCATAATACTATTTAGGCAATTCCTTTCATCAAAACTCATAGAGATATAGTCTATACCCTCAAATTTATTTTTCGCCATGCGTATTGTATTTGACCCAAACCCTATCATCTGCATGACTTCCATATTACTCTTGAAATCATCCATTTCTTTTTGGTTCATTAAACCAAGATGATTTATTCTTGACCAAACAAACTTAAATGTGTCGCCAATTACAAAACCAAGAAAACCATCTTTTGATATTGCATATAAAGGTTGATTTGTCATAGTTGCTTTTGCTTTTCTCTTGAGCATGGCAAAAACAATCAACAATGCTAATACACAAATAATAATAATCACCGCTGTTTTCATAGTTCAGATAGTATTTTATTTGATGCAAAAATACACAAAAATTAAATCGAAGAAACCTTTACTTACTTTTTATCAGCAAAATCTAAATGATTAAAAAGACACAAAAACAAGTTGTGTTTGAACATCAAGAATAGATTATATTGATACACTTGGAGTTTTGATACATCAACCTGCATCCACAGGGATATTATTGGTGTATTGGTAGGGACTATGGTTATATCCCTAATGGTGCATCTTCACATCCAATTCATACCCTTCTTTTATTGCTATCACCGCATCCAACAAGCCAATTGATTTTCGCCTGTAACTGAAATGGAGCAATCGAAACAGAAATTCATCGTACATGGATTTCAAAAACGATTGGTCAACAAGCAAATCAACTGAAAGTGATATATCATTTTTCTTGAAATAACGGAATAACTCATCGGAGGTCAACCTTATTTCCAACCTATACAATCGCCTTGGATTGCCGTAAAAGTCTGCAATGTATGCCTTATCGCTATGCTGGATTTCCTTTTTCTTATCGTACACCACGAAAGATTTTCTTTTGTCGTTATCGCTGAAATACAAAGTTGGTGCAAGTTCTTTCAATCCATTGGTG
The DNA here is from genome assembly GCA_946610645.1 of uncultured Bacteroidales bacterium. Lineage (GTDB taxonomy): Bacteria > Bacteroidota > Bacteroidia > Bacteroidales > F082 > Limimorpha. Next base: position 10,184 of record CAMOCK010000220.1, read on the forward strand.
GGATGCAGGAAAAACAAGCCATCAATCACCTGTTTCTTATCTTCAATCTTCGTTCCACATCGTACAACCGAAACATCTTCACGCTTCAATAATTTCTTTATCCTCGGCACTGGGTTAAATGGCAAATCACAAGCCAAATCCAATTGGGTGATGTTATTGATACCCGCAAATCCAACTGCATCTTGAAACTCGTTAAGAATGTCTATGCGCATCGTATTGGAATAAAATACTTGGTTTCTTATGCTCACCCAACAATATTTCTTTTCCTTGTCGGAAAACCTGTCAAATAGCAAAGTGGCAAATTCATGCTGCGCATAGGCAACCCCATAGATACCTTCGTATGTTCCATCGGCTTGACCTCTGACCAATTCAAAGTCACCAAATTGAAGATGGTCGGGTTGCTCTGCCATCATCATCCAAAACTGGTTTTCGTTGTTTCTCTTATAGCATAATTTCAATTTATCAATTACAATCTTACAATCCTCAATCACAAACTATTTATTATTATACCCCTTATTCAACACACAATGCTTTTCGATGAACTCAACTATCTTGTTAAAGTCCTCAAAGAAGTTCGATAATTTGGCAGGGCATTCGACAAAAAAGCAGCAGAGCAATCGGCTGCTTTTTTTTTTGTTTGTCGCGCTTTGCGTCATTGTGAGGCACGACACGAAAGCGCACAAAAAAGGACGCCCGAAAGCGTCCTTTTTCATTGTCAATAGCAAACCATCAATATTCCCAGAGGCTTTGCTCGAAGTCAAGCATCTCGTTCTTGATGCGCTCCGATTCGTAGAGGGCGTCAATGTTGAATGCGTAGGAGTTGATGTAGCGGTCGTAAACGTTCTCTTCCTTGACGATGTAGCTGTCGAAGATGCGTTTTTGCAGCACTTCGTCGTAGGTGAGGCGTTGGGCCGAGTTGTTGCGGTTGAAGGCGAAGGCTTTGGCAAGCACGTCACGCGAGTCTTCGTAAGGCACCCAGCACACTTGCGACAGGCCGCCATCGTCATCGACGACGATAGGCCCAAGGGCAATGATACGGACGAGGAATTGCGACAGTTTCTTGTCGAAATACCAGTCTTCCTTGATGCGCAGGCGTGTCACGTTGAGCATGCGGTCCTTGAAGGAGATCTCGTTGGGTACCTCGGTGCCCAATTCTTCGTTCCAGATGGTCGGAGGGTCGCCAATCTTCGTGTTTTCCTGTTCAAAGTCTGCCAAGGTCAGGGGCGTCACCATGTCGTCAATGTTGTTCTCGACGCGATAGGGCGTGATGTCGCCGCTCTGGATGCCGTCGTAAATCACCGTGATGAAGTTTCTCCAGTCTTCGGTCGGGGTGATGGGGTAGTAGAACGCTTGGTTGATTTTCTGGCGGAAGTCGATTTCCCTGATGACGGTCTTTTTCCACATCACTGTGGATTCGTCGATGACCGGGAGCGGCGAAGGCTTCTTCTCGTTGATAATCTCTTGTCGATCCGAAAGGATGCTGTTCCTCGGCGGCTTGATGTCGGTGGTCTGGGCGTTGAGGCTCAGGCTACCGAGCAGGGCCACAAGGGTCAACATGGAAACAAGTGTCTTTTTCATTGTATAAGGGTTTTAGTTGTTTACTTGATTTCAACACCGATAGGTGTTTCGAGGGTCTTGGTCTTGCCGTCGTTGCCCCTAACCTGAATGGCGGTAAACTGGAACATGTCGCCCACGTTTGCGGAATTGATGGCATTCTTCATCTCTTCGCTGAATCTGCTGCCATTGCTCTTGGCTTCCTTTGTGGTGCCGGCTTTGGTCTTGTAACGGAAGGTATAACCCACCACGTCGTACTTGACGCCTTCGAAGTCGAAATCCTTCATTTCGGCAACCACTCCGCCCGCGCTGAGCAGAGCGGTCTTCGACACTTGGCCGTTGACCACATTCCTGATGGAGGCTTCGGGCTTTGGCAGGTCTTTCACGCGGAATTTCATGCTGCCGAGGTTTGAGCCGCCCGAACTGACGTTGACCGTCACTTCGTTGGCTTCGCCTGGGCGCAGGTTATAGGTGCCGTTGCCCGTGCGGGTCAGCGTGGCGCCAGTGGCCGTGGCATTGATTTCGCCTCCCACGCCGCCACCTACGGCAATCGGGTTGTCGATGCCGCGATAAACGACGTTCATCTTGGTGGCCGAGACGCTCACCGCCGGCGGGGCCACGGTGAAGGTGTTCTCAAACGGGAAGTCCTTCATTTCGTTAGTCGAAGGGTCGAGCATCTTGATGTAGCCCGTGTAGCGGTGCTGACCCACGCCACAGTTGAAGTCGAGGTTGATGACACCTTGTCCGTCGCTGGTGTATTCCCTTTCGGGGCCGCCGTCCAACTTCACATAGGCTTTGGTTTGCGTGTTCTGCCATGCGGTAACCATGGCTTGGGCCTTGTAGGTTTGGCCTGAGAGGAGATAGCCGCTCTCGGCAAACACCTTGGCACCGATTTCATCAAACTTGTAGTCGGAAGCGTGGATGTTGGTCATCAGTTGGGTGACAGCGTTCAACTCAGCCGTTTGGGCTTCGGAGATGATTTTGTTGAGCAGGGTAACATCGGCAATCAGCACGGTGTGGTGGAAGTTGCGGTATTCCCAGCCTTTCTGGATGGCATCCATGGCGGTAGGGGCATAGTCCATGCGAGCACCATACACCTCAACCTCATACGGAAGTTTCTTCAATTGGCTTTCGTTGGCACCGGTTTGCTCCATGACATAAGCCTTTGGGCCAAACACGCTATCGGTAATCATGCCGATTTCGTGGATATGTTCGGGACCCATGGCCTTGACGACTTCGTTGCGGAATCGTCTGATTTTCTTGGAAAGTTCGAATGCCTTGCCGTTGCCTTCTGGGTCGCCCATCATATAGACGGTGGGTTTGTTGTAGTTGTCTCTCGATGTCACCTTGGAGGTGTTGATGTCAAAGATTTTACGTCCGTTGCGAAGCGTGTCGGCCGATTTCAGCAAGCCTTGTTCGAGGGCTTCGGAAGGGTTTTTCGCTTCAACGTTTCTCACCAAGTCCCATTTCAGGGCTTCGATGTAGTTGATGAGGTCGTCGGCTTCTGCCTTGAGCGTCTGGGCCTGTTCCCAATAGGGGCCGGCCTTTTCTGGCTCCTTGGAATATTGTTCCTGGAAGGCAGCATATTTTTGGTTAATTTGGTCCGAAAGGGTGATGTTGGTGGTCTGCACGCCGCTGTTCACCGTGTCGAAGGCATCGAGGATGTCCTTGGATACGTTCATGGCTAACAAGGCAGTATAGACCAGGTACATCATACCGATCATTTTCTGTCTTGGGGTTTCTTTTGCGCCTGACATGGTTCTTACTCCTTTTTTTGGTTAGACAATGGTTTTGAGTAGAATTATGCCTTGATGTTCATTGCTGACAACATTCCACCATAGACATTGTTGAGGGCGGTCAAGCGTTGCGACAACTGGTTGAGTTGGTCGTTAAGGTGACCCGCGTTCTGTGATGAAGCGTTGAGGTTATCCATATACTTGTTCATTGTCTCGGTCAGCTTCTTGCTGGCGGCTGAGGTTTGTTCGGCGCCTTGCAGTTGGAGCTCGTAGATTGAGTTGAGCGATTGCATGCTGTTGGCCACTTTCTTGATGGTGTTGGCATCAAGTGCGCTGAAGTCGAGCTTGCCCAAGGAGTCGGACAGTTTCTGGTTGGTTTCGACGTATGCGCTCGAGAAGTCGGAAATCGACTTGGTGGCACGGTCCATGGCGTTAGCGTAGTTGGTGGTGGCGGCCATGGCATTGCTGATGTCGGCCATCTGGCCGGCATTGGCGGCCAATCGGTCAAGGCCTTTGCCAATCTTGTTGAAAGTGTCTTCGCTGACGTTCATTTTCTCGAACATCTTGCTCAGCAATGCGTCTTCGGCGTTTGAGGGGGCTGCCTTGGCACCTGCACCGGAAGTGGCAAACTGGGTTCTCGTTTGGCCGTCCCAGTCTTCGTCTAATTCAACAAAAACATTGTCCCAAGCATAATCAAGGTGTTGCGGTTCGAAAGCCGAGAGGAAGAAGATCAATGCTTCCACACCCAGACCGATGGCAAGCATGAGGTCGGCGCCAGCGATGTGGGTCAGCTTGAAGTAAGCACCCACCATCACGATGGCGGCACCGATGCCATAGACGGCACCCATGAATGATTTATACTTCTTCGACTGAGTGAAGGCTTGGAATTTCTTGAATCCTGTAAGGTTTTCTTGTTTTTTAGACATAGCTGATTTGTGATTAAATGTTATACTTTTTGTTATTTGTAATCATGGTTGTGTTATCTGTAAACTCTCGACATTCTCGGGTTGTCGCCCTTGTTGCGGCCAAGGTAGGGTTGGATGCAACGGAAGCCAGTGTAGCAGTTGGCCGAGTCTTGGTATTGGAAGTCGCGGGTGGTGACTTGCAAATAGTAAGAAACGTCTTTCCACGAGCCACCGCGCACCACTTTGCGCTTCATGACTGGCGGGTCGTCGGGCTTGGCGTTGTAGGTGTAGTTGGGGTTCATGTCCCAAGTGAAATTATAGGAGTTGGGGTCATAAGCGGTGTTGGTCCATTCGGCCACGTTGCCAGCCATGTCGTACAGGCCCCATCCGTTGGGTGGGTAGCAACCTACTACGAGGGTGCGAAGGCCACCGTCGGCGAGATAGTTGCCTCTGCGGGGCTTAAAGTTGGCCATGAAACAGCCTTTGGCGTTACTGGCGTTAGGACCGCCCCACGGATAGGGGTTCAGCATCTTGCCGCCACGGGCTGCCCATTCCCATTCGGTTTCGGTGGGCAGGCGGAACTCTGAGAAATCGACGCCCTTGCGAGAGCGCAAGTAGGCATTGAGCAACTCCGTGCGCCACACACAGAAGGCCTTGGCTTGCTGCCATGTCACACCAACCACCGGGTAGTTGTCGTAGGCCGGATGCCAGAAATACTTCTCTGTCAACGGGTCGTTGAAAGAATATGCGTAGTCGTGGATCCAGCAAAGTGTGTCAGGATAGACGTTGATGACCTCGGCGCGCGCATACACCGAACGGTCGCTGTAGCCTTGCTTACGGTTCGACCAGGCGCCTTTGCGGTCAACGGTGATGCCGGCATCGGCTTCGCCGAGCGAATAGTCGTTGTCTATCAGCCTGTCGTCGCCAAAGTCTTTCTTTGCGGCAGCCACCATGTCGAACCAGTAATAGGTGTAGTACAGTTTCCTTGTGTCTATTTCCTTTCTGCGGAAATAGCGCTCGTGTTCGGGAAGGAACATGGGCTCGAGGGCCTCGCGCACTTCTTGCTCCTTGCTGTTCCAGTCGATCTTTTCCTTCCAATTCAGGTGTGGCGGGGCGTAGGCCTCGCCGTTTTTGCCTTCGGTGATGGCGTATTTGTCGGGGAAGTTGTCGGCAAGGATTCTTCTAGCGATGGAGTCACGAACCCAATACACGAACTGGCGGTATTCGTTGTTTGTGATCTCGGTTTCGTCCATGAAGAATGCAGAAACCGAAACCGTCTTCGGCTCATTCATGTAGGAGGAGGTAATGTCTTCTCCGCCAACGCCCATAGTGTAGTTGCCTTGGGGGACAAACACCATCCCGTAGGGGTCGGGCTGGTTGAAGGTTTTGTTGGTTTTTCTCACCCCAACCAATTCGCCTTGATTTGAATTGCCGCAGGCTGTCAGCAGCAGTGCGACGGAAAACACGAACAGTAGCTTTTTCATTTTTTCGACAATGATATTACTATTATTTACTTTTCTTTCTATAAATAGACGCGCCGTGGATGGTTTTTCCAGACGGCACGCGCTTAAAAAACCGTCAAAACTAGATTTTATTATGTTTGACCCATAAATTTTCTCTTTTTCTGGTCGATTTTACAAATACCTGACGCTTCTGTAGTCTCTCGGCGTACGGTCGAGATCGAGCTTGAAGCAATAGCTCAGCGCGATTTCGTGCGACCCTGGAATGCCCGAGCCCATTGTGTTGATGTCGTAGGAATAACCTACATGGAAGTCCTTGATTTTGAATCCGGCCATAAGACCGACCGACTCCTGCGGGCGATAGTTGGCTCCCAACGTGAACACGTCGCGGAAAAGCACTTTGAAACTGGCATTTACCTGGGTGGATGCGATGTCTGACATCACCCCGACGGAGGGGATAAACGTGAAGGTCGGAAGGTCTTCAAACTGGAACGGATAGCCAGCAACGGCATAGAATGTGCGGTCTGTGACGAAACTGGCACTGCTCTCCGACTGATCGTTGAGAGCCTTGGTCATGCTTTCGAGCACATTGACGACCGAAACGCCGATATAGAACGATTCGGGGATTTGCCAAAACAGGCCTGCGTTGAAGTCGAACAGCATGGCACTTTCCTCGCCGAGGCCAGTTATGAGCGGGTCGTTGGCGACGTTGGGGTTCAGACTTGAGAAGTTTACGCTACGGTTCAGCAAAGTTCCAGCCACGCCGATGCCGAGCGTCGAGCCGCCCAAGTCGAGGTGATAGGAATAGCCGATTCCGACATTGATGTTGTTCTCGAAACCGAGTTTGTCTTGCATGATGGAAAGACCCACGCCACCACGAATGGCCGGGATGGGAACATCGCCCGTGAGCAGGAAGGTCTGCGGTGCCACTTCGTTGCCGTCGTTATCGACAAAACCGGCCCATTGCTGGCGATAAAGCCCTAAAATATTCACTCCCTCGCTCAATCCTGCATAACCTGCGTTGATATAGGAAAACGAGTTATTGTAATTGGTGAAAATAGGAGCCTGCTGTGCTTTGGCCATGGAAGCCGACAAAGCAAGGATGACGACAAGTGCTATATGTATGGTTTTCCGCTTCAATTTCAGCATATTTCGTTTTATTGAAACCGCGAATTTACGAATTTAGTATTTATCTCGACAAATTAATTTTTACGCAATGTCATTAAACAATTGATAATGAGCAAATTATTTTTTTACTTGAAACATTCATCACACAGTTTGCCTCCTTCTTCATGCCTCATCTAAAGAGTCTGATGATGTCGTTGCCGTTAGCCAAAACCACCAAAGCCAAAACAAGCACAAGTCCCACGGTTTCAGCCACTTCCATAAACTTGTCGGAAGGCTTGCGGCGGGTTATGATTTCAAACAGCAAAAACAGGATGTGTCCGCCATCCAATGCCGGGATAGGCAGGATGTTCATCACGGCGAGGGCGATGGAGAGGAAGGCTGTCATGCGCCAGAAAATGCTCCAAATCCATGTTTCCGGAAAGATCTTTCCGATGCTGATGAAGCCGCCCACGCTCTCATAGGCCTTGGTCTTGGGACTAAAGATGAGTTTCACCTGTTTCCAGTAGTCGCCGAGTTCCTTGAAAGTCTTGGAGAATCCGGCAGGGATGGCCTCGAAGAAGGAGTAATGGACGACTTCCATGTCGAAATAGGTGCTGATGGGCGCTAAATATGCACCAATCACGCCCTCGTTGCCAAGGTGCATAGGTAGCGACAAGGTGTCGTAATCGCGCACCACCCTAATGTCAACATCCTGGTTCCTGTATTGCTTGATGTTTTTCACAAAGTCTTGGTAATAAGGCGTTTCCATGTCGTTGATGCCGATAATGATGTCGCCTACTTCCATGCCTCCCGCCTTGGCTGCGCCGTCGGCGGTGAGGTCGGCCACCATGAAAGGCACACGGAACGAGATGAAGTTGGGGTCTTGTTTGGCAAGCAGCTTGGTGAGGGCGTCGTCGGGCAAGATGATGGTGGTGTCCTTGCCATTGCGTTCCACTTCGATGGTCTTGGCTTTTTCAAGGATGATTTGCATCGGGATTTGTGAGAAGTTCTCGATATACTGTCCATCGACAGAAAGGATCTTGTCGCCGTCGCGCAGTCCGAACTCGTAGGCGAGGCTATCGACCGAGATGCCGTATTTGTTCACTTCTGTTGTGGGCAGGTATTGTTCGCCTTCCTTGGTGAGCAAGCCGATATAGATGACAAAGGCCAGCAGCACGTTCATGGTCACGCCTGCCACCATGATGATGAAACGTTGCCAAGCGGGTTTGGAGCGAAACTCCCAAGGCTTGGGAGGTTGTTGCATCTGCGACTTGTCCATCGACTCGTCCACCATGCCTGCTATTTTGTTGTAGCCGCCAAGCGGGAACCACCCGATGCCATATTCCGTGCTGTCGCTTTGGCGCCAGTCGTCGGCGGGCAATGTGCTTCGGTCGATGGGGTCGTATTTCTTCTGTTTTTTGCCAGCAGCGTCCTGGTATTCGGTGACGGTATAGCTTTCAGGCACGTTTTTCGAGAAAAACCTGAAGCGCCACTTGCCGTTCACTTTCTTGCAGCGGAAGATGGAGAAGCCCCAGTCGAAGAAAAGATAAAACTTCTCGACGCGGGTCTTGAAGGCCTTGGCAGCAAGGAAATGGCCCAGTTCGTGGATGAAGATCAGGATCGAGAGGGAAAGGAAAAACTGTAATACCTTTATTAATATGATCATCTTTTGAAGTTTTTTTGTTGGAAAAAGCGTGCAAAGATACGGATTTTATTTGTTCGCAACGCGTTTAAGGGTCATATAGTCGCCAGGATCGACGGCGATGCCGTTGTGCCACAACTCGAAATGGAGGTGTTTGCTCTGCTCGGCCTCGCCCGATCCGCCCAACACTGCGACGGCCTCGCCTGCTTTTACATAGTTGCCCTCTGTTTTCAGCAAGGTGGAATTATGCTTGTAGGTGGAGAAATAGCCGTCTTCGTGTTGGATGCCAATGCAATAACCGTTATCTATGCTCCACGAGGAGAATACCACGGTGCCGTCGAGGGTGGCATTGATGATTTGGTCTCCCTCAGAGGTAATGTCCACGCCAAAATGCCCGTTTTGAGGATCGAAGTCGCGGATGGTCTTCCCAGTGAGCGGGACGAAAAAATTCTTCAGCGACTTACTGGGGCTTGTTTGCGTCGTGAAACCTTCCCCGAAGATATTGTATTGGTTTTGGGCCTCATATTCAGCACGCAACAAACTGTCTTGTATCGATTTATGCAAAACGATAGTGTCTGTCACCGATTTGGGTAGCGGTTCGTAAGGATTGGTTTTCGCTGCACTGTCGGCAGAAAAATCATAACCTTCCACGATACGCCTCATATTCTCGAAATAGACATCTTTCTTGTTCAACTCTGCCGTCAGCGAGTCGGCGCGAAGACCCAAATGATACACTTCGCGTTTGAGGTTGCTGTCGTCATAGCCCGGTATGTATTCGCGCAAGGGCGTGAAGGCGATGATATAGGTGTTGATGATGATGAGCAGCAAGGCCAACCCGATGGTGACGAGGATGAGGTTGAGCAGGTTGAGCTTGAATCCAAGAATGGGCTTACCAGTTTCGTCGAGCTTCATCAGGAAGTCGTAGCTTCGGTTCAGCTTCTTGAACGAGATGTTGCGAAGGCCGAGTTTCCGCTGCTTCTTGTTTTGTTGTTCTTCGGGCATTTTCTACACAGATAGGTTATTAATAACTTGCAAAGGTAGAAATTATTGCGGAAAGGGGAAAAAACCTGACAGCCTACCGCAAAAAAGGGAATGAAATGCCACTAAAGACTCAACCTGCAAAGTCAGAATTCACTCCTTCACGAACTTCCCGCCCGCCAGCTCCTGTTCTGCGTTGTAGACGCGATAGGTGTAGACACCCGCCTTGAGGCCCGAAACGCCCACCGTGAGCACATTGCCCTCGCCACGGACAAACCTGTCAACGCAGGGACGGCCAAGTGCATCCGTGATGCTGATGCGGCAGCCTTCCAAGTTGTGCACATCGCTGATGTCGATGTTCAACTCATCCTTGGCTGGATTAGGATAGGCCATAGCCTTTAACAGGAAACGTCCATGCCGCAAGCAGCAGTAAAAGGACGGCTTTTTTCATTGTCGTTTTTTTCATCGTTTTATGGATTTGAGATTTCGAGGGCAAAAATAGGGAAATTTATGAACCGCCAAAACCCGCCCAAACCATTGGAGGCGTTTTGTCCATGTCTTTTTTGGAAGGTTTGTTTTTATAATATTGGTTGTCAATTGTTTGTAAAATTTTGTCACAAAGTTTTGTCCATACGATTTTGGGGATGGAGAGATGAAAAAAACCTAAATCCCTTGAAGAGCAATGCGGGTCAGCTCTTTTTTGATGGTGCTTTCATCGGGTGGATTAGGAATGATGAAATCCACCGCTTCCGAATAGTCCACATCGTCAAAATAACAGAGTTGTGAGCGGAACAGCTTTTCAGAAAACAACTCGCCAAACAAAGCCGTGGCACAAGCCGAAACATCTTCGATACTAAAATGCTCGGTCAGCAGAAAATATAAATCCACATAGTCCTTCCATTTCGACCGACGCCCCAATGCGTAGGCTTTCATCGCCGCCAATTGTATCAAAGAAGGCAGCCGAAAGCAGGATTCAAAGGCACCAGAAACTTGTATAGGAAAAGGATATTGGAAGAACGTTACCTTCACCTCGTTGACAATCAAGTTCATCTGCTCAGCCACCCGACGTGTGACAACATGTTCGAAACCAGAAGCAATGACCTTGTCGAGATTTCTCTTATGATTGATGGCCGAAAACTTGAACATATCGAAGTCTATGGACCTCCTATGTCCGATGTATAGAGCGATTGCAGTACCACCAACAAGATAATACTCCCGCTTAAATTGCGACATCAAGGGAAGAAGTTCCAATTGATTGGTATTCAGTATTTCTTTATACATATTTTGCCAACAAGAGAGAGAAAAAATGATAAATTTCAGGATAATAATTGGCTTTTTGGCGACCTGTGGCTGAGAAAAACACTTCGGCGACACGCTTACCCCCAAGCACATCGATAAGCTCTCGGTAATCATCCAACGAGCCTTCGTTCAATAAGGTTTCCACCAACAGGCTATCGCTAATGTCAGCTTTTTTTTCCTCTGGTATGTACCAAAACAGGGGCTTGTGCTTCTCTATGATTTGTTGTCGTGTCATTCCTTCTTGCAGAAAGGGTTTAATGGGTACAAAGATACAAATACTATTGGAAACAGATTAATTCCAAACAAAAAAATGTTCATTTGACGCAAAAAAGGCCAGCCTTTTTCAAGGCCAGCCTTTTGCTCGTTTCCAGTATTTATTGACGCGGGACTTCGGGACACGGGACATTGCAGCCGTCAGGCCATTCCGCATTGACTTCGTCGAATCTTCGATTTCCTAATTCCGCATTCTTAATTCAGGATTACATCATCCCGTCCATTCCGCCGCCCATGGGCATAGGAGGTGTGGGAGGCGTAGGCTCCTTGTGGTTGCTGATGACGCACTCGGTGGTCAGCAACATGCCAGCGATAGAAGCAGCGTTCTCCAAAGCGACACGCGACACCTTCACGGGGTCGATGACACCCGTTTCGAGCAGGCTCTCGTAAACCTCGGTGCGGGCGTTGAAGCCGAAGTCGTTCTTGCCTTCCTTCACCTTGTTGACCACGACCGAGCCTTCCAAGCCGGCGTTCTCAACGATCTGGCGCAGCGGCTCTTCCAAGGCGCGCTTGATGATGGCGATACCCGTGGTCTCGTCCTCGTTGTCGCCCTTCAGCTTCTCGATGGCCTTGATGGCGCGGATGAAACCGACACCGCCGCCAGGGATGATACCCTCTTCGATGGCAGCGCGGGTGGCGTTCAAAGCGTCCTCAACGCGGTCTTTCTTCTCCTTCATCTCAACCTCGGAGGCGGCACCCACATAGATGACTGCCACGCCACCGGCCAACTTGGCCAAGCGCTCTTGCAGTTTCTCGCGGTCGTAGTCGCTCGTGGTGGTCTTGATTTGGGCCTTGATTTGGTTGGTGCGGCCTTCGATGTCCTTCTTGGCACCGTGACCGTTCACGATGGTGGTGTTGTCCTTGTTGATGCTGACCTTGTCGGCCTGACCCAGCATTTGCAGGGTGGCATCCTCAAGTTTGTAGCCCTTCTCTTCACTGATGACGGTGCCACCAGTCAGGATGGCGATGTCTTCCAGCATCTCTTTACGACGGTCACCGAAGCCAGGAGCCTTGACGGCAGCGACTTTCAGCGAGCCACGCAGACGGTTGACGACCAAGGTAGCCAAGGCTTCGCCGCCGATGTCCTCACCGATGATGATGAGGGCGCGACCGGGTTGCCACGCCTTTTCGAGCACTGCCACCA
>CAMOCK010000221.1 GCA_946610645.1 uncultured Bacteroidales bacterium
AGATAACAATACATTTTCTGCTTTCCAAAGCATAAAAAATGAAAATTTTCTGCTTTCCAAAGCATAAAATTGCGCTAAAACTATACTTTGGAAAGCAGTTTTTTGATCTCATTCAGCTTCATCAAAGCCTCAACGGGTGTCAAAGTGTCGATGTTCGTGTTGAGAATGTCCTCTTTGATTTGGAGCAACAACGGGTCGTCCAATTGAATGAAACTCAGCTGCATGTCATCGTCTTGTTTTTTTGCAGCGGCTTTTTCGACATCCTCGCTCGTGTGCGACTTTTCCAAAACACTAAGCAAAGCCGTGGCACGTTCGATAACTTTGCGCGGCATTCCAGCCATCTCTGCCACGTGAATACCGAAGCTGTGGGCGCTGCCACCACGCTTCAGCTTGCGCAAAAACACCACCTTGTTGCCGACTTCCTTCACCGAAACATGGTAGTTCTTGATGCGGGCGAAGGAGTCCTCCATTTCGTTCAGTTCGTGGTAGTGCGTGGCAAACATCACCTTGGCGCGACTCACGGGGTGGTCGTGCAAAAACTCGGTGATGGCCCAAGCGATGCTGATGCCGTCGTAAGTGCTGGTGCCGCGCCCGATTTCGTCTAAAAGCACAAGACTCCGAGACGACACGTTATTCAAAATGCTCGCCGTCTCGTTCATCTCCACCATAAATGTGGACTCTCCTGACGATATATTATCCGACGCGCCAACACGAGTGAAAATCTTGTCGACCAATCCGATACGCGCCGAAGCCGCCGGAACGAAACAACCCATTTGCGCCATCAGCACAATTAATGCCGTCTGTCGCAGCAAGGCCGACTTACCCGACATATTCGGGCCGGTGATGATGATGATTTGCTGTTTGTCGCGGTCGAGATAGACATCATTGGCGATGTAGCTCTCGCCCACGGGCATCATCTGCTCGATGACGGGATGGCGGCCTTCCTTGATGTCGAGGACAAACGAATCGTCAATGACGGGTTGCACATAGTTGTATTTCAGCGAAATATCAGCGAAGCTGACAAGGCAGTCGATGCGGGCCACGATGGAGGCATCCACCTGAATCGGCTCCACAAACTCGGTCACGGCAGTGACCAATTCATTATACAACCTTTGCTCGATGATGCTGATTTTCTCCTCAGCTCCGAGAATCTTCTGCTCATATTCCTTCAGCTCCTCGGTGATGTAACGCTCGGCTGTGGTCAGCGTCTGCTTGCGAATCCACTCAGGCGGCACCTTGTCCTTGTGGGAATTAGTCACTTCAAGATAATAGCCGAACACATTGTTATAGCCCACCTTCAGCGAGTTGATGCCTGTGGCTTCCATCTCACGGCGCTGGATGTTCATCAGGTATTCCCTGCCCGAGCGCGACAGGTTGCGCAGGTCGTCGAGTTCGGCATCCACGCCGTCGGCGATGTAGTTGCCTTTGGAGACGACCGCTGGCGCATCGGGTTTCAGCGTTTTTTTGATGCGATCGCGAATGGAAGCGCAAGGATTGAATTGCTCGGCATATTTCTGCAAACCACCATGTCTGCTCTCGTTGCAAGTCTTCTTCAACACCTTGATTTGGTCCAAGGCACGACCCACTTGCAGCAGTTCTCTCGGGTTCACTCGCGCCAACGACACTTTGGAGATAAGTCGCTCTAAATCACCGATTTGTCGTACAGCATCCTGGAACACGGGAATCAAGTCACGGTGTTCGACGAAATAGCGCACCACCCCATATCGTGCCTCGATTTGCTCCTTGTTTTTCAATGGCAAACTTAGCCAACGGCGCATCAGTCGCCCGCCCATTGGCGAAACGGTCTTGTCAATGACCTCAATCAAGGTCTTGGCATTGAGGTTGGACGTATGCAGCAACTCCAAGTTACGGATGGTGAACTTGTCGAGCCAAACGTATTGTCCTTGGTCGATGCGCGAAAGCGAGGTGATGTGGTCAATCTTATCGTGCTGTGTTTCGTGCAGATAATAAATGGCCACGCCTGCTGCCACGATGCCTTTCGGGAAGTCGTCGACACCGAAACCTTTCAGCGAAACAGTGTGGAAATGCTTGTTCAGCGTTTCGTTGGCATAGTCGTCGGTGAAGACCCAGTCGTCGAAAACAGTGAGGTAATACTTGCCGCCAAACAGGTCGATGAAGTCCTTGCGCCTGTTGCGTTGCACCAAGACCTCGGACGGGTTGAAGCTCTGCAACAGTTTGTCGATGTATTCATTGGAGCCTTGCGTCAGATAGAACTCGCCCGTCGAAACGTCGAGGAACGCCACGCCCGAAACCTCTTTTTCGAGGTGTACCGACGCGAGGAAATTGTTTTCCTTTTGTTCGAGCACATTGTCGTTGTAGGTCACGCCCGGCGTCACCAATTCCACCACGCCGCGCTTTACCAATTTCTTGGCCAGTTTCGGGTCTTCAAGTTGCTCGCAAACAGCTACTTTCAGTCCGGCACGCACCAATTTCGGCAGGTAGGAATCCAAGGAATGGTAGGGGAAACCGGCCAATTCCACGTCGGCTGAAGCGCCGTTGGCCCGTTTGGTGAGCACGATGCCCAAGATCTTCGACGATTTCACCGCGTCTTCGCCGTAGGTCTCGTAAAAGTCGCCCACGCGAAAGAGCAACATCGCGTCGGGATATTTCGCCTTGAACGAGTAATACTGTTTCATTAATGGGGTTTCGACTGCCTTTCCTGCCATAAAATCTCAAATTAAGGGTACAAAATTAGCGTTTTTTCACTTACTTTGCGCCCCAAAAGAGAAAAATATGCGAAAACTCAACACCGATGAATTGAACC
>CAMOCK010000222.1 GCA_946610645.1 uncultured Bacteroidales bacterium
CACATGACCGAACATCTCACTCTCGAACAGCGTCTCGGTGATGGCCCCAATATCGACGCTCACCATCGGTTTGGCTGAACGGTTGGAGAGACGGTGGATCTCGCTCGCCAACACGACCTTACCCGTTCCGTTCTCGCCCATGATCAGCGCCGTGGCGTCCGTTGGGGCGGCCATCTCCACCATGTGACGCAGGTTTTTCATCCCCTCGCTCCTACCCCATTGCATCGGTGGCGTGGTGTTGGTCACCTCGTTAGCGGCAGCTTTTCTATGTTTCTTGCAGGCCGTTTCGAGGGTGGAGAGCAGTTTGGCGTTGTCCCAGGGCTTCACCACGAAGTCGAAGGCGCCGCGTTTCATGCCTTCCACGGCGAGGGCGATGTCGGCGTAGGCCGTGAAGAGCACCACCTCCACATCGGGGAAGTTGCGTTTGAGTTCGGAGAGCCAGAAGAGGCCCTCGTTGCCCGTGTTGGTGTCGGTCTCGAAGTTCATGTCCAAGAGCACCGCGTCGGGCTGGAATTGGCGCATCGTCTCCATGAGCACCTTGGGCGAGGCGATGAGTTCCACCTCGGCAAAGCGCATGGGCAGCAGGATATTCAGTGCCGACCGGATGCCGGCGTTGTCGTCGACGACGAGGATTTTTGATTTGAGTTTGGGCATAAGAAGATAATTAAAAGGTCAATACATTAATCCTATCATCCACAGAGGTAGCTTGTTGCCTCGCGGCGATTCGATGTCGTCGGCCAAGATATATGAATTGGGCAGGTCGGCGATTTGATCAAAAGTCTTGTCTTCGCCTCCCACCTCGAAAATCCACTTGCCATCCACCTTGAAGTCGCCTTGCTGCTTGCCGTATTCCACTGTGTGCTGATAACTCAATTGGTTGACAGCGAAACACTCGCGTGCCGTGCCAATCTTCACTGGAGTGGTAGCCAAAGCATAAAGCAGGTTGGGGTTTTCAAGATAAATCTTGTCTGGTTTCTGCATCTTTTTCACCGAAACGAGGTCGCTGTAAAGAAGATTCAGCAGCTTTGCATCGTCGAGATGTCCCAGATATTCGACGACTGTGTTACGCTGCAACTCAATCATTGAAGCCATCTTCGAGATGTCAACATCGAAAGGCACCTGTTGAGCCAACACGTTCAGCAACGCCTTGATTTTACGACAATTGCTTGGATTCACCTTGCGTAATTGAGGCAACTCCACATCTATCACATAGTTAGTCGTCTGCTCAACAAGTGGGTAATAATCAATAGGATTCCTCAGATAGAAAGGATAATAGCCGAATTTGAGATACTCGTGGAAGTGCTGGATCGGGCGGCAATTGGCATTGACTTCCGCCGCCACCTCTTTGGCATTTGAAAGCAACTCTTCCAACGGATGACATGGCAAATCAATGCCCTTATAGAATTGAAGGTACTCCCTGAATGACAGTCCTGGCATATAATAACCACGACAGCGACGCGAGAGGTCGGCATCGCCGTCCATCAGTTTGAGCAGCGACGACCCGCTAATGACAATTTGAAGATTTGGATAAATATCGGCCACTTCCTTCACTTCGCGGCTCCAGTTCTCGTATTTGTGCGCCTCGTCGAGCACCAGCAACTTGCCGCCACGCTTGTAAAACTTTTCGGCAACCTCCAGAATGGAATGTTGGGCGAAATACGCGAAATCGAGGGAGCAATACAACACTTTTTCGCTGCCAACGCCGAATTGTCGCCTAATGTGTTGCCTCAACAAAGTGGATTTGCCCACGCCTCGCGGCCCTCGGATACAAAGCATCGGGGCTTCCCAGTTGACGTGATCCATGAAGTTTCTCACTATCTCCATACTGGTTGCATTGAGCATGGCATCCTGTTTCTCGAATAACAATTCCATCGTCTATCGTTTTAGTGTGCTTCTTACAGAAAGCATATTGAATCATATTTTGCTTTTTACAAAAAGCATTTTTGCCATAATTATGCTTTTTACAGAAAGCAAAAATACAACAAATTTATTTACAGCGCATGGATAATCTCCATTTTTCTCAAATTACCGAAAAAACATAATTTTCATCATCACTCCTTCTGCAACACATCAACAGGGTTGGTCTTGGCGGCCTTGAGGGTTTGCCAAAGCACCGAGAGGAAGGCCATCACAAGGGCGATGACGACTGCAACGACGAAAATCCAGCCGTAGTTTTCAAGTTTGACGATGAAACCTTCCAAATAACGTTGCGCCCCCCACACCGCCACAGGCACACCGATGACGCAGGCCACGGCCACCAAAACCATATATTCCTTCACGGTGCGCCACGTCTCGCTCTCGACGGTGCCGCCAAACACCTTGCGCACGGCGATGCTCTTGGCGTTCTCGCCCGCATAGTAGGTGCTCATCGCGAGCAGGCCGAGCAGCGAAATCACCACGGCAAGGATCATGAAGATTTCCAAAAGGCGCATATTGTTCTTGGCGGGCTTGAGGGCGTCGCGGTAGAAATCGTCAATGAAACCATCGGCGATATATTGCGGCAACTCACCGTCACGCCATTCATCGACCACCTCTTGAATGGCCTTCCGCGCATCAGAATGATCACCAATAATATCCATTACAAAACCACCGTATTTGATGTCCTCGGCTTTCATGATACTGATAATCTGATAATCTTCGTCACCCATATTGCTTATGGTTACCGGGAAATCACGAATCACGCCTGCCACCTGGTCGCAGTTGCCCGCCCTTTCCCTTAAGACATCGATTTCGTGATCCTCATCAGTTAGTCCTGTGGCTGCAAAGGCCCGCTCGCCAAACCACACCGTATTGTAAAGCGGTGCCTGATAATCTTTAAGGATTTCAAAGTCAAGCATTTGAAAAGCAACAGTGTCCATCCTCAAATGCCGATACAAGATATTCTGTCCGTCACGAGTGAGGCTGTACTGTCCACCAATCATACACCCCGGCACGCCCCTACTTCGGCCAATCCGCTTCACACAAGGCAATTCTTCAAGTTTGTCAAACAAATCGGATTGCGGTTCGGAGGCGAACACCACCAAATAGTATTTGTCTTGGGTATTGCAATGTTTTGGGCGATTCATCGAAGTGCGATACTGCGCCTCCATCACAATGGCCATTGCAATGAGAAAAACCGCTAAAGTGCTTTGGATGACGATGAATACCTTATTGAACACCATTTTCGTATTACGGCGGAAGGTACCTTTCACCACATCCATCGGCTGCACGCGACTGGCAAACACGGCAGGAATAATGCCGTTGAGCACGCCAACCACCACAATGACAGCCAAATAAGCCACAATGTACATAGGTTTCATCTGAATGGTA
>CAMOCK010000223.1 GCA_946610645.1 uncultured Bacteroidales bacterium
GACCACAAGCAACGCGCCCTCGCAGGCGGCGATCGAGCGCGACACCTCGTAGGAGAAGTCGACGTGTCCCGGCGTGTCAATGAGGTTCAACGTGAAGTCCTCGCCGTCATGCCGGTAATTCATCTGGATGGCGTGGCTCTTGATGGTGATGCCGCGCTCGCGCTCGAGGTCCATGTCGTCGAGCACCTGATTGACCAATTCCTTGGAATTGAGCGTGTTGGTCAATTCCAAAAGCCTGTCGGCCAGGGTCGATTTGCCGTGGTCGATGTGCGCTATGATGCAGAAATTTCGTATGTTTTTCATTATGGGCGCAAAAATAGGAAAAAATTCGCTTACAAAAGCGGAAACAGTCGAGGATTATCCCTAATTTTGCGGTCTGAAAAAGAGGATTGCTTATGGATACCATTTTACCCGACACATATTCGAAGGAAGAAAAGGAAGAAATCGAGCGACGGCACCAGCTGCTCATCGATGCTTGGCAGACGCGCAAGGAAGCGCAAGACCTCGCCGAGGTGGACGAAGCCTTCTACTTTGCCGTCGAGGCGCACAAGGACCAGCGCCGTCGTACGGGCGAGCCATACATCTACCACCCCATTGAGGTGGCCACCATCGCAGCCCACGACATCGGATTGGGCCGCACCTCCATCATCTGCGCCCTGCTGCACGATGTTGTCGAAGACACGAAATACACCCTCGACGACATCCGCCAAAAGTTCGGCGACAAGGTGGCGAAAGTCGTGGACGGCCTCACCAAGTTCGATGCCATGGACGACGCGGAGAGCATACAGGCCGAGAACTTCAAGAAAATCATCAGCTCGCTGTCGTACGACACCCGCGTGGTGCTTATCAAACTCAGTGATCGCCTCCATAACATGCGCACCTTGGACTCGATGCCCAAGCACAAGCAGCTGAAAATCGCCTCCGAAACCGCCTATCTCTATGCGCCTTTGGCCTACCGCCTCGGACTCCACTCCATCAAAATCGAGTTGGAGGATTTATCCTTAAAATACACTAACCCAACTATTTACGAAAACATCCGCAAGCGAAAGGACGAGGTGCGCGAGCAACGTCTGCACGAGCTTCACGACTTCGCCGCGCCCGTCATGGAAGCCTTTGAAAAAGCCGGCGTGAAGGCTCGCACCGTCATCAAGGAACGCTCGGTCAATTCCGTATGGAAACGCATGATGGACAAGGAGTTGGCCTTTGAAGACCTCTACGGCTCGTTCATCGTCCGCTTCGTCACCGACTGCCCGAAGGAGCAAGAGCGCATCGACTGCTGGAAAATATACGCCCTGCTGACCAACTGCTACCGGCCTTACACCAAGAAGCTGAAAGACTGGATTTCGTTCCCCAAAGCCAACGGCTACGAGAGCCTGCACGCCGTAGTGATGGGCCAGACGGGCAACTGGGTGGAGGTGCAAATCCGCAGCGAGCGCATGGACGAAATCGCGGAGAAGGGCTTTGCCGCCTATTATAAGTACAAGACTGACAACCAGACGGAAAGCGGCTTCGACGAATGGCTCAAGAAAGCCCAGAACCTCATCAGCAACGACAGCGACAACGCCATCGAGTTCGTCGATAGCTTCAAGCTCGACCTGTTTTCCGACGAGATTTCCGTCTTCACGCCGCGCGGCCAGATGATTCCGCTGCCCAAGGGCGCCACCGTCTTGGACTTCGCCTACAGCATCCACTCCGAAATTGGCGACCACAGCATAGCGGCCAACGTGAACAGCCGCCTCTCGCAGCTCGACCAAGTGCTTCGCACCGGCGACCGCGTGGAGGTCATCACCAGCGAGGCCCAGCATCCGCAGGAGAAGTGGTTCGAGTTTCTCGTGACGGCCACGGCCAAGTCGCGCCTCAAGAGTGGCATCAAGGAATACCGCCGCACCTTCCGCGAGGCAGGCGAGAGAAAATACGAGGAGATCATGCAAAAGCTTGGCCTCGAAGCCTCGAAAAACCATCGCAACGCGGTGATGGCCGCCGAAAAACTCAGCAGCTCGGTGGATTTCTACTACCAAGTGGCCACTGGCAAAATCGATGAGCGCGCCATCCGCGAAGTGCTGAAGCCGCAGTCGGGCTCGGGCAGCATAGTGCGCTACCTCACCTTCGGGCTTTTGGGCGGCAGCAGCAAGGACAAGGAAGACAGGCCGTCGATCACCTCGTCGGGCGAGTTCGACTTCAACGTGTCGTCGTGCTGCAACCCCATCCCCGGCGACGATGTCATCGCGTTCAATTTCCCTGGCGAACCACTGCAAATCCACCGCAGCGACTGCCCGCGAGCCATCCAACTCTCGGCCCGCCACGGCAACAACATCGTGAAAGCCAAATGGCAGCCCAAGAGCGAAATCGCCTTCCTGTCGGAACTGAAAATCACCGCTTTGGACACGGCCGGCTTGCTCAACCGCATGACCAACCTGCTTTCCAACGAGATGCACCTCAACCTGCACGCACTCCACATGGAAGCCAAGCAAGACCTTGTGGAAGCCACCCTATCGCTTTATGTACACAACACCAAGGAGTTAGACGACCTCATCAGCAAACTGAACCACCTCAAGGACGTGCAAAAAGTCATACGGAAAAACAGCAATTGAAGAAGAATTTCACCAACTATTTAGAATTATTCTTACTTTTGCACCGACTTCACAAAGCCATGAAAGAAACGTTTGACAACACCTATTTGGCCGTCAAGAAGCTATTCACCGACTACCTTCAACGACGGAAACTGCGCAAGACACCGGAACGCTTCGCCATCCTCAAGGAGATCTACTCCACCAACGGGCATTTCGACATCGACGCACTTTACAACCAGATGAAGGAGAACAAATACCGCGTGAGCCGCGCCACCTTATACAACACCATCGAACTGCTGTTGGACTGCGGACTGGTCATCAAGCACCAGTTTGGACACAACTGCGCTCAATACGAGCGTGCCTACAAGTTCCGCCAGCACGACCACTTCATCGACGTTGAAACCGAGCAAGTGTTGGAGTTTTGTGACCCAAGGCTGCTGGAAATCCAAAAGTCGATTGAGGAACAGTTGGGAGTGGAGATTACGCATCATTCCTTGATTTTTTATGGACACAAGAAAAGTTGAGAGTTTAGAGTTTAGAGTTTAGAGTTGAGAAGCGTGAAGTTGTAGGGCTGTCACACCGTGGCAGTCGATAATCTTGAAATTTGAAATATTGAAATATTAAATCTTTGAATCTTAAATCTTGAAATCACCATATATGAATAAATTGGATATTCTCCTAGGCCTCCAATGGGGCGACGAAGGCAAGGGCAAAGTCGTGGATGCCCTCACCCCGAACTACGACATCGTGGCTCGTTTCCAAGGTGGCCCCAACGCCGGACACACCATAAAGTTTGAAGGCAAGAAATTCGTGCTGCACAACATCCCTTCGGGTGTGCTCACCCCGGGCTGCGTCAATGTGATCGGCAACGGTGTCATCATCGACCCCTATATATTAAAAGGTGAAATCGAAGGCCTGTGCGAGGCGGGCTTCGACCTGCGCCAAACGCTGAAAATCGCCAACCGCGCCCACCTGATTCTGCCCACCCACCGCGCCATGGATGCCGCCAACGAGAAAGCCCTCGGCAAGATGAAAGTCGGCACCACGTTGAAAGGCATTGGCCCGACCTACACCGACAAGACCGCCCGCAAAGGTTTGCGCATCGGCGACATCGGCTTGGCTGATTTCTGCGACAAATACAACCACTTGAAAGAAAGCCACTTGCAACAAATCAAGAACCTTGACTTCGACATGGACGAACTCCGTTTGGACGGCATGACATTTGCCGACTACGAAAAAGCGTGGTTCGAGGGGGTGGAATACCTGAAGCAATACGAGTTCATCGACAGCGAATATTACATCAACGAGGCCTTAGACGCGGGCAAGAAGGTGCTCGCCGAAGGTGCCCAAGGTTCCATGCTCGACGTGGACTTCGGCAGCTATCCCTTTGTCACCTCGTCGAACGTGATTGCCGCCGGCGTGTGCTCGGGGTTGGGCGTCGCACCCAACCGCATCGGCAAGGTGTTCGGCATCTTCAAGGCCTACTGCACCCGCGTGGGTACAGGCCCCTTCCCCACCGAGCTGTTTGACGAAACGGGCGAACTGCTCCGCCAAAACGGGCACGAGTTTGGCGCCACCACAGGCCGTCCGCGTCGCTGCGGCTGGCTCGACCTGCCCGCACTGAAATATGCCGTCATGCTCAGCGGAGTCACCGACCTGATGATGATGAAGAGCGACGTGATGGACGACTTCAAGACCGTCAAAGTGGCCACAGGTTACCGCTACAACAACAAGGAAACCAAACACTTGCCTTTCGCCGCATGCACCGAGACGATGGAACCTGTCTATACCGAAATCCCGGGTTGGCAACAGAAGATTGAAGGTCAAATTCCGCAGAAATTGGAAGATTACATCAAGTTTATTGAAAACTATGTCGGTGTGCCGATTAAGTTCGTTTCCTACGGGCCCGACCGGACGCAGAATGTTTGGAGGTAGTTTTTCCCCATGCAAAAATCGATGATTCAACGAAATTGATCCGCAGGATTCTATGAAGCAGAAAGCAACGCTAAATCATTGCCTTGTAGGATTCTGCGATTTCTGCATGAGAAAAATCGCATCACAATTCCAAAAACTTCCTCGGATGCTAAGCGAATATCCAAGGGCGGTTGCTGAGGAAGCCATTGTAGACCTCTTCGCCTTCCTTATTGATATAGGTCACATGCGGGAAGGCATTGAAGCCCAAACCCCGCATCACTTGATTGCTATCCAAGGCTTTGGCCCGTTTGGACAAGAATTCAGGTGGTCATGGCCTTTTTTATGGTTTGTTGCAAAAATGAAACATTATTTTACTATTTTTGCGGCTCAAATTGAAATCAAGAAAACCTACTGAAATGAAAAGATTTACAACGACTTTGGTATTGTTGCTCCTTGCTTCTCTGCCCATGATGGCCGAAAGAGTGACTCCCGAAACAGCTCGCAAGGC
>CAMOCK010000224.1 GCA_946610645.1 uncultured Bacteroidales bacterium
AACAATTAAACAATCAACAATATGAAATCATTCTGGAACTTCCTAATACGGAACAAACTCTATGCCCTCATCAACCTTTTGGGCTTGACCATCTCAATGGCATTCGTGCTGCTCTTGGCCGTGTATGTGCAGAAACAACTCTCCACCGATGCCTTCCAAGAGAACGCTGACAGAATTTTTGTCATCACCAACGAGGAAAGCCTCAATATGGGCTATTGGTTAGACAAGCACTTGCGCAACCAATTCCCCGAAATTGAGAAATCGTGCGCGGTTTGTAACTATTCTTTCAATGAGGAGTTTAGCATTGACGGCGAGACCGTCTATGGTAGCCTCACCTTCGCGGACTCGTGTTTCTTCGAGATGTTCAGCTACGACCTTGTGAAAGGCTCGAAGGCCGATTGGAAAATATCGGGTGACCGTTGTATGGTGAGCGAGGCGTTTGCCAACGCGCATTTCGGCGACAAAGACCCCATCGGGCGACAAATCATACTGGAAAGAAACGATGGCTACCCCATGGTGGTGTGCGGCGTTTTCAAAGACTTCGGCAACAGCATCATCAACGCGCCAGATGTGTTGGGACATGGCAATTTGATGCCGATTATCAACCCGGCCAACAATGAGCGCATGAGCAATGGTGGCGGCGGAGGTGTCTGCTTCGTGATGACTTATCCGGGTGCGGATTTGCAGGCTCGCCACGACGACATTTTGGCTTGGTGCGAGGAAAACTTCTGGGTTTATAAGCAAAAGTATGACGAGGTGCGCATCATCCCGCTTCGTGAGGTGTATTTCCTTAAAGAAGGAGCACAGGATCATACAGCCACTGTGAGTTTGGGCAACCGCTTTTTTGTGAACCTATTATTGGCCATGTGCCTGATGCTTTTGTTGTTCGCCATACTCAACTATTTGAATCTTTCCACTGCACTCATCGGTTTTCGCGCCAAGGAAATGGCCACGCGGAGGCTCGTTGGGGCAACAAAGGCAGGCATTTTCTTGAAAATGATAGGCGAAAGCACTGTGCTTTGTGCTTTGGCGATGGGTTTGGCGGTTCTTTTGGCTGAAGCTCTTGCGCCTGCCGCTTCTGAGCTATTGCACTACGATATCTCGGTTTTCGGAGCGGTCAATACGGTCAATGTGTTGATTGTCATTGGATTCGTACTTCTTTTGGGTTTCCTTACCGGGCTTGTTCCCGCTTTGATGATTCAAAAAGTGCAGCCCATCGAGATTGTGCGCGGGTCGTTGCGGGTGAAGACCAAGACGGTTTATGGTCCTGTCATCATCGTGGTGCAGAATGCCGTGACTGTGGTGATGCTTGTTTCGGCTTTGACCCTTTACTTGCAAACGCGGCACCTGATAACCGCCGATTTGGGCTACAATACGAAAGACATTTTGGTCATAGACAATGTCTACGGCAAGACGGGCGAAATCAAGGCCTTGTTGGATGCTTATCGCGCCGAGCCGTTTGTGGAGGACGTGGGGCAAGGTGACGGTACGCCGTTGTTGGGCACCAACAATTGGACGATGGAGGTGGAAAACGGCAATTGGGTCTCGTTCCAGCAAATACAAGGCGACCAGCATTATTTCGACATCTTGGGCCTTCGCGCTAAACAGGACAACCATATCCCTGGGTCTTATTGGCTCAATGAATATGCTTTCGGCCAAATTGGGATAGACGAGACGGTGACGGAATTTAGGCGCAAAGACGGAAAAACATATGAAATCGGTGGCATATACTACGATTTCAAGATTTGGCCTTTGGAAATACAGCAGTCGGCGGCCTTGATTAACAATCGAGGTGAGAATCCCGATGACGATTTTCCATGGAAATTGTTGGTAAAGACCACCGGTGACCACAAGGCGGCTCTCGACCGTTTGGAACAAGTGACGAAAGAGCTGTTTCCCGACAAGAGTTTTGAAGCGCTTTACCTTGAGGACATGATTGAAGCCTTTTTTGCTGGCGAGAGCAGGATGCTTCGCATCGTCCTGATTTTCACCCTGCTTTCGATGCTCGTTTCGGCCTTGGGCTTGTTTGCGATGAGTTCCTACTACATGCAGCAGGAGCGTCGTGCTGTGGCGGTGAAGAAGGTGTTTGGCGCCGACTATGGCGGCGTGTTGCGCGAGCTGGTGCTGTCGTTCATGAAATTGGTCGGCATCGCCTTCGTGGTGGGCATTCCCGTGGCGTGGTTTGTGATGCACCGTTGGCTTGAGGACTACACGCACCGCATCGCCCTCTCGTGGTGGATTTTCGCGGCGGCGGGCTTGGTGGTGGTGCTGTTGGCCTTCGTCTCCGTCATCTGGCAAAGCGTGCGCACCGCCCGCACCAATCCGGCTGCGGTTTTGAAGAAGGAGTGAAGCATCGACGCGAATTGAGTGAAAAGCAAAAGCCTCCCCATTCCGGTTCCAGGCGTTTGATGGCGCTTGAGGCTGGGATGGGGTGTGGTTTTTTATTCTTCAATCAACCGCTTCATATCTTCTTCTGGCGGCAATAGTTCGCGCAACCTGTTCTGCATCTGTTGGTATGTGGCTACTCCCATCGGTTTCAAATAATCTTGGAGTACATATTCCACGTATGCCTTGTCCGCTTTCTTACAGAGGATAATCCCTACTGATGGGTTTTCTCCCGGTAGTTTTTCCTCGTCGTCAAGAACGCGGAGATAGGCTGCAAGTTGACCAAGGTAGGACGGCTTGAACTGGCCTTTCTTCAACTCCACAACCACAAGGGATTGCAACTCACGGTTGAAAAACAACAAGTCTATCCAATGGTCGTGCCCTAATTTGTCGTAATGAACTTGATGCCCCTTATAGGTGAACGACTTGCCGAAAGTCATAATGAAGTTTTTGATGTTCATCACGATCTTGCTCTCTATGACCTTTTCATCTACGTCTATGGGGTCGGAAACATCAATGTCCTCCACATTGATGTAATCCAACAGGTATGAGTCCTTGAACATTTGCAATGTACGGATGGCAAGTGCTTTGTCGGGAATGGCTTTGAAGAAATTGTTGGGGAGGGCCTGACGATGGTCGTAGGTTTTCGCCTTTATTATTTCTTCAAGGTCGTCTACTTTCAAGCGCTGTTGATACGCTAATTGGATATAGTATTTCCGTTCCTCGTATTGTTCTGCATAACGTAATATGGCGACATGATGCGAGAAAGAGATGTTCAGGAAAGCAGTGACAGGGAATGTTTCGTCGTGGGTCAGCTGTAATTGACGAATCGGTTTCGCCTCGGATTCAATAAGTTGTAATTCGGTAGTCGTGTCTACCGAATTTGTTGGTGGCTGTAAACCAGAGTTTTCCGCTATTTCGGTAGTCGTGTCTGCCGAATTTCTTTCCAAATCTTTCCACGCTTCAAAAAACCTCCTCATCAGTTTGATGTTCTCGGCAGAAAACCCTTTCAATCCAGGAAGTTCGGCTCTCAATTGCTTGCTGATGCTGTCGATAGCTCCTGTTCCCCAAAATCCATTACGCGAGTGCTCCGAAACAAAGCGGCCAATGCCGTAATAGAGAGACAGTTGCTCATGGTTAATCATCTGTGCAGACCGAGCTTGGCTTTTCAGGATGGCTGCTTTTATCGACTGCACAGCGTTCTTGATTTCAACATTCACCGGAAGGGGATTCTCTTTCATTCTAAAGGATTTATTCTGTTGTATACACTACATGCCACTTAATACAGTAGCGTTATGGTCTGCAAAAATAATAATATTTCCGCTACGAAATCATTCTCAAATTTAATGCATCGTTTTGCGGAGGTAAAGGTAGTACTGTAAACTTTCTTTACACCACTATAAAGAACCTTTACACTTTATATTTTACAACAAATCGTAATTTATTGAATGTTAAACAATTACAAATTTGGCACGGCAATTGCTATGGGAAAATGCGTAAAAAATATGAACCTATAAAATCGTAAAGCAATGGGTAAAAAATCATTTCTTGTGGCATTGCTCGTTTTCGCGGCGGTGCTGGGCGCTGAGGCGCAAAACATCACAGGCCGTTTGGCTGACGAGGACAACAACCCCGTGGCCTTTGCCAACATCGTGCTGAAACAGGCACAAAACGACAGCCTCGTGGCGGGGCTGACCTCCGACGAGAACGGCAATTTTGCCGTCGAGGTCAAGGAGGGGAAGTACGTCCTTATTGCTTCGGCCATCGGCTACGAGCGGCTGACCGTCCGTTGTGGGGCGACTGCCCTCGGAACCTTGCTGATGCCCAAAACCACTGAACAATTGGACGAAGTCGTGGTCGAAGGTTCCCGTGTCACCGAGGAAGCAGGACGTTTCGTGGTACTGCCCGACCCAAAAGAGGTGGAAGTCTCGGGTCGTGGCCTGACCCTGCTCGATATGCAGCAACTGCCTGGATTAGAGGTGGATGTGGCACAGCAAAATGTCACTATTGATGGTGGCACACCTATTCTGCAAATCAACGGAAAGGAAGTGCCGCTCAACCGCTTCATCAATGTCAGGCCGGAGCAAATCCTGCGCATCGAGTACAGCAACGACCCCGGCATCCGCTACCTCGACCGTAATGCCTCGGGCATCATCAACCTTGTGCTGAAGGAGTCGGACGATGGCGGAAACGTGATGGCAAGGATACAATCGGCCTTCACTACGGGCTTTGTGGATGGCTACCTCATGGCCGCCCATCACAAGGGCAAGTCGGAGTTTTCGTTGCAGTACAACTTGAGTCACCGCAACTACAAGAACGTACCTTACGAAATGACAGACAGTTATATCGCTGATGAACGCACGGTGGAGCGTTATCAAGAAATGAGCTTCCCGTTCAATTACATCACCCACAACATCACGGGTGAATACACCTACCAGCCCAACGACACCACCATGTTCGTGGCCACCCTGCGTGACTACATCGACAACAACCATTGGTTTGGGACGGGCACTATCACCGAAACTGAAAACGGGACAACCACCAAATTGGACATGAACAAACAGACTGACAGGAAAGGCAACTCGCCAACATTGGACTTGTTTTTCACGCACAAGATGAGGAACCGTCAAAAGATCGAGTTGAATATGGTGGGGCAATATTCTCATAGCTATTATTACAACAATTTGATTTACAGGGATTCGGAAAGCGAATGGCAATATCCCACGAAGGTGATTAACAAGGGTTATGCGGTTGGCGGCGAGGCGGTTTACAGCAAGCAATTCAATAAGGCGGAAGCCCGCGTCGGACTGCAATACCAGCACAACTTCGCGAGCAACGACTATGTGATTTATGAAACCCAAACCAAGATGACCAAGGATAACACCTATCTTTACACCAGCATCGAGGGCAATTTGAGCGACAATGTGATGTATTCGTTGGGGACGGGTGCCAAGTTGTTCTCCGTGACCGATGGCATCGACACAAAGCGCTATGTCCGCAACTTGAGCACGGCGGGTCTGTTTTGGCGCATCAACCAGCATTGGTCGTTTAATGCCAATGCGAGGTTCATCCCATACTTGCCTTCGTTGAGCGAACTTTCGCCCGTGTTGCAGCGCGTGGACGATGTGGAGGCCATCTGTGGCAATGAGTCGTTGCGGCCTTATAACACCTTGTTCGGTGCACTGCGGTTGCGTTACAATAATAAGGGATGGTTTGCCAGTATGATTCCAAGTTATTACAGGAACTTTTCCCCCACTGTCCGCTTGTATCATTACGATCCTGACCTTGATCTTTTCGTCGGCACAAGGCAGAACACCGACTATTACCAGCGTTTTCAGTTGAAAGCCGAGGTGGGCGTAAAGCAACTATTTGACCGATTGAACATTACGCTGAACGCCAAACTGAAGAAGGAGGAAGCCAAAGGCGAGGAATTCTATCACGACAACCTCAACTTTAGCAGCGGTATCAAGGCGCAGTTTGTCTGGAAGCAATTGGTGGTCGGCTGCAACTTCGACTTCACGCCCGAATGGTCTTTGTTCGGTGAGGATTTGTCGGGAGGCGAGATGTCGCAAAGCATCTATGCCGAATACAACTGGAAGAGCCTGAATGCGAGCGTGGTATGGCATTGCCCGTTCAACAAGAAAGGCTATATGTACCAGACCAGCAACCTCTCCGCTGTGCATCCCTACACTCACACCAACTGGACCAGCGACAACGGCAACATGGTCGTGTTGGGACTCACATGGAAGTTCAACTACGGAAAGGCGTTCAACAAAGGCCAGAAGACGCTTTGGAATGGAGGGTATGATGATGGTATAGTGAAGTGAGAAAAGCAAAAGCCTCCCCATTCCGGTTCCATGCGCTTGACGGCGCTATGGAGTGAGGAACGAGGAGGCTTTTTTCAGAGTTCGTTTTGCGGTTTCGGAAATAATGTGTAATTTTGCATTTGCAAAAACAAGATTATAATGTGCACCTATCCCATATCATTAGACGAGGGTTTGGTCATGGAGGCTGAAAATGTCTTACAGATCAACGAGTCGTTCCAAACTTGGCTGCAGCAGCAGGTCGAAATATGGCTTTTGGCGCAGGTAAAAGCCAAGAAACGGTCTCATTCTCGTCATGGCAGGCTTTCTGATGATGAGTTGGCTGAACGGTTGAAAGACTATCCACTGCTTGAAGAAAGCGATTTTCCGAGTTTGGCAGCCGAGGATTACGGTGTATATCTGAAATCTCGTAGCGGACAACTTCCTAAAGGATTGGAGCAATGGCTGTAAACAATGTTTATCAACGCGAAATCGTGGAAGTGCCTTTCGTGCTTCCTGATGGGAAAGTGTTGCCTCATCCTGCGTTCGTTGATGCATTCAATGTGTCTGATGTGGTTTCACGGCACAATTGCTTCTTGCGTCAACCTTATTTTGACCAAGTGGTTGACAAAATCGTCGCGAATATTGTCGATGGCGACTTTTAGCGACCTGTTTTCGACATTTTTTCCGCAAGAACCTCAATTATACTGAGAGAAGATTTGATGGTGTTGTAAACCATTGTAAACTTTCTTTACACCACTGTAAAGAACCTTTACACTTTATTTTTTACACAAAATTGTAATTTATTGAATATTAAATAATTACAAATTTGGCACGGCAATTGCTATGGGAAAATGCGAAAAAAATATGAACCTGTAGAATCGTAAAGCAATGGGTAAAAAATCATTTCTTGTGGCACTGCTCGTTTTCGCGGCGGTGCTGGGCGCTGAGGCGCAGAAAAACAATGTGTACAAGGCTGATACCGTAATCGACGGAAAAGGCAACAAAACCATCACCGTGTACTCGCAAGGGACATTCGCCGAAGGCAACGGCAACGTCGTTACGCGCGACATCGAAGTGTCGGTATTCGACGAAATCAGCATCGCGCTGCCGGCTTCGGTGACATACGCGGTGGCCGACAAGTGTTCCTGCCGCGTGACCCTCGACGAGAACCTTTTCGAGTGTGTCGACATCTACCAAAAAGGCGATTGCCTGAAGGTGGAAATGGTCAAGACGCTGCAACAAAGCGACTTGAAACCAACCAAGTTCGTCATCGAACTCACCGCCCCGACATTGGAGGAAATCAGCCTGGTGGGCGGCGGCGACTTCAGTTTCATTACGCCGTTTGAAGCGCCGAAATTGGAAATCAACACGGCGGGCGCGTATGGCGTGTTTTTCGACGAAACGGCCACCATCGACGAGTTCGAGATGAACCTTGCTGGCGCGGGTAAGTTGGTGTGCAAGGACCTCCATTCCGACCATCTGGATTGGAATGTTGCGGGCGTGGGCAAGTTGCTGTGCAAGAACCTTATAGCCGACAATGTCGATTTGAGCGCTGCCGGTTCGGGAGGCATCGTCATCGAGGCCGGGACGGTGAAAAGCGCCGACCTTTCCGTGGCGGGTTCGGGTTATATCGAGACCCGCTGCGCGTTGGAGTCTATGGATTACAACATCGCTGGTTCAGGCCGCATCTATTATTATGGCGACGTGAAGGTGAAAGGTTACCTGATGGGCGGCAAAATCAAGCGGATTGATTCGGAGAATGGGAAGCCCGCTAAAAAGTCCCGTAGGGACGACAGATATTAGGCAGGCGGTGTCAACCCCTGCCGACAGCCAATAAGCAGGCGACGTAAGTCCCTGCATTCAAACGACAACAATAAAACCAACAAATAAATCGTATAACAATCAAAATCTTAAAGAAATGATCAAAGTAGAAAACCTGAAGAAAGTCTTCCGTAGCGAGGACATCGAGATTGAGACCGTCGCCCTCGACGGCGTTTCGTTCGAAATCAACGACGGCGAGTTCGTCGCCATCATGGGCCCCTCGGGCTGCGGCAAGTCGACCTTGCTCAACATCCTCGGCCTCTTGGACAACCCCACCGACGGCAAGTATGAACTGCTCGGCCAGCAGGTAGGCGACCTCAAGGAAAAGGACCGCACCCAGTTCCGCAAGGGCAACATCGGCTTCGTGTTCCAGAGCTTCAACCTCATCGACGAGCTGAATGTGTTTGAGAACATCGAGCTGCCGCTGCGCTACATGAACATCCCAGCCGCCGAG
>CAMOCK010000225.1 GCA_946610645.1 uncultured Bacteroidales bacterium
AAATGGTCGTGACGAAATAGCAACGACGAAATCGACCCGCAAGGCCTGGCACCAGGCACCTACTCCATGCGCGTCACCCTCGAAAACGGAAAGGCGTTCTCGGACAAGGTGGTGAAGGAATAGGACAGCAAACGAATTGGATGAAAACAGAATGAGCCGCGCCATGGCGCGGCTCATTCTACTCTATGTATTACAGCTTTCTCGCGACTTCCTTTTCGGTGTAGCCCTCAATGATGTCGCCGACCTTGATGTCGTTGAAGTTCTCGATGTTGAGGCCGCAGTCCATACCTGCACTCACTTCCTTCACGTCGTCCTTGTAGCGTTTCAAGGAGCCGAGCGTGCCAGTGTAAATCACGATGCCGTCGCGAATGAGGCGTATCTTGGTGTTGCGGTTGATCTTTCCGTCCAACACCATGCAGCCTGCGATGGTGCCCCCCTTGCTGATCTTGAAGGTTTCGCGGATTTCGAGGTTGCAGGTGACCACTTCCTCGATTTCGGGGGCCAACATGCCCTCGATGGCGGCCTTGATTTCCTCGATGGCGGTGTAGATGATGGAATACAGACGGATGTCGATCTTCTCGTTCTCTGCCATCTTGCGCGCTTGTGCGGTGGGACGCACATTGAAGCCCACGATGACCGCGTTGGAAGCCGAGGCCAGCATGACGTCCGACTCGCTGATGGCACCCACCGACTTGTGGATGACATTGACCTGCACTTCCTCGGTGGAGAGTTTCAGCAAACTGTCGGCCAAGGCTTCCACGGAGCCGTCCACGTCGGCCTTGACGATGATGTTCAGCTCCTTGAAGTCGCCGATGGCGATGCGGCGTCCAATTTCGTCCAAAGTGATGTGCGGGTTGGTGCGTCGTGTCTGTTCACGCTGCAGTTGCTCACGACGGTTGGCGATGGCTTTCACCTCACGCTCGTCGATCATCACGTTGAAGGCGTCGCCGGGCATGGGAGCTCCGTTCAAGCCGAGCAACAGCACAGGCGTTGAAGGGCCGGCCTCCTTGACGGGCTTGTTGTGGTCGTCGAACATGGCCTTCACCTTGCCGTAGGTCGTGCCGGCCAGCACCATGTCTCCAATTTTCAAAGTGCCGTTTTGCACCAGAATCTTGGCCACATAGCCGCGGCCTTTGTCCAAAGCCGACTCGATGACCGCGCCCTTGGCCAAACGGTTCGGGTTGGCCTTCAGGTCGAGGAACTCGGCTTCGAGAAGCACTTTTTCGAGCAAGGCATCCACATTGGTACCGATTTTGGCCGCTATTTCTTGTTCTTGGTATTTGCCGCCCCAGCTTTCGACCAAAATGTTCATGTTGGCTAATTGCTCGCGAATCTTGTCGGGATTGGCGGTAGGCTTGTCTATCTTGTTCAGTGCGAAGACGATAGGAACGCCAGCGGCTTGCGCGTGGTTGATGGCCTCAACGGTTTGCGGCATTACGCTGTCGTCGGTGGCGATGACGATGATGGCCACGTCGGTAATCTTGGCACCACGGGCACGCATGGCGGTGAAGGCCTCGTGTCCGGGCGTATCCAGGAAGGTGATCTTCTTGCCGCTTTCGGTCGTAACTTCGTATGCACCAATATGTTGTGTAATACCACCTGCTTCGCCCGCAACCACATTGGTGTTGCGGATGTAGTCCAAGAGTTTGGTCTTGCCGTGGTCAACGTGACCCATGACGGTAACGACGGGCGAGCGTGGCACGAGGTCCTCTTCCTTATCCACTTCGTCGGTTTCGGCAATGGCTTCTTGCACATCGGCACTAACGAAGTCGATTTGGAATCCAAATTCTTCTGCCACCACGGTAAGTGCCTCTGCGTCAAGGCGTTGGTTGATAGAAACAGGCATTCCGAGGCTCATGCAGGTGCCAATGACTTTCACTACGGGCACATTCATCATGGTGGCCAATTCGTTGGCTGTGACGAATTCTGTCACTTTAATCACTTTCTTGTCTTCTTCCATGCGCATCATTTCCTCCATCATGTTGCCTGCCACTTGCTGACGCTTCTCGCGGCGGTGTTTGGAGGTTTTCGACTTGCCCATGGGGGCGAGGCGTGCCAAGGTGTCTTTGATTTGCTTCGAGATTTCCTCTTCGCTCAGTTCGACCTTTTCTTCGCGCCGTGGCAGCTTCTTGTTGTCTTTCTTGCTCGGTTTGGCGTTGTCTTTTTGGTTCTTTTTGTTGTCGCCGCCTTGCTGTTTCTGGCCTTTGGCTTGCTGTTGCTTGTTGTCGCCCTTCTTGGCACCTGGGTTCACGTTGGGTCCTGTTGGGTTTTCCGACGAGCCTTCGGGCTTGCCTTTGATGCGTTTGCGCTTCTTCTTTTCCGGCGAGGCCTTGGTGCGTCGTTTTTCGTCGGGCAGCTCGATCTTGTCGAGGATTTTAGGGCCTTCCAGTTTCTGCACCTCCATTTTGATGAATTTCGGCTCGGCTGGTTTTTCCACGACGGGTTTTTCCACAGGTTTTTCCGCAGGTTTTTCGACGGGTTGTGTCACTTGTGGCTTGTTTTCCTGGGGTTTGGGCTGTGGCGACTTGTTTTCCTGCGGTTTGGGCTGCGGTTTTGGAGCTTCTTTTTGCTCTTTTTTGGCCTTTTCCTTTGGTTTCTTGTCGGGATGCGTCTTTTGGTTCAAGCTTTCGAGGTCGATTTTGCCCAAAATCTTGATGGGCGAGTCCTCGACGGGAGTTTCGGCTGGTGTTTCGGTCTTGGGTTCAGCGGGTTTTTCAGCCTCCTCGACGGTTTTTTCTGGTTCTTTTGCCTTTTTTGGCGGGACTATCGTATTGCTACGGATGATCACTTCCTCGTGGTCTTCTTCTTTTTCGTTTTTTTGCGGTTGAAGAGCCGAATCAACGGAAACAGTACCACCTTTGTAAGAGATGTTGCCCAGATTCTTGGCCACATTCTTCACTTCCTTTTCGCCCTGATACTCTTTCACGAGCAGTTCGTACATGTCTGACGTGAGTTTCGCGTTGGGCGACGAATCCACCTGGAATCCTTTCTTTCCGAGGAACTCGCGGATGGTAGTCACGCCCACGTTGAATTCTTTTGCCGCTTTCGACAATCGAATGGTGAAATTGGTTTCTTCGGACATAGTTGCTTTCTCTTTGTTTCTCGTTATTTAATCAATGCCAAGGCATCATTCGGCATCTTGTTCAAATTCTGCTTTCAGGATGTGGAACACGTCGGTCACGGTTTCCATGTCGAGGTCGGCGCGCTTGGCCACTTCCTCGGGTGTGTAGGACAGCACGTTCTTGGCCGTGTCGCAGCCCATGTGGATGAGCGCGTCGATGACCCATTGGTCGATTTCGTCGGCAAATTCTTGGAGGTCCACGTCTTCTTCGGCGTTGTTGGCCTCGCTGTTGCGATACACGTCGATTTCATAGCCCGTCAGCTTGCCGGCCAGTTTGATGTTGTAGCCGCCCTTGCCGATGGCAAGGCTGATTTGGTCGTTCTCCATATAGACGTTGGCCATGGTGTTGTCGTCGCTGAGGCGGATTTCGGTAATCTTGGCCGGACTTAGCGCACGCTGGATGAAGAGTTTCGGGTTGTTGGTCCAGTTGATGACGTCGATGTTTTCGTTGCGCAGTTCGCGGACGATGCCGTGGATGCGCGAGCCTTTCATGCCAACGCAGGCACCCACGGGGTCGATGCGGTCGTCATAGCTCTCCACGGCGATTTTGGCGCGTTGGCCAGGTTCGCGCACGATTTTCTTCACGGTGATGAGGCCGTCGTAAATCTCGGGCACTTCGGCTTCGAGAAGGCGCTGCAAGAAGATTTCGGAGGTGCGCGACAGGGTGACCACTGGCGACCCGTTCACGTTCTCGACGCTCTTCACGATGGCACGCACCGTGTCGCCTTTCTTGTAAAGGTCGTTGGGGATTTGCTCGGTCTTGGGCATGGTCAGTTCGATACCCTCATCGTCCACCACTACGGTCTCGCGCTTCCAGGCGTGAACCACTTCGGCGGTGATGATTTCGCCAACCTTTTCCTTGTATTTCTGGAAAATGCTTTCCTTCTCGTATTCAGCCACTTTGGCCTGGAGATTTTGGCGCAGGGCCAGGATGTCGCGGCGACCGAAGCTCTCAATCTTCAGCACTTCACTCACATCGTCGCCCACCTCAAAGTCGGGCTCGATTTTGATGGCGTCCGACAATTTGATTTCGCGAGCCGGGTCTTTCAACTCGTTGTCTTCCACTACGGTACGGTTGTGGTAAATCTCAAAGTCGCCTTTATCGACGTTCACGATGATGTCGATGAAGTCTTCGGTGTCGGTGTCGAATTTCTTGTTCAACATGCCGCGAAACACGTCTTCGATGATGCGCATCATGGCCTCGCGGTCGATGTTCTTGAATTCCTTGAATTCGGAAAAGGTTTCTACTAATTTGTAATTGTCCATTTTTGTATGTTGATTGATTATTGTTGAATCGTTGATTGTTGAGCGAGACTCATATTAAAAGACTAAAAGATGATTGCGGGCTTGATTTCCGTTTTTTTGCGCTCAAAAAACAGGTTGGCTGTTTCTTCGGCAGGTTTCTTCTTTGAGGTTTTCTTGGGTGCGGGGGCAATTTCCACCTTTTCGGCGTCGAAACCGATGAGCTTGCCTTGCAGTTTGCCCAATTCCTTGGTTTTCGCTTCCACGTCCTTGCCTATGTATTTCCGCAATTGGCGGTCCATCTTCAAGGCTCCCGACAGGCCCCACGAGTACACGTTGAGTTCAAAGTCTTCCGCATCGCGGTCGAGCTTGCTTTCGATGTGTCGGCTCAGTTCCACACATTGTTCGATATTGACGGCCGTGTCGGAATCCACATAGACTTCGATCACGTTCTGTGGTTTCACCTTCACCTCGACGAGGAAGCGGTCGGTCCCTTCAAGGGCCTCTTCACAAAGAGTTGTGATTTGTTCTTTATTAATCATTTGAAATTCAAAGATTTAATATTCAAAATTCAAAGGTTTTGCTCAAAGAAAAAGACCTGTTACTCAAAGTAGCAGGTCTTCCTTCTTCCACCTTAAGTTGTCGAGCAAGGATTCGAACCTTGACAGGCAGAACCAAAATCTGCAGTGCTGCCGTTACACCACTCGACATCATTCGTTTCCGAATGCGGCTGCAAAAATACAACAAATTTCGTTACGCGCAAGCATTTTTTTCGTTTTCTTTCAAAAAAAAGTGTTTTTCCATACAAAGAGTCGCTTTTTGCCGTTTTTCAGCCAAGGATAAGCCGAAAAACCGTATCTTTGCGGTTTAAATCTCTAAATAAGAACAACGAATAAAAACACAACACTATGAAAAAGAGCAATTTGATTCTGGCCTTTTTGCTTTTCATCCTTTGCGTACCATCCACTTACGCACAAGGCGAAAAGACCTTGAAACGCAAGGTGGCCATTGGACGTTTCACCAACGAGACCCAATACGGGAAAGGCATCTTCTACGACAGGGAGAATGACCCGATGCGCAAGCAGGCGATGGACATCCTGTCGTCCAAGCTGGCCGCCAGCGGCAAGTTCATCCTTCTTGAACGCGACGACTTGGACGTGATTGTGGAGGAAGCGGGTAGCGACATGAAGAAAATCGGCGCCGACTACATCATCCTCGGCTCCATCACCCAGTTTGGTCGCAAGACCGAAGGCGACGAACGCATCTTCAGCTCCACCAAGACCCAAACCGTGGAAGCTGCGGTGAACGTGCGCCTCGTCGACGTGGCCTCGGGCCTCATCATCTATTCCGACGAAGCCAAAGGCCAGGCCGAAACCTCGTCGAAGACCACCTTGGGCATTGGCGGCACGGCTGGATTTGACGCCACGCTGAGCGACAAGGCCATCTCGGCAGCCCTCACCCAACTCGTCGAGAACATCATCAACAAGTGCATGGACAAACCGTGGCGCGGCTACGTGCTGACCATCGAGGACGGCGACTACGTCATTTCGGGAGGCGCTTCGCAAGGCATCACCCCTGGCTCCAAATTCGGCTTATATAAAAAAGGTAGAACCGTCAACAACCCACAAACCGGCACCAACGTGGAGTTGCCCGGCAAAAAGATGGGGCATGTGACCGTGACTGCCAACTATGGCGACACCCCCGAAACCGAATTCTCCTTTGCCACCTACGAAGGCGAGACAATCGACGCAGAACATCTTGAAAACTATTATCTAATGGAGGAATAAACGATGAAAAAAATCATCATTGCAAGCATTTGCCTATTTGTGGCCACGCTCTTCAACTCATGCGGCGTTGGCAACTATACCGTCACTTCGGGCATCGAGGACAAGGCCGCCATCTGCTTTACGGACTCAAGCGCCTATGACATCAGCGTTAGCATCGACGACCAACAATACGAAACCTCGACCGTCAAAGATATCGCCCACAAGACCCGACGCGAGATAAAGAACACGGCCAAACACGCCATCAAGACGACGCCTGGCAGGCACCAAGTGGTGGTGAAACGCAACGGCCAGACCGTTTACTCAAAGGAAGTGGTGCTCTCGACCGGCGACACCAAAATCATCGAACTATGAAGAAGCTGCTCATCGTCATGAGCTTGGGCCTGTTGCTGAGTTCGTGCACCACAAAAACCTATCTCTACAACTGGGGCTCCTATCGCAACAGCAAAGAAGCATCCGACTACGAAGTGGTGATGTATGACTACTATCACACGCAAAGTCCCGAAAGTGTTTGCGCCTTGCTGTGCCAATACGAGTACATGGTGAAGCATCCCGGCGGCACGCGAGGCGTGATTCCCCCCGGCATCTGCGCCGAGTATGGCTACCTTCTGCTCCAACCCGAAACCGCCGCAAACTTCCTCAGCCACGCGACCAAGAAGCAAAAGGAAACCTATGGCCAGATGGGCGACTACGGAGCCATGTTCCGCGAAAAAGGAATGGAAATGCTGCAAAAGGAGATGGAACTTTACCCCGAATCGACCGTTTTCATTGGTCCACTTATCAAGAAATTCAGCCATCAGTAAGCCATGAGAAAGACCCTATTCATCCTTTTGGCGGCCTGTTCCGTCATGTTTGCCTCCTGCACCACAAAAAAGTACACGCGAGGCCAACTCTACCCCAAAATGTACGAGGAAAAGCCGGTGACACTGCTGGTGATGCCTCCTATCAACAACTCCAACAACGTGGAAGCCAAGGACTTGCTCTACACCTCTATCAGCCAGCCATTGGCCGAGGCCGGATATTACGTCATCTCGCCCCACTTGGCCATGGAGATTTTCAAGTCAGAAAGCGCCTACGACGCCGAGAACTTCATCGACCAAAACGTGGGTACCTTCGGCAAGGTGTTTGGCGCCGATGCCGTTGTGTTTTCGGTGATTGACGAATGGAAGAAGAAAGGGTTCGGCATCGAGACCAAGATTTCGTACATCGTAAAGTCGACCCGCACCAACGAGGTGATCTTCGACCGCACTTGCGACCTCTACCTCGACCTGAGCGACAACAACTATTACGGAGGTGGTTTGGTCGGTGCCTTGGCCAACATCGCCGTTTCAGCCATCAACACCGCCGTCACCGACCACATTGTGGCCGCCCGACGCTGCAACGAGTTCATCTTTGAGGACATCCCTCAAGGCAAATACAAGCCAGAACATTTGCAAGACCAAGAAACTCCCGCTGGAGACCAAAACGCAAAGACAACAGTCAAACAATAAATCATTATGACATTCAAAAGGTTAAACAACATTACAGGATGGCTGGCAGGACTGATTGCCACCGTCGTGTATTTCCTCACGCTCGAACCTACCGTGAGCTGGTGGGACTGCGGCGAGTACATTTCAACGGCTTACAAACTGCAAGTGGGTCACCCGCCCGGGGCGCCATTGTTCCAAATGATTGGGC
>CAMOCK010000226.1 GCA_946610645.1 uncultured Bacteroidales bacterium
CCGAAAGTCAGCAGCTTGTGCGAATACATCGACACGGCGGCAAAACCGCCCATACAGCCAGGGATAAGACCCAAGCCCGCGCCCAAAACGACCTGTCCGGCAGGGTGTTGGCGCAACCGCGAGAACCATTTCCCGTGCGAATTGAGGTTGACGTATTCGAGCAAAAGCATCATGATAATCACCAAGCCTGTAATTAAGACGCTGTTTCTCAGCACGTCCATAAACAAATGCAAAAAGTCGTGCATGGGTTGAAAAATTGGGCTGCAAAGATAATATTTTCTTACTTTTGCACCAAATTTATCATGACGCGAAGCTCGTCCCGATGTCCCGCGTCCCGAAGTCTATAAAAGATGAAAAAAGAAGATTGTTTTTACCTTGGCCGCGTGGCCAAGACGCACGGCCTGAAAGGGGAGGTGACCATCAAACTGGAAGCCGACGACCCCTCTGCCTACCTCGAAATGAAGCATTTCTTCCTCGAAATCAACAAGGTGCTGACACCTTTCTTCGTGGAGAGAATCACGCCTAATGGCGACAAGTTCTTCGTGGCCATCCAAGACGTGAAGACCATCGAGCAGGCGCAAAACTTGGTAGGGAAATCGGTGTATCTGCCCATGGAGATGCTGCCCAAACTGAGCGGCAAGCAGTTCTATTTCCATGAAATCGTGGGCTTTACGGTGGTCGATACCGAAAAAGGAGAACTTGGCCCTATCAGCGAAGTGCTCGAATATCCCACCCAGGCCATCCTGCAAATCATGAAAGGCAAGAAGGAAATCTTGATTCCGATTCTTGACCAAGTGATACAAAACGTGGACAGAGAGAAGAAAACCCTCACCATCACCGCGCCCGAAGGACTGATTGACATGTACTTGCAATGACCGACGCGCGCCCCTTCCACTTCAAGCATTTCAGCCTCTTCCATCACCGCTCGACGATGAAGGTTGGCACCGATGCCATTCTGCTCGGTCGGTGGACAGAAGTCAAGCCGACGGATGTGGTTTTGGACATTGGTACAGGCTGTGGGCTTTTGCCCTTGATGCTTACTCAAAAAGGTGTAAGCCAAGTGGATGCGGTGGACATTGACGCGGCTTCCATTGAGGAGGCCACCATCAATTTTCAGGCTTCCCAATGGCGCGACCAACTGAAAACCTTTTGTATGGACATCATTGATTTCCAAACAGATAAACAATATGATTTGATTGTTTCCAATCCACCGTTTTTCAGCCATTTCTCCAAGTGCGACTCGGATCGGAAAAGCCGGGCGAGGCACAACGACCTGGGGCTTTCCTACGAAAAGCTTTGTGTTGCAGTGTGTCGTCTGATGAAAGCGGATGGTCGTTTTTCGCTTGTGTTGCCATTTTTGGAATCGCTTGATTTCCTTGAAGTTGCAAAATATTTGGGTCTGTTTTTACGCAAGCGGATGACCCTCATTCCAATTGAGGGGAAAGCACCTAATCGTGTCAATTTGGAATTGGCTTTCACTGAAACGGATTTAGTGCATGAGGAATCCTTCACGATTCGCGACCGAAACAAACGTTTCACGCCCCAATACAACGAGTTTCTGAAAGATTTTTATTTGGGGTTGTAATTTTTACTAAATTTGCCTCGCAAAAAATAGAGAAAATGCCAACGAAAGACACAAAATCACAGTTCTTCGCGGTGTTGGCGCAATGTCGAGATCTGTTCATCAACAAAATGAAAGACTATGGCCCGGCATGGCGTATTTTGAGGACACCTTCCATTACCGACCAAATCTATATCAAAGTTAAGAGAATCAGGACTTTGCAGACCGTTTCAGAGCGTCTCGTCGATGAAGGCATCGAACCAGAGTTTGTAGGTATCGTCAATTATGCGGCGATGGGCATCATTCAGCTGCAACTCGGCGTGGTCGACCAGCCCGACCTGACCACCGAGGAGGCCACGGCGCTTTACGACAAGGTGACCAAAGAAGCCTTCGAGTTGATGAACCGCAAGAACCACGACTACGACGAGGCCTGGCGCGACATGCGCGTCAGTTCCATCACCGACCTCATCATGAGCAAGGTGCTGAGGACCAAGAGCATCGAGGACCACGGCGGAAAAACCCTTGTCAGCGAAGGCCTCGACGCCAATTATTACGACATGATTAACTATGCGGTGTTCGCACTGATTTTGCTATCGGAAAGGGAGGAGCCATGAAGAATTCGTTTTCCATTTTGGCTTGGGTGAGCATCGTGGGCGCAGTGGCCTGTGCCTTCGCCATCCCTTGCGTGACAACGTTAAAGCCCTTGTTTCTGGCTTTGCTGTTGCTCAATTTGGCCTTGCCTTTCGTCGCACGCAAATGCTACGGCAAGCCAGCCTTGACGGTATGCCGCCTGCTGGTGGGCGCATTGTTCGTTTTCAGCAGCTTCACCAAGGGAGTGGATCCGCTGGGGACCAAATACAAAATGCTCGATTATTTTGCTGCATACGGCATCACTTGGCTCAACGACTTGGCCTTGGTTTTGGCCGTGTTCATGATCTTGGCGGAGTTCTTTGTCGGAATCTGCCTGATGACCAATGTTTTCCCACGATTGGCTGTACTCGGCGCCACCTTATTGATGTTGTTCTTCACCATTACGACCTTGTTCGACGCGCTCTATGACCTCGTGCCCGACTGCGGCTGCTTCGGTTCGGCGGTCAAGATGAGCAATTGGCAGACCTTTTATAAGAATCTCGTCATTGATGCGGTGCTTATCCCATTGGTTTTGAACAACAAACGCTTGGAAAACAAATTCTCATGGGGCGGCCAGTTCGTTGCCGGTTGCATTTTTGCTATTGCTTTTTTAGGCTTTGAGTTCTACAATTACCGCCATCTGCCCATGGTCGACTTCATGGACTGGAAAGTGGGCAAACAGATGAATGCCCAGCCCGAAGAAGCACCGCGTATTTATTTGAAATACAGAAACAAAGCAACGGGGGAGACAAAAGAATACCTCTCGCCCGACTATCCCTGGAACGACTCGGTTTGGATGAGCCAATGGGAGTTTGTAGAACAAAGGATAGAAGGCGAAAGCAATTATTTGGGCTTCAGTGCTTTGGACGAAGACGGAAACGATGTAACCGACATGATTCTCAACACAGAAAACCTGCTGATGTTCACTTCCCACGACCTCTCTAAAGTCACCGAAAAAGAGTGGGAAAAGGCGCGAAGCATCACCGAAGCCGCTGAAAGACAAGGATATACCGTGGTTTGGGCCGTGGCCGACACGCCAGAATTGGTGGAACGCCTTCGTGAGAAATACGGTTTCCTTTACGAAGTGTATTATGGCGACGCGCTGGAAATCAAGACGATAGTGAGGTTCAACCCCGGTCTGATTTGGCTCGACAACGGCTTGGTGAAAGACAAGTGGAGTGCCATCGATTTCCCGCAGGGGAAAAAGCTTGAGATGTTGTTTGAGTAGTTTGCAAGGTTTCAGTGGCAATGGGAGCTTACATCACAAGGAAGTTGCTATACGGAATCGCGGTGCTGTGGGGTGTCGCAACGCTGGTGTTTTTCCTTTTCAACATCCTGCCTGGCGACCCAGCCCAGATGATGCTCGGACAGCGTGCCGACGAAGCTTCGGTGAACGCCATCAGAGAGGAATTGG
Organism: uncultured Bacteroidales bacterium; assembly: GCA_946610645.1. GTDB lineage: Bacteria > Bacteroidota > Bacteroidia > Bacteroidales > F082 > Limimorpha. The sequence goes on from CAMOCK010000226.1 coordinate 3,606, forward strand.
GTATGAACCAAAGCCTTGGAAAGCAATATGTTGATTATTTGAACGACCTGGTCCCGATTTCGTTTTACGACGTTTCTGAAGGCACGCAAAAACTGGATAAGATAGGACGTTATGCCAAGATTGCCGCGATGGGAAACACTGCCATTGTGCTGAAAGCCCCTTATCTTCGAATGTCGTACCAGAGCAAGCGCAAGGTGTCCGACGTGCTGGGTGAGGCCTTCCCGAACACTTTGCTGCTGGCTTTCGTGTCCATTTCCATTGCGATGGTTTTGGGCTTGCTCATCGGCATCTTGGCAGCAGTCGTCAATACCAAGTTCGTCAATAAGCTGACCCTTTTCGTCACCACCATTGGGATGTCGTTGCCCTCGTTTTTTGCTGCCATATTGATGGCATGGATTTTTGGTTTTTTGCTTGAGCATTGGACGGGATTGGGCATGACGGGAAGCCTTTACACGGTTGACGAATATGGCAGGGGCGAGTTTTTGAGCTTGCGCAACCTCATCCTGCCCGCCTTGACGTTGGGAATGAGGCCTCTGGCGGTGGTCACGGAGCTGACGCGCACATCGTTGCTTGAAGCCCTTTCCATGGACTATGTTCGGACGGCCCGTGCCAAGGGGCTGAAACCCTTCCGAGTCATCTGCGTCCATGCCTTGCGCAACGCATTGAATCCCGTGGTGACGGCGGTTTCGGGCTGGTTTGCCTCCTTGCTGGCCGGCGCGGTCTTCGTGGAGTACGTCTTCGACTGGAAGGGCATCGGAGTGGTGGTGGTGGATGCGCTCGACAAATATGACTTTCCTGTCATCATGGGTGCGGTGCTGCTCATCGCTGTCATGCTGATCATCGTGAATATCATCGTGGACATCATATATGGGATCATCGACCCGCGTGTTAGGATTACTTGAAATCTGAAATTTGAAATTTGAAATCTGAAATTTGAAATCTTGAAATCTGAAATCTTGGAAAAAATCGGAAAATACGAATTCATGGCCGAGCCGTTCCACTGCGATTTTTCGGGGCGGATGTTTCTCGGACAGATTGGAAACCAGATGCTTAACGCCGCCGACTTCCATTCCACCGACCGTGGCTTCGGCATGAAATACCTTATGACCATCAACCGCTCGTGGGTCTTGTCGCGACTGGCCATCGAGATGGAGGAAATGCCAACGCAATATGAGCGTTACAACATCGAGACTTGGGTTGAAAGCGCGATGAAGTTCTTCACGAGCCGCAACTTTTGCGTTTCGGGCAGCGATGGGCGCATTTACGGCTATGGGCGTTCCATCTGGGCAATGATCGACACCGAGACACGCCAGCCCACCGACATCTACGCCATCGACAACGGCGCCATCGACCAATGGATTGTGGCCGACAAGCCTTGCCCCATCGAGAAAGGCGGGCGGGTGAAGATGGGCGACAACGCTAAACTTGTCCGTACGCTCGATGTCGGTTACAACGACATCGACATCAACGGGCACGTCAATTCGGTGAAATACATCGAACACACACTCGATCTTTGGGGCGTTGACTGGTATCGCGGCCATCACCTCAAACGCTTCGAGATCGCTTATGTGGCCGAAACCCACCCAAGCGACAGACTGAGCCTCTATCGCGAGCAAACCGCAGGGAATGAGTGTTTTGTGCGTTTGGTCAAGACCGATGCCGATTCGGGAAAAGAGGCGGAGGTTTGCCGCTGCAAATTGGTTTTCAGTTGATGAGCCACGACACGCCAGCACCGAAGCCATAGCATTTCCCGAAATGACGGAGGTCGAGGTCGGCTTCAAGGTCCAACTGGACACGGCGCGACACAAGCCAAGTGACGCCAAACTCGGTGAGATGCCGGCTTTGCTCCTCGCTGTGGAGATAGTTGTTGGTCTCGGCAAAAACGCCAACGCTTTCGGTGATGTTGTAGCCGACGGCAAGGGTGAGGAAAGACGTGGGAGCCGCCGTCTCGCCGTCCCATTCCAGCCCGGCGTTGTAGCAAATCCAGAAACGCTCGCCGATGACATGCTCGAAAAGGGCATAGATTGAAGGCGCGATGTGCGAGGGAAGCAAGTCTTTGCTCCCGATGTGTGGCGACTTCAGCTCGGCAAGCAGCCCAACCGAAGGGATCCATCCCGATCCTTCATGCAGTTTGATCTTCGTGCCGAAGGAAAGCGGAGCGATGCCCAAGTGGGGGCTTTCCAAACCGTTGCCATTCAGCAAAAAATCCGTGCCAACACGCAGTTCGACATTCTCCAAGATGCCGTATCTGAGTATGGTGGTGTTGAGGGTAAAAGTGCGTTCACCGTCGGGCGACGACTCGAAGCCTATGCCGTTGTCCCAAATGAGTTTGCGCTCAGGCGTCACCTCAGCGCCCCAAGCGTATCCCGGTCGGTCGGGGACGACGGCGGGGAGGTCGTCTTGAGCGTGGCAGATGCCAAAGGTCATTATGAAAGTGAACAAAAACGATAGTTGCTTCATTTTGGGCGTTCTTTTTTGTTTTAAGCCACAAAGGTAGAAATTTTTGTGTGATAATTGAATAATTCGTACTTTTGTCATTTGAATACCCCTAATTGTTTTAATTATAAAACATTGATTATCAAATATTTAATTCTGTAATCTGAAATAACGAACCTTATGAGAAGCAAAATCGTAGCCGCAAACTGGAAAATGAACCTCACTTTCGGTGAGGCCGAATCCTTGGTCGACGACATCCTTGACCGCCTTGACGAGCAGGACGAACTGAATTGCGAGGTCATCATCTGCCCGCCGTTCCCTTACCTTGAATTGTTGACCGACTTCGAGTTCGACGAACAGCGATTCAACGTGGGTGCACAGAATTGTAGTGCCTTCGACATGGGTGCCTATACGGGCGAGGTGTCGGCAAAGATGCTGAAATCCATCGACGTGGACTATTGCATCGTCGGGCACAGCGAGCGCAGGAAATACTTTGGCGAGAGCGACGAAACCCTTGCTGAGAAGGTCAACCGATTGATTGAGAACAACATGTCGCCCATTTTTTGCGTTGGTGAAGTGCTCGAAGAGCGCGAGGCGGGTCGTCATTTCGAGGTCGTCAAGGAACAACTTGAGAAAGGCTTGTTCCATTTGGACGGCGATGCCATCTATGACACCATCATCGCCTACGAACCCGTTTGGGCCATCGGAACGGGCAAGACCGCCACGCCTGAGCAGGCGCAGGAAATGCACGCCTACATCCGCTCATTGGTGAAAGAACGCTATGACCAAGCCGCTGCCGACGACATCCGCATCCTCTATGGCGGCAGCTGCAACGCGCAGAATGCCACCGAGTTGTTCAGTCAGCCCGATGTCGATGGCGGATTGATTGGCGGTGCCTCGCTGAAAGCCAACGACTTTGTTTCCATCTGCCTCCAAGCCTCGCAAATCGGAGCGGAATGAAAACATTCGAGTATTCCTTCACCGAGCCTGGTTCCGACATTCAGCACGACATGCTGACCACGATGTTGGCCGAAATCGGTTTCGACTCTTTTATGGACGACGAACACATGCTAAAAGCCTATTGTCCAGCCGATTGCCGTGATGATTTGGCTGTTGAGAACCTGTTGGCGGAGCCATCGTTTTTCGGCATCCAGCTACTGAAAGTGGAGGAGATGCCCGACAAGGACTGGAACGAGCTGTGGGAAGCATCGTATCAGCCTGTGGTTGTGAATGATAGGTGTCGTGTGAGGGCACCTTTCCATGAACCCGATTCAAGTTATGAGTTCGACCTCGTCATTGAGCCGAAAATGTCGTTCGGAACCGCCAACCACGAAACCACCGCCCAAATCATCCAACTGATGCTGGAAACGGATTTCCAAAGGAAAGAGGTGCTCGACATGGGCTGCGGAACGGCGGTTTTGGCCATTCTAGCAAAGAAACTTGGCGCGGCACGCACCGTAGCCATCGACAATGATGAGTGGGCCTATCGCAACGCATTCACCAACAGCGAGTTGAACGGTGTATCTTCCATCGAAATCGTGCTTGGCGACGCTTCATCGATACAAGGCCGTTTTGATGTGGTGCTGGCCAACATCAACCGCAATATCCTTTTGCGCGACATGCACTTTTACGAGGCCGCGATGAAGCCTGAAGCCCACATCTTTTTCAGCGGTTTCTATACCGAGGACTTGGACAGCATCAAAAGTGAGGCGGAACGCCTTGGCTTGCACTATCGCCGCCATATGAGCCGCAACAATTGGGCGGCGGCTGAATTTGTAAAGTAACAGATTATTAGAGTATTGCAAAATGAGAAAGCACCTTCTGTTTGTGATGGTTGCGCTTTTCGCTGCTATTGGTTCGGCGCAGGCGCAAAAACCCTTTTTCCCGACCGAAAAGTCAGCGTTTTATGACCAACTTTCGGCTTATCTCGCCTCTTCGACCGTGAAGCAGGAACGCGATGAAGCCGCTGTCATCATGAAAGGTTTTGCTGGCGTATGGAATAGCTATTATGCCGACAATGAGCAGGATGAGATTATGCAGCTTTGCGAGTTGTTTCACTCGAAAGGCGGGAAAGCATACGGCAACATTTTCAATTTCGTGGATATTTTGCAAGCCATTCCCACCGTCGGACTATCGCATCGTGACGTGTGCAATTGGCTGGTTTTCACTGGCATGAAGGCGAAAAAGTCGATGAGCGGCATGGATAAGTATTTGGCCTCATGCCGGTCTGTTTTCATTGAGAAGGTGCTGTCGGCCAAAGGCAATTCCCAATGGCTGCTTCGCGACGCGCTGTGGAGTTTTCCGTCGGCAGACAAGTTCGAGCTTGTTGTGGACGGGTCGTTGGTCTTGGCTTCCCCAAAAGATGAGTCGGTCATCAGCAACACGAAAGGTGTGTATCACATTGAAAGCAACCAATGGGAAGGGCAGGGAGGCAGGACAGACTGGAGCCGTTTCAAGGTCCCCGCTGAACAACTGTATGTCATAATGCCCGACTATTATGTCATCGACTTGAATCGTTCCGAGTATTCCATTGATTCAGTGGTGTTTATCGACAAAAAATTCTTTTCGGAGCCGATGTTGGGCCGATTCGAGGACAAAGTGTTGGTGAACACGCCAAACGAAAGGACGATGTATCCCCGAGTGGTTTCGTATCGTTCAGATTATGAGATAAATAACATATTCGACAATGTGGATTTTGTTGGAGGTGTAGGCATCATGGGCAATCAGATGGAGGTGTTTGGCGGGTTGCGCAAGAGCGCAATGTTCCGTTTCCGTCAGGAAGGGAAGAAGAAAATGGAGTTGTCGTCGAAACGCTTTGTGATGTCGGCGGAGGAAAGTCTTTCAGCCGATCATGTCGCCATGCGGCTTTATTTGGACGACACGGTTTCTGGACGTATCGGACAGGATTCACTGTATCACAACGACTTGGGTTTCAGGTACGACAACAAGAATCGTAACATGATGGTTTACAGGTCGGAAAAAGGATATGGCGATGCGCCTTTCCATTTCAATTACCATGGTTTGGATGTTTTTGTGGAAGCGATGTATTGGAACCTCGACAAGAATATTGTCGATTTCAGGAGGATTGAGGGGGTGAATCCGCAAAGCGAGGCGGATGTGATTTCCGTGAATTACTTCCGCATGGACGATTTCAAGATGCTGCAAGGGTTGGACGGGACACATCCCATGATACGGCTCGAGAAATTCTTGGAAGGGTTCGACAATGTGAAAAAACAGGTGCGCTTCCATGTGGGTGATTGGGCTTCATACCTCAAGTTCCCTTTGGAACAAGTGCTTTCGTTGGTGCTTCGGTTGCGTGCCGACGGCTATGTCGAATATGACTCCGACACGAAGTGGGTTACCGTTTTGCCGCGTTTCTTCGACATGATCGATTCCTACCGCGACAACATCGACTACGATGTCATCAAGCTACATTCCGTCACGACAAACCGCCAGCCTAACTTGCGTTTGGACTTGAACACCAACGACTTGCTGGTTTATGGTATCACCACCCAAATTGAAGGTGTCGACGGAGCGGCCATTTCGTTGAGCGACAAGAAACGTGTGGTCATCGTACCTGACAATGCCCGACTGGTGTTCAAGAAAGACCGTGATTTCAGTTTCTCTGGTGGCATTCTCGCCGGAATGTTCGAGCTTTTCACCAAAGACAGCCGTTTTTCCTACAAGGATTTCACTATCGACATGAAAAAGGTGGATTCCTTACGCTTTTATGCCAAGGTCGACAAACAAGTCATCCCCGTTGAAGGCACGTTGGAAAAGATGAAAGGCCGCCTGATGATCGACCGGGGCGACAACAAGTCGAGCCGCATCGAAACCCCCGAATATCCTATATTTCACAGCGACGCACCCGCTTTCAAGTTCTACAGGAACATCAACGGCGGTGTGTTCCATCCCGGCACCCTCGATACCGTGATGACCGCCGAAGACCTTGAGGGCAAATTCTTCTTTTACCTGCATCCTTTCGTTGTCGATAGCCTCAACGACCTCGCCATGCGCAAGGTGAAGTTTGAAGGCGAACTCCATTCGGGCGGTATTTTCCCCGTTTTCGAGGAACCCTTGGTGGTGATGGACGACTATTCGCTCGGTTTCACACACGAAATAGGGGAGAGTGCAGCGGATTCCTACCCGATGTTTGGCGACAAGGGCCGCTTCCATCAGCTCGTGCATCTCTCGGAAAGCGGTTTCTGGGGCGACGGCGAGCTCGACTATCTGACCTCCGAGTTCGAGTCGGACCATTTCGTCTTCTATCTCGATTCCGTGACGGGTGTCACGAATGGGTTCAAGATGGTGCCACGCGCCGACGGTACGCTGTTTCCTTTGGCCTCTGCCAATGCGCTCAAAATGAAATGGGATGTAAACAAGCCTGAATTGACAACAGAAACCATTGACAATCAGATTTGTATGTATGGAAATACCTATTTCTCTGGCAAAACCTCGTTGGCTCCTGAAGGCTATGCGGCAGAAGGCAAGATGAGATTTGGCCTTACCGAGTTCAGTTCCAACCATTTTGCTTTCGATTCCCGGGCTTTGGTGGCCGATTCCGCCGATTTCGTTCTCTATTCCGCCGACAGCACGACGGTCGCGTTCTCCGCGAACCACTATCGCGCCAATGTCGATTTTGACGGCCAAAAGGTGAAATACGACTATCTGGACGGCAAAAGCAACCTCGATTTCCCCAAAAACCGTTTCATCTGCTCGCTCAGGGAAGCCGAATGGGACATGGCCACCAACAGCCTGCTCCTCTATAACCCCGTGGAGAGTTTCGGCGACTATGCCACCGCCACCACTCACGAGGAACTACTGGCTGTTCGCAACAACGCCTCTAAGTTCATTTCCTTGGTGCCCGAACAAGATTCGCTGCAATTCTACAGCATGAGAGCAGAATACGACATGACCAACTACATCATCCACGCCCATGACGTGAAGATCATCCGTGTGGCCGATGCCGCTGTGTTTCCTTATCTGCACGATGTCGATATCAACGCCGAATCGAAACTCGAACCCGTGTATGGCGAACTGCTGGCCGACACGCTCAACGGCCATCACTTGTATAAAGACGCTGTAGTGAACATTCATAGCCGCAACCACTACGATGCGCAAGGCACATGGGACTACACCAATGCCAATGGCGTCAGCACGGCAATCAAGATGGATACCATCCTGCCCATCGGCGGAGTGACACATGGATTTGCCCATATTGCTGATACTAACGACTTTAGGTTGAGTCCGCAGTTCGGTTTCCATGGTAAATTGACATTGAAGGCCACGGAAAAGTTTGCCAATTTCAACGGCCAGTTTGCCCTGCTCGCTTTTGAGGATCAAACGACCATCCAACCCGTTGATGTGACTTCGGATTCCAAGATGATTGTCCAAGGCGAGGCTGTTCCAACGGATTCGACAGGCATGGACATGGCTCCCGTTTATGCCGAAACCGGCCAAGACACCCTCGTAGCCTTGCACCATTGGTTTGCTGCTTCAACCTTAATCGACCCCAACGCGATTCGTATTCCTATCGACATGAACCGCATCTGCGAAACCGATCCGAGAATGACCAATGGCCTGTATTACGAACTCGCCATCGATGGAGGCTATTTTGCCTCGTTCCTCACACCGAAGGAAGGCCGCAACGAAACCGCCGTGGCCTCGGAATCCAATGGCGTTCTGTGGTTCGACCACGACAGCCTTCGCTTCGTGGTGACCGACACGACCCGCTTCGACACCTATATCGACATGAACTCGCGAGGCATAGTCAAAGGTCATGGCAGCTTCAACATGGGCTTCGACCTGAACCTTTTGGATTTCGTCGTGCACGGCGACTATGTCCAATATCCCAACGACAGCCTGACAATCAACGGTTTGAATGTGTGTAACGCCCCTGTTTTCGATGAGAAGGCTTTGGAATCCATGGCCGAGGTGTATGCCAATGTCGAAAGCGAATCCATCGACTTGACAAAAACCCAATATCTGCATTATTTCCAGGCAGAGAATGACGAAGCCCAAACCGAAGAAAGGAGAAAAAGCATGGAACTTGAAGGCTATCCCAAGATGGAAAACACGGATTTCTATTGCAATACCATCGTCATTCCCGACTTGAAAATGGTATGGAACAACCAACTCCGAGCTTTCGTCTCAGTTGGGAAAATCGGCCTGGGAAATCTTGGGAAGCATGTCGTGAACAAGTATGTGGATGGCTTCGTGGTTTATGACCGACGCCTCGGCAACATCACCTATTACTTCCAAAACGACATGTTCCAGACCTACATCAACTACAACTGTGGCGACGGCCAGATGCAGGTTCACGCCACCTACGGCGACATCAACCAGAGATTGTATGATGCCAAGGAGCGAAACCGGACAGTCGCCAAAGACGACAAACGCTTCCAATATGTCGCCGTCCCCTATGAATCCATGCTTGATTTCCTCAACAGGCTGAAATATGCCGGAATCGAGTGGAAATGAAAAAAAATGAGAAAAATATTCAAATAATCGAGATGGTATTGTAATTATTTGTAATTTTACCGATTCAAAATGAAGAGAAACAAATACCAATAACGCAATGAAATTCATAGTATCAAGCCTCAAATTGTTGAAGAGCCTTCAAGCTTTGGGCGGTGTCATCGGATCAAAGAACACCCTGCCCATCTTGGACGACTTCCTTTTCCATCTGGAAGAGAACCAACTGAAAATCACATCATCGGACCTTGACGTGACCATGTCGGTCACACTGGTTCCCGACATGGTGGACGGCACGGGCGACGTGACGATTCCTGCCCGCCTGCTGCTCGAAATCATGAAGAACTTCCCAGATGTGCCCATCACCATTTCGGTTGACAACAATACCCTCGCCGTCGAACTGATTGCCGGCGAAGGCCGCTACAAACTGGCCGGCCACAAGAGCGACGAGTTTCCACAACTGCCCGTGATGACCGATACCTCCGTGTGGGAAATCCCTGCCGACGTGCTGGCGCGAGGCTTCGAGAAGACCGTGTTCGCCACTGGAATGGACGAAATCCGCCCCATCATGTCCGGCGTGTTGATGGAAATGACCAACGATTTCCTCACTTTTGTGGCCACCGATGCGCATAAGTTGGTACGCTACAGAAGGCTGGACGTCAAATCGGACATCGAGGCATCGTTCATCATGCCCAAGAAACCCATCAACCAACTGAAGAGCATCTTGGCCACCTTGGCCGACGAGCCTGTGCGCATCGAGTTCAACAAGACCAACGCTTCATTCGTGTTCGGCGACTACCAACTGATTTGCCGACTCATAGAAGGCCGCTATCCGAATTACGACGCCGTCATTCCGAAGCAGAACCCCAACCAACTGACCATCGAGAGGCAGATCTTCCTTGCCGCCATCAGGCGCGTTGCCGTTTTCTCCAGCAAAGCCACGCACCAAGTGCGCTTCCGCATTGCCGGACAAGAGATTACCTTGACCGCCGAAGACATCGACTTCTACAACGAAGCCAAAGAGCGTCTCTCGTGCAGCTATACAGGCGACGACATGGAAATTGGGTTCAACTCGCGCTTTTTGCAGGAAATGCTAAGCAATTTCGATTCGGAAACGGTGAAAATCGAGATGTCGGCACCCAACCGCGCAGGCATCATCACCCCCGTGGAAAACGAGAATGAGCAAGAAGACTTGCTTATGCTGCTTATGCCCGTCATGCTGAATTGAATTTTTCGAAGAGGGCAACAACAAAAAAACCAGCGAGAAATCTGCTGGTTTTTTTTTTTTTTAAGTTAATGAAATCCAGTTACTTGACTTCAATTGACGTGTTGCCGACAATGGTCACGGGGATGCTCAAGCCTTGCTGCGAGAGGGTCATGGAGAGGTTGACCTTGAGGTTGCTCTTGGCGACGAAACCTTGCTGCGGGTCGATGCTGGCCGTGCCGGTGTAGTTGCCGCTGATTTCCTCGGTGCCCTTGCTGCTCACTGTGCCTTCCACGGTGAGGTCGACGCTCTTCTTGGAGATGGCGGCTACGGTGTAGGTGTAGTGGACGTTCATCTCGGTGCCGCTGACGCTTTGGCTCTTGTCGACGCTCCATGTGCTGCCTACCCTCAGTTCCTGTTCGGGGAGTTGGATGACGACACTGCCCAGCTGGTTCATCTCAAGGTTGAGCGAATCGATGACGTGACCCATGACATCATACTTGATGGTGCCCGACTTGTTGATGGCGTCATCCATTTCCTTGGTTTGTCCAGCCAGCATGGGGCTGGTCTTTTCGGGGTGCTCCGAGTCGTACTCCAACTTCATGCCCATTTGGGAGATGCTCATTTTCATGGCCTCGATTTTGGTTTCGAGCTGCACGTCCTTTTCGGTGACGTTTTTGGCGGCGAAGCTCTGGCGATACTCCATGTTTTGGGTTTGGTTCATGGTTTGCCCTTGCGCCTCCATCATCATCATCATGTTTGCTTTCGAAGTGATGGTGTAGGTCTTGCCTTGCTTGGGTTGCAGCCTCAGCTTGATGCCGTCTTTGGCCATGAACGAAAGGGTTGTCAGTCCGATGAGGACCAATGCCACAGGAGCAAATCTTCTTAAGGTTTTCTTCATTGATGTTGGTTTTTTGTTGTTATTGATAATTGTATTAATTAATGAGCAATGACGAAACGTCGGGTCTTGCCTTGGGCTGTCCTTGCAAAATATATGCCATTCGGATAGCTGCTGGTGGCAATGCGTAAATGGTTTCCGTCGGTTTGGAATTCCCCGACGCGTTGACCAATGGCATTGTATATGGTAACATTGCCCATGTTTCCGCCTGCGATGCTGACATAATCGTTGGCGGGAACGGGAGCGATGCTGAAACCAATTCCTTGCTCTTCAATGCCGTAAAAGGATTCATAGTATATGGCAATGGTATAGACGCCCAAATCGGTGTCGATGTATACCGTGCCGTAAACGTCTTGAGGATTCTTGGAAAGGGGTGAGGCGTAAACATTGAATTCTGCGGTTTCCCAAAGAGGGACGATGAAGCCGGTCTCGGCTATGTTCTCGCCTTCGTAAAGGAATTCAACGTTGAAATTCTCAGAATAACAGCGGTTGATGACCAAATCCTCAGAAGTGTTGTTGGTGATGGTCACAATCTCGCCGTGCGGCGAGCAGCCATGGAAATAGAGATGCAGCGAGTCGGGCGTGACGATGACTTCCTCGTTGGTCTGGGCAGTCAGGTTGAAACCCAAGACCAATGCCGCAATGAGGGTGAAAAGTTTTTTCATGTGTAGATGCTTAGATTTGATGATTGTTTACCTTGTCACGCAATTAGGTGCAAAAATGCGAAAAAAAATAACAACATGCGAAAAAATGTGTTTGGAAAAACAATCAACCGGTCGCTTGTTTTGACAATGCGCAGGTAAAATGGGGTTTTTGTGGCTTTTTGCCACGCTTTGCGTCACTGCGAGGCACGAAGCAGTCTATATGTTGATTGCTTCGCAAAGAAATGCTTTGCATTCGGCGAAGCCAAATCTTTCAATTATGGTGCTGAAAGCATATCTCCAGAAAACATGTCCTTGGCTGACCAAATGGTTAGTTTCCAAAGAGGATATTCAATGGCCAATGCAATGAAGAAATGGTAAAACAATAAAAACATAAGAGAACCACATGGCATATTTAGCCATAACTCAATTTTTCCCGACTTATGGCTGATTATAACATCAAACGAGCCGCCCCAATCGGGGCGGCTCGTCCATTCTCAAGATTGACTACGTCGAATCTGCGATTTCTGCGTATTCTGCGTGAGAAAAAACTGCCAAACTTATAGCAACGCCGTAAAATACACCGGCAAGCAAGTGACAACGCCATCTTTCTGATAATCCTTTGTGTAGAGCAGAACGCGTTCACCGATTCTGGAAGGGTATTTCTTGCAGAACTCGTCCAACGACTTGTGCGTCTTATACCCTGACGACTTCACCTCAATGGGAACGATTTTGTTGCCCCGAGAAAGCAGGAAGTCCACCTCGTAGTTTTTGTTCCCGTTGCCTGTCGGAAAAGTGTAATAATATAGTTCGTTGCCCGCCGTTCTGAGCATCTGCGCGATAAGGTTTTCATAAACATAACCTAAATTGGCCTTCAGCTTGTCGGATAGAAGTTTTTGATAGATAACATTTTCGGTGAAGTTTTTGTCCCAAAACGCCAAAGTCACGAACAGCCCTGTGTCGGCAAGGAACATCTTGTAGGAATACAAGGATTTGGTCAGCCCCATGCCCACATTGGGGTCGGCGACATGGTGTGCCAGGTTGATGACCATGCTCTCACGCATTTCCGAAACGATGATTTCCGCGTTTTCCGAACGACGCTCGTCGATGGCTGTCTCAATCATGAATCGGGAAGCATTGCCCGAAAGTTGCGCGGGAATGTCCTTGAACATCTTCGAAGCCCGTCCCGAAGGGTCGATCTTGTTGAAATCGACTTCATACAGCTTCAGGATTTCCCGCTTCATGTCGTCCACCATTTGCAAGTTTTTGTATTGCAGGTATGCGTCCACGGCTTGGGGCATTCCGCCGACAAGCATGTAAAGCCGCAAGTCGCGCATCCAGCGTAGGTGAACGGCCTGACCCATAGGGCGGCGCATGGCAAAAACCTGCCTGAGCTGGTCAGGGCTGACTTCGTTGCCTGTCGCCCAATAAAACTCTTCCCAATCCATTGGATACAGAGTCATGCTCATTTCTTCGCTGGGTATGACGATGTTTTGGATATTTTTCCGAATCGAAACGAGAGAACCAGTTTCCAGATAGTCGTATCGTCCATCTTTGACCAAATGCTTGATGGCTTGCCGTGCCAATGGCTGGGTTTGCACCTCATCAAACACGATGACGGACTCCCGTTCATAAAGGTTCACTTTCATTAGGGTTTGTAGGCGCATGAAGAAATAGTCCAAGTCCATCATGTCCTCAAACAGTTCGTTGATTTGCTTTGAAGGCTTCGAGAAATCGATGAGGATGTAGGATTTGTATTCGCGTTTGGCAAATTCCTCAACCAAAGTGGATTTGCCGACACGTCTCGCTCCCTTAATCAGAAGTGCGTACTGACCATTCCATTGCTGTTTCCATTCCAGCATTTTGTCGTATAGTTTTCGCTTGAATATCATAAACATCCTAACTTGTTGAAAATCGTTGCAAAAATAAAACTTTTTGTAGAAATCCACAAATTTTTATTGCTTAAATTTGTAGAAATCCACAAATTTTTATTGCTTAAATTTGCAGAAATCCACAAATTTTGCTCCTAAAAACAGAGCCGCCCCAATCGGGGCGGCTCATTTCTTTGATGTTGGTAAGGAACACGAATTATCCATAAATTTGACCATGAATTTCCATGAATCTCATTTCTGTAAATTCATGATTCATTCGTGATAATTCATGTTGAATTTACAGCTGCGGTCCAGCAGCTACCAAAGCCTTGCCGGCCTCGTTGGTCGTGAACTTCTCGAAGTTCTTGATGAAACGCGAGCTGAGGTCTTTGGCCTTTTCTTCCCAAACGCTCTTGTCGGCGTAGGTGTCGCGCGGGTCGAGGATGTTCGGGTCGACGCTGGGCAGTGCGGTCGGCACTTCGAAGTCGAAATACGGAATCTTTTTGGTCGGGGCCTTCTCGATGCTGCCGTCAAGGATGGCGTCGATGATGCCGCGCGTGTCGCGGATGGAGATGCGCTTGCCCGTGCCGTTCCAGCCGGTGTTCACCAAATAGGCCTTGGCGTGGCTCTTTTCCATCTTCTTCACGAGTTCCTCGGCATACTTGGTCGGATGCAGTTCAAGGAAGGCTTGGCCAAAGCAAGCGCTGAAGGTGGGCGTAGGCTCGGTGATGCCGCGCTCGGTGCCGGCCAACTTGGCGGTGAAGCCGCTCAAGAAGTAGTATTTGCACTGTTCGGGCGTCAGGATGCTGACGGGAGGCAACTCGCCAATGGCATCGGCGCTGAGGAAGATGACGTTCTTGGCGGCAGGACCCGACGACACGGGACG
>CAMOCK010000227.1 GCA_946610645.1 uncultured Bacteroidales bacterium
CCCATGCATACCTTGTTCTCCCAAGTGTCGCTGGAGCCGAAGAATGAGGCACCATCCTTGTATTCCAAGAGGTTGTCCATCTGTTTGTAGTAACCCTCAACAGAGATGTCGAACAAGCGTGGCAGCTCGTAGAATGCGCCAAGCGACCATTGGTGGGCATTCATCGGGACAATGTTTTTGGTGACGGGCACCCAGAGGTCGGTGGGCAGGCTGAGGCTGCTGTTGGAGAGCAGGTGGACGTATTGCGTCATGTAAGCATAGCCCGCTTTGAGCGAAAAGTTGGAGGCGAGCATCACGCTGGCGCTGAGGCGCGGCTGCACCGATTGGTAGGTCTTGCCTTCGACGGTGAAGGTCGAGTAATGCAGGCCCGCGTTCACACGGAAGATGTCGCCGAAGGTCATGTTGTCCTCGGCGTAAAGCGCGGTCTCGTGGGCGTAGACGTTGGAGGCGCTCATCGTCGTGTCGATGGCCGTTTGGTTGCCTTCCACCATCTTGGCCGACTGCACTTCGGGGCGGAACTGGTGGTAGGTGTAGTTGCCGCCGAAGCGAATCTCGTGGTTTGGTAAAGGCGTATAGTCGAAGTCGACTTTGGCGGTCAGGTCGTTGATGCCCGACTTGTAGGCCATCTCAAACGCATCCTTGACCGTTGACGACTGGCTACCGTTGGTATAAATGGTCTCTTCGCTCATGTTCATACCGAGGTGGTGGCGGTATTGCGTGTAGTTGACCGAGGCGTCCATGAAGAGCTGTTGCGAAATCACATGGTTCCAACGGAGCAAGGCCACCTTGTTGCCCCACCGCCAGTTGATGCCCATTTTGTCGTTGTATCTTATGGTGGAATTAGAGTCTTCGTCGTCGCCCATGGAATAGTCCCGATAGCGCACGCCGAAGTTGATGGCATCGTCGCCCGTGTAGAAACTCAGGTAGAGGCGGTCCTTGTCGGAGATTTTCCAGTTCAGTTTGCCGTTGAAATCGTAGAAATGGTAGCCCACATTCAGCTTTCCGATGTCGGAATCATAAATGCTGGCTATCCAAAGGGCTGGCTTGATAAGTAAGTCGCCGTAAGTGCGGCGGAACGAGAGGTTGAACGACAGCTTGTCCTTCACGATCGGCCCTTCCACGTTGACCTTCGACGAAATCAGTCCTACGCTCACGTTGCCGTGGTATTGCTGCATGTCGCCTTCTTTCATGCGAATGTCGACCACCGACGAAAGTCGTCCGCCGAAATGCGCCGGGAAGCTGCCTTTGTATAAGGTGACGTTCTTCAAGGCATCAGGGTTAAAAACAGAGAAGAAGCCCAAAGCGTGGTTGACGTTGTAGACCGGCACACCGTCCAAGAGCAACAGGTTCTCGTCGGGACCGCCGCCGCGCACATACATGCCTGCCGAGCCTTCCGAGCCGTTCTGTACGCCGGGCAGCAGCTGGATGGCTTTCAAGACGTCGGCCTCGCCAAAGAGGGTCGGGATGCTCTTGATTTGCTGCACGGGCAGTTCCACCACGCTCATCTGCGGACTGCGGGCGCTCACCGTGGCGCGGGTGCTTTCGATGACCACTTCGTCCAAGGTGGTGTTGGTCTCAAGCATGAAGTTGAGGCTGGTGTTTTCTTTCAAATCGAGGGATTTGTTCTGCTGCGTGTAACCCACATACGACACTTGCAGTTCCACTTGGCCTTGGTCAAGGGTCAGGGTGTAGAATCCGTAGCTGTTTGTGGCACAGCCTTTTCCGGAGTTCTTGTCGACGATGGTCGCCCCGATGAGGGTTTCCTTGCTGGCGGCGTCCATCACGTAGCCGCTGATGGTGCGCCGTTGCGCAAAGCCTGGCACGCAGGCCAACAAAAAGCCGATGACAACCAACCATCGGCTCAATGAGTGTTGTTTCATTATAATTGCGTTTAGATGGTTTATCTAACTGCTTTAACGCAAAAGGGTCTGCTTTATTGCATAATCCAGTCCGCAGCCGTCTCAATCACGTTGTCGATGCCTTGGGCGGTGCAGGCGGGGTCGAGGAGGACGCGCACCGCTGGCGGCACGCCGTTCTCGTAGTTCTGGCCGTCGAGGGCGATGGTGCGGGTCGTGCTGAAACGGTAGTTCCAGCCGTTGGGCAGCGTGCCACCGTTGGGGATGCCCATGCCGCCACCGCTGTAGTCGCCAAAGAGCTTGATGTTGTCGTAGCCCTGCGTGCACACCGAGAAGAACGACGTGGCGCTATACGACCCACGGTCGATGAGCACGGCCACGGGTTTGGTATAGGCCTTGCCTTGTCCCATGATGCTGCTGTCGGCGGCAAATACAGTCACGGCATCCGCAAATTCGTCATGACCGGGGCCTTTCTTTACTTGGGTCTTGTAGAGCGGTTGCCCATGGTTGTCGAAGATGGTGAGCAGGTTTTGTATGTTGGTCATGGATCCTCCAGTGTTTTGGCGCAGGTCGAGGATCATGCCGTCGCAGTCCTTGTAATATTCGGCCATGTATTTCATGAGATCGGTGCTGACGTCATTAGAGAAAGAAGAATAACGGATGTAGGCCACACGGCCGTCGCGGATGGCGTTGTGGGCGAAGCTGCCCGTGGTGTGATGATAGACAGTGAGATAGTTGAGCAACACAACCTCTGTGTTTATGTTGCGCTCGGCATACATTTTATAATATACCGAGTCGTTGCGCGACGCATCGAAGCTGGAATAAAGGTTGGTGTGGCCGTCGCGAAGCGTGTTGAGCATGGCAGCGCACACGTCGAAGAGTTGGTAGTCGTCCATGTCGTCGGTCACCATGGGGCGATACACCTCACGAACGGAATCCCAGTCGATGCCTTTCACGTCGAAGAGGGTGTAGTTGCGGTCCACTTGGTCCCAAAGGTAGTCGAACACGTTGACGGGGTTATTAGGCTCGTCTTTTTCCATGAAGGCGCGCTCGCACGAGGCGAAGGCCAAAGCCAAAAGGCTGAAAATGATGATATGTGTTTTTTTCATGGCTTCAATCAATTAATTCTAAACATAAAGGAAAGGTTAACGGAATGCAAGGCGTTGTCGTAGCGATAGGTGCCTTTCTTGCCCGTGCTGAGATAATCCCAGCGGTAGCTCAAGCCGATGCGGTTGCCATTGGGCAGGTTGAGGTAAAGCCCCAAGTCCGTGTTGAGTCCGGGGATGAACTTGCCGAAGGTTTCATTTCCGCCAAACAACGTCTCGATAGCATCTTCATTGATGGCCGGGTTGCCGATGTAGGCATAGCCTGGGCGATTGACCGCGCCAAACAGCGGCACGTTCAATTTGAAATAGGCCGTCAGCCAGTTGTGGTTTTTGTCGCTGTTGAAGGCAAAGTCGTATTGCAGCATACCCGTGGCGCCAACCTTGCCAAACAAGGAATGGCTAGTAGCGGCATTCTGTAATGAGGGAATGCTTTTCGCATCGAAAAAGCCTTGGAGCGAGCCGCCCGCCCACAGATGGAAGCGGTTTTGGGCGCCATCGTGGAAACGATAGAGGAACTCAGCCGAGAAATCGAGGCCGATGGCTGTGCCCGACGGGTTCTTCAGGGCATTGTTGAAATACCGGAATGCGGGACGGATGCGGCAGCGTCCCCATTCGATGGTGACTCCCATGCCGACATTGGGGCCCATGCCCATGTATTTGAAGGGCACGGTGCCGGCATCGTAGCAGTCAACGGCATTCAAGCCCGCCGAGAGGTCGAGCCAGATGGGTACGCGGGTCTGTTTGGGGTAGTATGCCCTGCCGTTTGAGGGGGCCTGCGCCATGCTGTTGATAGATATCAGCAAGGCACCCGCAAGAATCAATGATTTGAATTTCATAAGGATAAAAGATTGATGAAGGTTTAAAATTATTGGCTAAAGTAAGGATTTATTTGGTTGGTTTACCGTATTGCGAAATGTTTTGTATTTTTGCACCCGTTTTTTGAGACACGAGTCTCAAGCCGCGAGACTTCGAGACACGAGACTTCGGGACGATGCCCCGCGTCTCGCAGTCCCGTGTCCCGCGTCAAAAACAATTGACTACGTCGAATCAAAGATTTCAACAATTCAACAATCAACATTTCAACAACTATGGAATCAACGAACAAACACTTCAAGCGTTACACGGTAACCACTGCACTTCCCTACGCCAACGGCCCAGTTCACATCGGTCACCTTGCCGGCGTCTACATCCCTGCCGACACCTACGTGCGCTACCTGCGAATGTGCGGCGCTGAGGTGCTGTTTGTCGGTGGTTCCGACGAACACGGCGTGCCAATTACCATCAAGGCCGAGAAAGAAGGCGTTACGCCTCAAGATATTGTCGATCGCTACCACGAAATCATCAAGAAATCGTTCGAGGAGTTGGGCATCAGCTACGATATTTATTCGCGCACTTCGTCGAAGATGCACCACGCCACGGCACAAGAGTTTTTCAAGAAACTCTATGACGAGGGCAAGTTCATCGAGAAGGAGACGGAACAATATTTCGACCCTGAGCGGCAGAAGTTCCTGAGTGACAGATACATCGTTGGCACTTGCCCGAAATGCGGTGCCGATGGTGCTTACGGCGACCAATGCGAAAAATGTGGTTCGTCATTAAGTCCCGACGAGTTGATCAATCCCCATTCGCAACTCAGTGGCGCCTCCTTGGTGAAAAAGCCGACCAAACACTGGTATCTTCCTTTGGACCAATACGAAACCTGGCTCCGCGAGTGGATCCTCGAAGGCCACAAGGAATGGAAATCCAACGTTTACGGTCAAGTGAAGAGTTGGCTGGATGGCGGTTTGCAACCCCGCGCCGTCACCCGCGACCTCGACTGGGGCGTGCCTGTCCCTATTGATGGCACCGACGGCAAGGTGCTCTATGTTTGGTTCGATGCGCCCATCGGCTATATCAGCAACACCAAGGAAATCTGCGCCCAACGCGGCGAGGACTGGGAGAAGTGGTGGAAAGACCCCGAGACCAAGCTCGTGCACTTCATCGGCAAGGACAACATCGTGTTCCACTGCATCATCTTCCCCTGCATGTTGAAGGCCTACGGTGGCTACATCGTCCCCGAAAACGTGCCCGCCAACGAGTTCCTCAACCTCGAGAACGACAAGATTTCGACCTCGCGCAATTGGGCCATTTGGCTGCATGAATACCTGCAAGAGTTTCCTGGAAAACAAGACGTTTTGCGCTATGTGTTGACTGCCAATGCGCCTGAGACCAAGGACAACAACTTCACTTGGAAAGACTACCAAGACCGCAACAACAACGAGCTGTGGGCCATCTTCGGCAACTTCGTCAACCGCACGTTGGTCTTGACGCACAAATATTATGAAGGCGCGGTGCCAGCTTTGGGCAACCTCAACGAGACCGACCAAGCAGCCATCGCCGAGATGAATGCCTA
>CAMOCK010000228.1 GCA_946610645.1 uncultured Bacteroidales bacterium
ATTGTTTACAAAACAAGCAATTCGCTGAAAACCAAAACGAAACGCCCTTTTGCGCTGCTCTTGATGCTCGCCCTGCTCGCGCCCGCTGCGGCGTGGGCGCAAAACTTCGGCGGCGGAAGCGGAACGGAAACCGCCCCTTACCTCATCGCCACCACCGACGATATGGATGCCTTGGCCTCGCAAGTGAACGGCGGCAACAGCTTCAGCGGCACTTACTTCCTGATGACCGCCGACCTCGACTACACGGGCAAAGGCTATTCGATTATCGGCAACTACAACAACCGCTTCTGCGGCTCCTTCGACGGCGACGACCACACCATCAGCAACGTGACCCTGAGTGGCGATGGCAATTACAAAGGCGTTTTCGGCGTTGTGGGCAGCGGCGGAACGGTGAAAAACCTCACGCTCGACCAAAGCAGCATTAGTGGAAAGAGTGAAATTGGCGGCATTGCCGGATTCATTGAAAATGCCACCATTAGCAACTGCATCAACCATGGCTCGATAACGTCACCATCGTATCCTATGTGCGCAGGCTTAGGCGGCATCGTTGGATATGCTACCAACAGCAGCATCATCGACTGCCAAAACCAGGGCGAAGTTAGTAGGCATGACAATGCCAGCTGTTATGCAACGGGTGGCATTGTGGGACGCGCCGAAAACAATTGCAACATCTCTGGATGCCAAAATTTCGCGTTCATCCTTGGATCTGAAAACACAGGAGGCATAGCAGGGCGGGCTAATAGCGGCACCACCATCAGCCATTGTAAAAACACGGGAAATATTAATGGGCAAAGCGAAGGCGGTGGCATTGCCGGTTACGCCAATGGAGCCAACGTCAGCCATTGTTATAACACGGGTTATATTACTATGCGGAGTGGACCGGCAGGCGGCATTGTAGGACGCGCCGATGCCAGCTCGGTAAGCAACTGTTTGAATCTACGCACTGCTCAAGGTCATTCAAACTATAATTATGCCAGCGGCGGGATTGTCGGTTGGAATTATGGGGACGGAAACTCTTACACCAACAACTATTATAGAGGAAACTCATACGGCATCTGCGACTACAGCACCACTATGCCCGTCGATGTGCCCGGGCAGGCGATGTATGGCTACATGATTACGGGCGTAAGCCCTGTTGTGGTGTCGCTTCCTGAAGGTGCAACGGTAGGCGTGGCATACGAGGGCAATGTCTATGCGGGCGAAGGAGAAAGCGTGTCCATCGGCCTCAGCGGGCCGCAGGGCTACAATCCGTCGGCGGGCTATAATGCATCGGCGGGCTCACTCACCCAAAGCGGCACCACGTGGACGCTCGTGATGCCCCAAGAGGACGTCACCATCAATCCCCTCGCCATTGCGCCCCACGACATTGCCGCCGTCAACCTCTCGCCCAATAGCGCCGACATCACTTGGGAGGGTTATTGCGACAGTTATGCCCTGCGCTACCGCGAAATCCCCACTATTCTCAAAGAAGGCTTCGAGGGCGGCACGATGCCCGATGGCTGGACCATTGAGGGCGACAATCAAGACCCAGCCAGGACTTGGCACGTCGGCATTGGCGACTATAATATTGGAACTGGCGTGCACAGCGGCGACTACAACGCACTGATTAAGCCCAAAACAAACGGCCAACTGACCTACTTGGTCACGCCCGCCTTAAACTTGGGCGAGTATGCCAGCGCGGAACTCTCCTTCTGGTATGTCAATAGGAAATATGGCTACAACACCGACGAATTCGCCGTTTGCTACCGCAATGGCAACGCGGGCGAATGGAACGAACTATGGAGCACCGATGAGAACCACGAAGGATGGACGTGCCAAACCGTTGCACTGACCGGCCTTGCCGACAACTGCCAAATTGGCTTCCGCTACAGCGACCGCAACGCCAACGGCGTGGGCTTGGACGACATTACCATCATTGCAGAAAACACGGAATGGATCACTGTTGACGAGACAGAAAGCCCCCACACACTCACCGGGCTCACGACCGAAACCACGTATGAGGTGCAGGTGAAGAGCAACTGCGAGGGCTATGAGGACTGGAGCGAAACCCTCGTCTTCGCTACTTTGGAGGCCTGCCCCGTGCCATTCAACGTGGAAGCGAGCGGCATCGCAGCAACGAGCGCCGCCGTTTCGTGGACGGGATTCAGCGACAGTTACGACCTTTCCTACCGGCAAGCGCCAGGCACGCTCCTCAACGAAGGCTTCGAGGGCGGCACGATGCCCCAAGGCTGGACCATTGAGGGTGCCAACCAAGACCCAGCCAAGACTTGGCGCGTCGGCGTGGGCGACTTTGATCCTGCAACTGGCACACACAGCGACAACTACAACGCCCTGATTACGCACAACGACTACAACCAAGTGACCTATTTGGTCACGCCCGCCTTAGACTTGAGCGAGTATGGCAGCGTGGAGATCTCCTTCTGGTACGTCAACAGGAAATGGGGCGGCGGCATCGACGAATTAGCCGTTTGCTATCGCATCGGCAACGAGGGCGAGTGGAACCAACTGTGGAGCACAGCCGGGAAACACGACAGATGGACGAGCCAAACCGTTGCACTGACCGGCCTTGCCAGCAACTACCAAATCGGTTTCCGCTTCACTGACGGCTACGGCTACGGCGTGGGCTTGGACGACATCGCATTATTCAATATGACCCACTCCGAATGGATCACCCTCATCGAGACAGAAAGCCCCCAAACGCTCATCGGCCTCACCCCCGAAAGCGAATACGAGGTGAAAGTGCAAGGTGTTTGCGGCGGCGAGGCCACAGAATGGAGCGAGGCTGCCACATTCACCACCCTTGCGGCCACGACCTTCACGAAGGCAATTGCCGGCTACGGCCAAAGTAGCGGCGGTTACTACTTGATTGCCTCGCCCATTGCCGAACCCATCATACCCTCGGAAGGGAACGGCTTCCTCACCAATGCCTACGACCTTTACCATTTCAACCAAAGCCAAGACCTCGAATGGCGCAACTACAAGGAGGCGCCTTTTGTACTCGAAAACGGCAAAGGCTACCTTTACGCTAACCAAGCGGGCACCACGCTCACCTTCATCGGCGCGCCTTACGCGGGCACTGAGCCTGTCGAAGTGCCGCTTGAATACGATGCCACCGCCGACTTCGCCGGCTGGAACTTGGTGGGCAACCCCTTCCCCGTGGCGGCCTACGCCAACCGCAGTTACTACAAAATGAACGCGGCTGGCACGGCCATCGAGCCGGTGGCCGTCTCGTCGGCAACGCCCATCGAGGCTTGCACGGGCGTAATGGTGAAGGCCGAAACGACGGGCGAAACGGTGACCTTCAGCCGCACGGCGCAGCAAGGCGCGGGCAACAACGGGACAATCCAAATCGCCGTGGCACAAGCCGACACACGCGGCAACGCCATTCAGGACAAGGCCATCGTCAGCTTTAACACGGAAGACCGTTTGGAGAAATTCGTCTTCGGCGAGACAGATGCCAAAATCTTTATTCCGCACGGCGGGAAGGATTATGCCGTGGCCACCGTTGGTAGAGACGCGCCATGGCACGTCTCTACAACAGACGAAATCCCGATTAATTTCAAGGCCGCCAAAAACGGCACCTACACCTTGACCTTCAACACGAAAAACCTTGATTTGGAATACCTGCATTTGATTGACAACCTCACCGGCGCGAACATAGACCTCTTGACTCCGGCAGGCCGTCCCCCTTTTAAGGGGGGCAGAGGGGATTCAAACGAACCCCGGCAGGCAGAATACACCTTTGAGGCCAAGACCACCGACTACGCCTCGCGCTTCCGCTTGGTGTTTTCCACACCCGCAGACGAGATGTCTGCGGACCGGACGTTTGCGTTCATTGCCGATGGCGAAATACGCATCAATGAGGCGGACGCACACGGTGCGTCCCTACAGGTGGTGGACGTGATGGGGCGTGTGATCGTTTCCACGGGCGGACACACGCGGTGTGTCCCTACGGTGGGAATGACGCCGGGCGTTTACGTCTTGCGCCTCATTGACGGCGAAAACGTTAGGACACAGAAAATCGTGATTGACTGATATGCGGTTTGTAGAGACGTCATACTATGGCGTCTCTACACCCGTTTCCCCACAAATCGCACCACCAGCCCCAGCACCGCAAAACCCAACAAGAATGCCACCCACGAAGGCAGACCCAAAGCGGTGGGCAAAACACCCACCAACAAGGCCGTAGTGCCGACGGTAAGCGCGTAAGGCATCTGCGTGCTGACGTGCTGCAAATGGTTGCAGCTCGATGCCAACGAACTCATAATCGTCGTATCGGAAATCGGGCTGCAATGGTCGCCCATGACGGAACCCGCCAAAACCGAAGCCACCACGTTGTAGAACAGCGGCATCGTGGCTTCCATCGAGAGGCCTTGCTCCTGGCAAAGCAGCCACGACGAGGGCAGAATCAGCGGATAAAGGATGGCCATCGTGCCCCATGAAGTGCCCGTCGAAAAACCGATCAAGGCCGCCAAGACGAAAGTCAGCACGGGAACGACCCACGGCGACAACGACCATTGCAACAGCAACTGCGAAACGAACTCCGCCGTGTGCATGTCTTTGGTCACCAAGGCAATGGACCACGCCATCGTCAGGATGAGCACCGCATTGAACATGCTCTTGAAGCCCTCCACCATCTCTTCCATGATTTTCCCAAACTTCAAGTCGCCCCGCATCAAAGTCATCACGATGGCCGTCAGCAGCGAGAACAGCGAAGCCCAGAGCAGGGCCTTGTAGGAATTGGCCGCCCCGATGGTGGCCGAGAGTTTGGAAAAGAAATCCGTTTCCGCCGACTGCCACACAGCGGCATCGTAGCCCGTGGCCATCAAGCCGACGATAGTGCCGAAAATCAACACCATCAAAGGAATCAAGGCATCTATGACATGGGCTGGACGCGCCACGCTGTGGGTCATTTCGGTCTCGGCCAAACCCGTTTTTCGCGCCTTGCGTTCAGCCTTCAGCATGGGGCCGAAGTCGCGCCCGCTGAGGATGATCATCAACACGAAACCGAGAGTCAGGAAGGGATAGAAGCTGTAGGCCAACGAATGGAAAAACACCGAATAGGCCGAAGCCTCAAGCCCGATGGCGTTGATGCCGTCCTGGATATAACTCAGTTCAGCACCAATCCATGTCGTCACGAAAGCCACAGCCACCACGGGCGCCGAGGTTGAATCGACGATGTAGGCCAATTTTTCCCTCGACACCTTCAGTTTGTCGGCAATCGGCCGCATGGTGTTGCCCACAACGAGGGTGTTCGAATAGTCGTCGAAGAAGATGCAGAGGTCCATCAGGAACGTCATCAGCTGTCCCGAACGCGGCCCTTTTGCCCTTCGCGAAAGCCAGTTGACCACGCCTTGCATCCCGCCGTTGGCCGTGATGATGCGCACCATGCCGCCGATGATCAAGGTGAAGACGATGATCGTCACATGGTCGGCATCGAAAAGCGAGCCGACAACGTATGTGTCGACCACGCGCAGCAACCCGCCGCCCACTGCACTTGCGGGACTTTGTCCGCCATACAAGGCCATGATGAAAGCCCCAGTGAACACGCCGACAAATAGCGACGAAATCACCTCTTTTATTAATAGTGCCATCACGATGGCCACCAATGGCGGCAAGACCGACATCCAAAGCGGCATCGGGCCGGCGATTGGGCCGAAAACATACAGCAGCGCCACGCCCAATACAAGGGCGGAAAACACTGCCAAAACTATCCGTTTCTGCTTCACGTCATCAGTTTTAAGGCACAAAAGTAGCACTTTTTGCAGAAAAAAAGTCACGCAGATTGGTTTTGTCCACTTTTTTTGCGTCACCACCCTGGCTTGCCGGCAACTGACAAAACACACGACAAAAAAACCAGCCACACCAAACAGTGGGGCCGGTTGCGTCTTGGTGAACCCGCAGGGAACGCAAATAGTGAAACCTTGTTTTTCCAATATATCAGAGTTTTATGCTATAATAGAACTATAAATCAATATATTATAAACGATTTATGGTTTCAGTTGTTTTCAATTATTTTCCCTTGTATTCAATTATCACGCCAAAAATTTGCAAAATCACGCCAAAAATGTTGCAGGTATGGAAAAAGGTTGTATCTTTGCAGCGCAATTCAATTTTCTAACCTATGGCAACAATATCATTATCACTATCCGCAAAGGCGGACAAGACAACGGGGAAATCTGAAATCCTTATCCGTTTCGTAGTAGGCAGCAGAATCAACCAACGAGGCAAAAGCAATGTGTTTATCAATGCTCAACATTGGAACGCCAAAGAACAGCGTATCATCATACCCAAGTTTAGGTTGATGAATGATGAGCAACAGCAGCTTGTTTCAGATTTGAAAGCAGCCGACACTCAACTTGCCAACCTGACAAAGCACATAATGCAATCGTTTCAGGAAGCAGGCGCAGGCAAAGCAGAACTTGCCAAGGATTGGTTGAAGTCCACCATCACGGAGTTTTACGAGTTTCCCACCATCGAAGAAGCAGCCCAAGAGGAAGCCGAAAACGAGCCAAAGAAAACATTTCTTGAAGTCTTTGCCGACTATATCAGCAGCGAGGACAAGGAAATATCAGAGGGCAATAGGCTACATTACAAAGCACTTTGGCGGTTGCTCAAACGCTACGAGGTTATCAAAGGTGTTACACTTGACTTCGAGACCATGACACCCGACACAATCAGGGACATTCAGAAGTATATGCGCAACGAGCATAAGTATTTTGAGAATCCAAATGCAAGGACAAAGAAAGCAATGGAAGCAGCCCCCGAAAGCCGTATGCCAAAGGAGAGAGGGGAAAACACCATCATCATACTTACAAAGAAACTTCGTGCCTTTGTCCGTTGGGCAAATGGACTTGACAGAGACTATAAACTGAATGAACCCTACACCCGAAACAATCCCTTTGACAGCCTTTCAATCGGTTCTGAACAATACGGAACGCCTTACTACCTTACACTTGACGAGCGCAACAAGTTGTTGGAGGCGGAACTACCTGAAAGACTTGCCAAGCAAAGGGATATTTTCGTTTTTCAATGCCTTATCGGTTGCCGTGTGTCAGACCTTTGGGATATGACAAAGGACAATATCGTTGACGGAGCAATAGAGTATGTGCCGCAAAAGACGCAAAAGGAACGCTCAACAACGGTCAGAGTGCCGCTAAACAGCAAGGCAATAGAGATATTGGAGAAATACAAGGATTGTGGCGTTAGACTGTTGCCCTTTGTTGCTCAACAGCAGTACAACGAGGATATTAAGGAAATGTTGAGGTTGGCAGGTGTTGATAGGGTTGTGACGGTCAGGAACTCACTTACGGGAAAAGCGGAACAACGCCCCATCTATGAGGTTGCAAGCAGCCACATGGCGAGGCGTACATTTGTCGGCAACCTTTACAAGCAAGTCAAAGACCCGAACTTGATAGGTTCTTTGTCAGGTCATGTTGAGGGCAGCAGGGCGTTTGTCCGTTATCGTGACATTGACGAGGAAACCAAGAAAGAACTTGTTTCAATGTTGGATTAAAATAAAACTGAATAAAGCAGAATAAAAATTACACTTTTTTCTTAACAAAACAATATGCTGTGTAACAATGGTTTACACGGCATATTTTATTGAATTTGCTTTTGTTTGTTTTTTCATTTCTGACTTTTTACGGATTTTGATTTTTCGCTTGTTTGGACTTTTGCACCGTGCTTGTTGACGGGGCAAAGGGTTACGCCCACTTCAACCTGCACACGGGTAAAGATTGGGGCGGAAGTAACCCCCGACCCCATGACAGCCCCAACGCAAAATAACAAACACAATGGCAAAGAAAATGCTAACATTGGAGGAAGCGGCAAAGCATTTGGGCATTACCAAGAACTACCTTTATCAACTAATCCACCGCAGGGCTATACCACACTATAAGCCCAATGGGAAGATGGTTTATTTCAATAGGTTGGAGTTGGATAAATGGCTGCAAAGAAACCGCGTTGAACAAGCTGACGGAGTTACTAACAATCAAAATCAGGAGGCGCAATGAACATACAAGAACTTGCGCAATGCGCACCCGCAATCAATCTGACTATCACGGCAGGCGACCTGAAAGAATTTGCCGCCTTATTGATTGCAGAAACCAAAGCCGAGTTGGAGCAGTCCATCAGCGACAGCAAGACGGAAACCTACCTATCAAGTGAGAAAGTCATGGAGATGATGGAGATTTCCAAGACCACGCTTTGGAGGTGGAAACAACGCGGTTATCTTGTCCCCGTGAGAATCGGAGGAAATGACCGTTATCGTTTGTCGGACATTCAAAAGATTGTGGAGGGCTGAACTATGGAACAAAAAAGGACAGCCGAAGCCGCCCCGAACACAGCGGCAAAGGTACAAAGAAATCTCTACATAGGCAAGGGAAAATTTGATTGCTCAACAATCATTCTTGCAATGGTGACAGCCACCGACCCCGACCCTATGGATTGGAACGAGTTGGATTCCCTGATGAGCAAGCCGCCCAAGACCGAAAGGAAGCCACGAAAAGAAGCCTACAACAAACCCGAAGCGGTCAAAAGGTTGGAGCAGGTGACGGGCAACAAGCACCGTGACGACACCGCCAACGGACTGACAAGGTGCATAATTGCCTACCTGAAACATAAGGGTTGGCAAGCCGAGAGGATCAACACGACTGGCATACCCATAGACAGCCGTAGGCAGGTCACAGACATAATCGGCAGAACACGCAACATTGGCAGCTTGACATGGCGACCAAGCGGCAGCACCGTAGGAAGTGCCGACATATCTGCCACCATCAACGGGCGCAGCGTGAAAATAGAGGTCAAGATAGGCAAGGATAGGCAGAGCGAAGCGCAACGGAGGTATCAACAAGCCATCGAGCAGGCGGGAGGTTTGTACTACATAGCCCGTAACTTTACGGAGTTTCATTCCTGGTATCGTCAGAACTTCATGCAGAAAGGAGGCACACGATGAGCATACTACTTGACAAAGATATGTTGGGCGCGACTTCTCCACGCCTACCCATCGAGGGGCTACCATACCAAGTGCAGAACATCGTCACGACATACGCCAAAGCCCTGAATTGCCCCGTTGAGTTTGTCGTAGGTGCAGCGATGGCAGCAGCAGCCCAAGCAGCAGGCAACAGGTTTGTTTGGAGCAATGGGCAATACACTTGCTATCCGCAGTTCTACACGGCATTGTTGGGCGACAGCACAGCCAATAAGACAACTTCAATCCGTGCCATGATGAAGCCTTTGGAGCAGGCAGACCGCCAAGCGTTCAACGATTGGCAACAAGCCACCGCAGACAAGAAGAATGACGAGAAAGCAAGAACGCCCTACCAAATAGGATTGCTGCAAGATTACACCCTCGAAGCCTACCAAGACGCTTTGAAGTTCAACCCCAACGGAGTGACGGCCTTAGCAGACGAGATACTTACATTCTTCGGCAACCTCAACAAGTATCGTGGTGGAGCAGACGAGAAGTTTTTCCTTTCAGCCTTTGCCAACTATTCCGACTACAAAAAGACAAGACGAGGCGCAGGGTTGGACTTGATACCCCACCCCATTGTTAGGATTATCGGAGGCATACAGCCCGAAGTGCTACAACCCACCTTTGGAGGCTCCACCATGCTTGCGGATGGTATGTTGCCGCGTTTCCTATGGTACGCAGTCCCCGAAGATTTCCGTTTCGATGAATCGGGAACGACAACAACGACCCGTTTCGTTGAAGCAGATTGGCACAACATCATTAGCCGTTTGCTCAACCATCAGGACATTGTAAGGCTTGACTTTGACAACGAGGCACAGCAGCTTTACACAGGCTATAAGATAGAGCACAGCAAGGCAAAGAACCGCAAAACCCTCTATGGCTATGAGGCGGCAGTATGTGGCAAGTTGGAGATATACGCCATCATCTGGGCGATGACTTCACGAATATTGAGATATGCAGCCGAAGAAGCCGAAACAGACTTCACGCTGACCATTCAGGGCTATGATATGCAACACTCGTTGAAGTGCATGGACTATTTCCAACAAACCGCCATGACAGTTTACCGCACCATCACAGACGGAAGTCTGAACCTGAAACCATCGGACTGCATCAGAGGGTTGGGCGACTTGATTAAGAACCAATCCCAATTTGCGGAATCCATCGGTTACAGCCAGCAATATGTGAGTAAAGTATTGAAAGGAAAGTAGTTGTTAGGTTGTAGGTTGTACCCATCGAAAAGCCTTGTATTTATTAGGGTTTCCGAAAAAACGACCTACAACCAACCCGCTTTTTGCTATCAGATAGTTAGTTGTACCCCAAATCCTTGTAACAATATGAATAACAATACAATAAATCACCTACAACATACAACCATACAACCAATCCTAAAAAAGTTCTACCCAACAGCAGACAATACCATTGAGAACCCTATGGGCATATCAAATGAAGATGTTGAATCAACCAAACGCAAGCCCATCAGTGAGCGTGTTGTTTCATTCTATTTCACAACTCCATCAGACACGCCAATTTCAAGTGTCCGTGAGGCGTATCTCCGTCCCTTGCTTGAAAGCGTTTATCCCCAAGTGGAGGCATTGAGGATTGAACCGAACTACATTAAGAAGAAGCACCGGGAAGATGAGTTGCCAATCTTCACGCCCTGTTGCGTTCTGAATTATGGTTACAGGAATGTATTTGTAGGAGAAAGACAAGACTTCGATTCAATAACACTTGAACCATTAGAAAAGAATGTGTCACTTGTGAAGCCGCAACCATTATCTATCCGACATTACCAAACATACGAATCCAAGCCGTATTACTTTCCCATCAATTACACTTGCCTACTTGACTTCGACATACTTCAAGACGACAACCCAAACATTGACTTTGTGGAGTTGAAGCCTGCACTTGAAGCCTTGCGGCATATCTATTATTGTGGACGAGCCACCAATGGGATAGACTTGTTTTGCATTGTTCCTATCAGTACACCTCAAAGGTACGCAGCACACGCAAGAGCATTGATACACCAATTCAAGAGGCAAGGAATCTTCATCAGGGTTGCAGACAGCATAACACACACACGGACATTGAGCAGTGACCCAAGCGGATATTTCAACGAGAACGCGGCTGAATTTACCAAGTTTTGGGATTGAGAGAGGGCGGAGCAATCCGCCTTTTCCGTTTCCGTCAGTCGCAGAGAAAGATTGAACTATGTTTTTGAACCTTTCAAAACCTTTAACTATTTTGGTTTTCAGCACTATATCCGTTGAACCGTTGAAATAATCTTTGAAGTCAAACGAAGTCTGAACATATAACACGCGCGAGGCAAGTTAAGGTACTGACTTCGATAGGGCGCACCCCCATCATGGGCATCGTGGAGGTCGGAGGCACAGAGAAAAGTATATATGTAGTGGGTATGGGCGCGTATCGTTCCACCCCTGCACCCCCATCCTTTGGGTGTCGGTGTCCTTGCCCATCGGTCAGGAATGGTTGCTGCATTGCTCATCGGCATTGGAAAGTCAGAGCCGCAACGCTCATCACCAATCATCAGGAAGCAGAGCAGCCACGCATGGGGAAAGACAAGCAGGCTTCAGCACCGAACACGACAGCAACAGCGGAGAGAACGGACAAATTTTCCCGCGCCTTGCATTTCGTATCATTGAAACCGCTATCTTTGCCGTTCCTAAACTCAATAGCAGTCACGCCCAAGCGACTGAAACAAACGACTATTGCCCTTTGCATGGTGGTAGCAGCGGAAACGCCTACACGGTATCTATTGAGACCGAGGACACCTAAACGGAGGGCTTATTTAATACCTAAAACTCAATAGACATGGAAGACGAAAAAACAGTTGAGCAGATTTGCATTGACTTAATGGAAGCAGCCGAGCAATCGGGCACAATCAAGATTTCAAGACTAACGGCAGGAATGTTCAAAGCCGTGTTACAGATGGACGCGAACCTTGCTGAACTCCTTACCTTGTTCGATTGCACTTATAGCAACGAGCAATCGAACGAACTGAATACGCGCCTGAATGGGCTATACATTCCGTTACGGGACGCTATCTTTCAGGAGATAGGTCTGTATATCGGTGACAATAGTTTTCAAACACCACGTGACTTTGGCGGATTGTAAAACACGCCTTGCGTGACGAGGCAAAAGAACTTGACACGGAGATAGAAAAGGCGGAAAAAAACCAAATGAGCCGCGAAACAAGCCCGTAGAGGCGTTTTCTTTCCCAAGATGATACATTGCTCCACTTTGCCGCGAAAACATATTTAGAACGGTTCTAAATTTTCAGCATGGAGGCGGGTATCAGGAAAATATGTATCTTTGCGGCAGATTTCCGTCATAGGAAATTGAATTGCAACCGCACCCCAAGACAGCCGTTTCGGGGTGCTTTTTTGTACTAACACGCCAAAATCACGCCAAAAATAACACAATAATACCCTAACTGACTGATAATCAATTAGGGTATGTGAACCCGCAGGGAATCGAACCCTGAGCTAAGGAACCGGAATCCTTTATTTTATCCATTAAACTACGGGTCCGCGTTCAGGCCGCAAAAATAACAAGATTTTGCGTACATTGCGACATCTTGTTTCAAAAAATGCTTAATTTTGCGCCCATCAAAACCGTAATTCCATGATTACTTTCTTCATCGCCATCGCCGTCCTCATCCTCGGTTATTTCATTTATGGAACCTTCATTGAGAAACTCTTCGGCGCCGACCCGCAACGTGCCACGCCTGCCGTCACCATGGCCGATGGTGTCGACTACGTTCCGATGAAGCCTTGGCGCATCTTCCTCATCCAGTTCCTCAACATCGCCGGTGTGGGGCCCATCATCGGCGCCATCATGGGCGCGCAGTTCGGCACGGCCTCGTTCCTATGGATCGTGTTCGGTAGCATCTTCGCCGGTGCCGTCCACGACTACCTCTCTGGCATGATTTCCCTGCGCGACAAGGGCGCGAGCCTGCCCGAAATCCACGGCACCTATCTCGGCAAGGGTGCCAAGCAGTTCATGCGCGGCTTCACCGTTTTACTGATGATCCTGGTCGGCGTGGTGTTCGTCAACACGCCTGCCACCTTGCTGATGAATAACTTCACGCCTGGCTGGAATCCCTACATTTGGGTCGTCATCATCTTGGCTTACTACCTGATTGCCACACTGTTGCCCATCGACAAAGTCATAGGCAAGATTTACCCCATCTTCGGCATTTTGCTGTTGGGCATGGCCGTGGCCATCGTGGTGGCCTTCGTGCTATACAAACCCGCCATCCCCGAACTTTGGGACGGCTTGCAGAACCGCCACCCAGCCGCTGCCCACAACCCCATCTTCCCGATGATGTTCATCTCCATCGCCTGTGGTGCCATTTCGGGTTTCCATGCCACGCAGTCGCCGCTGATGGCACGCTGCATGGTGAACGAGAAACAAGGCCGCCCGATTTTCTACGGCGCAATGATTACCGAGGGCGTGGTTGCCTTGATATGGGCCGCCGCAGCCGCCTATTTCTTCCACGAGATGCCCGAAGCCACGGCAGGCAAAAGCGGTGCCGCCATGGTGGGTTTCATCGCGCAGCAATGGTTTGTGCCCGTTATCGCCACCGTCACCGTCTTGGGTGTCATCTCGGCAGCCATAACGAGCGGCGACACAGCCTTGCGCTCGGCGCGGCTCATCGTCGCCGACTTCATGCACTACGACCAAAAGCCCATCAAGAACCGCCTCGTCATCGCCGTCCCGTTGTTCGCGGTCACGGCACTGATCCTCGTCTATAGCCTTGCCCACCCCGAAGGCTTCGACGTGGTTTGGCGCTATTTCGCCTGGGCCAACCAAGTACTTGCCACCGTAACGCTTTGGGCCGTAACGGTATACCTACTCGAGAACAAAGGCAAACTGTGGTATTTGGTCACACTCATCCCCGCCCTGTTCATGACTATGGTGACAGGCTGTTTCCTTTTCGTGGCCGAAAAAGAAGGCCTTGGCTCCGTTTTGCCTCGACCCTTTGGCTATGCCATCGGAATAGCCATTACGGTGCTTTGCTTAGGACTGTTTGTCGGCAAGATGAAAAAACACAACACCTTGCATCAATAGCCGTTTTTATCTACTTTTGTGCAATTTTAAATCTATGAAACACAAAATCCTAACATTATTAATTTGTCTATCGGCAAGCTTATCCTTTGCCGGAAACCAATTGACAGAAAGCTTCGAATACGGCAACCACGACTTGGGGAAACCCGTCGGTTGGGTTTGCGACGACAACACTTGGCTTTGCGGCTTTCAAGAGAAAGACAACAACAGGATACCCCATTCTGGCGACTGGTATGCCTTCACCGAGTCGGACGAGGCATGGATGTTCATGCCTTTCAGCTTGTTTCAAAGAATGAACTACCGCTTTTATTTCTGGGCTATCTCCGAGGGTGATTTCGGGCTCTCGCTATGGGCAGGGTCGGCACCAAATGCCGAGTCTATGCACTCCTTACTACTTGAAACGAATGTAGAAAGTGGCGTGTATGAGCAATTTTCCGTCTATGTTGATGAAGTTCCCTCAAATTGCCAATACATTGGAATACAGTCTATTAAAAAACAAAACGGCGCTTATGTCACCATTGATGACATCGAGATTGACATGGTGGAACAATACAGTTTTGAAGTTCACGAGATTTCGGGCGACACGGCCATGTATCCCGGCACAACGGCCTCGTTCCGTCTTTTGGTGCAAAACACGGGATATGACCCGCTGCATATCTACATGAACGCGTCCGACGAGTTTTTCACCGACATCCAATACGAGCAAAACGGTCTCAATTACAATTCCTTCCCCACGGAACCCAACGAAATCGTGTATGTCACCGTGACCGCCACACTGAAACCAAACATCGAACCCGGTACCGTGGCATGGCTTGACGTCAATTTCACCATCACATGCAACTGCTCGACGGGTTTGGCCACGTTCTGGGTAACGCCTTTGGATCTCACACAAACTGCCGAAAACGAGGCCGTGGAAGTCGGCGTTTATCCCAATCCCGCAACCGACTTCGTCACCGTTGAGGCAGAAGGCCTGCAACAAGTCTCGTTGCTCGACCAACACGGGAAAATCCTCAGCAGCGTGGCCGCCGAGGGTGATTCCATGCGCTTGGATGTCAGCGGCTTGAAGGCAGGTGTCTATCTCATTTCGGCCAAAACGCGCTCCACTTCCTCCTTCGTGAAGTCGATCCTGAAAATGTGATTCGGTTTGAGATAATGTATTTCATGCTCGGCATGGAAACGTTTTTCTCCACCACCAGTGACATTGAGCATTATCACGTCGTCGGCCTTAACCATGCCATTATTGACGGCTTGCTGCAATGAGGCCGTGGCCACCGCTGCGGCATGGTAGATGTCGATACCCTCTGTTTCCTCGAACAAGGCTTTGGCGGCTTCGGCTTCGGCGTTGCTGACGGCAAACATGTCGCCGTTGGTGTCTTTCAGTGCATCGTAGAGGCCGCCTGCAAGGCCGTATGGCGGCTTGCGGTTGGAGAGCACAGGGGCACAGATTTCGGCAGCATCGCGGCGGGCTTGGTCGGCATCGTAGGGCAACAAGGCGCGTGAATCGGCTTTCCAAGCTTCATACATCGGCAAGAAAGGCTTGTTTTGCGACACCATCAGGCGGGCTTTGTGGCTACCGAAGCGTCCGTCGCCAATGAATCGCAAGTTGGCTTCCCAAGCAGCAATGGCACCGGTGCCGCTGCCTACGGCCTGGAAATAGAAATCGGGAGTGCGACCGATGAAGGTTGTGGCCGACATCATCGTGGTGCCCATTCCATCGCGACGGGCGACGTTCTTCGCACCGCCTTCGGCGAGGTAGCCATCCAATTCGCAAACCACATTCGAGAGGTTGATGGCATCAAAATAGTCGCTGCCGCTTTCGGTCGCGACGAGCTTCACGCTATCATTCAGCGGCTTGTCGAACCACAGCGCATTGATGTTGTCTTGCGGCACGCAAAGCAACAACTTGATGCCGTTGTCGGAACACACTTTGGCGAAGGCACGGGCTGTGTTGCCTGCCGAGGCCACCACCAACACCTTGTCTTTCAAGTCATCACCCAAACGGGCACACACCGAATAGGCCTCCATCTCCTTGAACGAGCAAGTCGTCATTCGTGCGTTACGCTCGGGCCACCAACCGTTGAACGTGATATATAAATTGTTCAAACCCAAATATTTAGCCAAGCCTTCACTCTTGTAAGTAATCGGCTCTGAAGGATGGCGCAACATGGTCTTGATGGGCAGCCAGTCGGCATAGCGGTAAAGTCCCAAACAAGCTTCTTCTTTCACTATAATTTGTTGCCTTTCGTAGATCGGGCGAACCATGCTTGGCTTGTCGCACTGTTTGTCGTCTAGAGTCCAGCCTTGGTCGTCGAAAACGCGCCCCGTGGCAACGGTCTGTAATTGGTATTTCGTAGGTGTAAAAACCATGGTTTCAATCATTCAATAACAATATCGAAAGGCATACGAGCCTGAATGCCAGTGTTGCTGTTCAACTGCTCCAAGCCTTGAAAATAGTTGTAATACACGCCAAGTTTTTGCTTCAAGGCGGCATCGAGTTTGTCGGCCTCGCTGCTATTCATCGATTCTATCAAGCGCGTGAAGAAGTCCTTTTGCCGAGGCCATTCGGTCACTTTGTAGTCGCTGCCGAGGTCGGCTTTAACGGCGGCGTAGGCGATGGCGTCTTCCATGTCGCCAAGTTGGTCCACAAGACCAAGTCCGATGGCGTCGGCGCCAGCCCACACGCGGCCTTGTCCGATGCTGTCCACATAAGTCTGGCGCAGACCACGGCCTTCGGCGACACGTTTTGTGAAGTCGTCGTAGGTCTTCACCACCATCTCTTGCAACTTGCTGTATTGGAACTCGGTGAGCGGCTGGGTTATGGTGCCGAAGTCGGCGTTTTCGTTGGTCTTGGCCACGTCGAAGGTGAGGCCGATCTTGTCATTCAAGAGTCCTTTTGCATTCGGGAAAGTGCCAAACACGCCGATGGAGCCGGTGAGGGTTGTGGCATCGGCAAAGATGCGGTCGGCCTTGGCCGAGATCCAGTAGCCGCCCGAGGCGGCGTAGTTGCCCATCGAGACGATGACGGGCTTCACTTCCTTGGTCAAATCAAGCTCGCGACCGATGATGGCCGAAGCCACGGCGCTACCGCCAGGCGAGTTGACGCGCAGCACGACGGCCTTCACGTTGTCGTCTTCGCGGGCCTTGCGGATGGTCTTGCTGAGGTTGTCGGAATAGATGTTGGTGTTCTCGTCCCCCTTGCCGTCGAAGATCTGTCCGGAAGCGTAGATGACGGCCACTTCGTTCTTGCTGGCGTTCTTCGCCTTATACGATTTGGCATAGTTGCCGTTGCTCACGGCCGTAATGCTCTTGTTGCTACCCGTCAGGCCTTTCAGTTCTTCAAGCACTTGGTCCTTGTAGTACAGGTTGTCGACCAAACCGTACTCCAAAGCCTTGTCGGCATCGAAAAGGGTCTCCAAGTTGTCGGCGATTTGGTTAAGTTGCTCAACGCTGATGTTGCGGCTTTGGCTGATGTCGCCGAGGATTTGTCCCCAAACGCTGCCTAACAGTTTGTCCATCTGCTCGCGGTTGGCCTCGCTCATCTTGTCGAGGAAATAAGGCTCCACGGCGCTCTTGAAACGGTTGTTCGGGCCACGGACGATTTGCATCTCTACGTCGAGCTTCTCAAGCAGGTGCTTGTAGAACATCACTTGCGAGGCCATGCCATGCAAGTCCAATGCGCCTTCGGGATTGAGGAAGATCTTGTCGGCAACGGAGGCCAGATAATAGGCACTTTGCCCATAGCTTTCGCCATAGGTAACGATGAATTTGCCCGACTCCTTGAACTCAACAAGTTTGTTGCGAAGTTCTTGTATGGTGGCCGTTGAGGTGGGTATGCTGCTCAACTCCAAGTAGATGCCTTTGATGTTGGCATCGGTCTTGGCGTTTTCGATGTTGCGAAGGATGTCGTTCAATCCAGTCATGTCTAGCGACTCCATCGTTTGGAAATCAAGGCCGCCAAAGGGGTCGTCGGTGGTGCGGTCGGGGATGGCATAGTTGAGTTTCATGTAAAGCACAGAATTGGGCTTTACGGTAGCCGATGTCTCCGCCTCGGTCTTCGACAGGCTCGAAATCATCGAAGAGACCACGCCGATCTTGATGAAAAAGTTGATTACCAGTGCAATCAATGTGCCGATGAAAGCGGCGAGAACAACTTTTGAGAATTTCATAATGCTGTGTTTTGTATGGTTTGAGTTGCAAAATTAGCATTTTCTTTGTTTGGATACAACGCAAAACACTATATTTGCAAAAAATCTCACGATGGAAGCTTGCCACATACTCTTTGGTTCGAACATGGGCGACAAGAACGAAATCTTCGCCCAGGCTTGCCAATTAATTAATAATAGGTGTGGCTTGATTGAGGCTGTTTCGTCGGCCTACGAGTCGGAACCATGGGGCTTTGAGGCGGGAGAATGGTTCTTGAACCGCCTTGTCGTCGTCGAAACAAAACTTGAACCGGAGGAAATGATGCGGCTTCTTCTTGAGATTGAAAGCGAATTGGGTCGCATACGCCATCCCGAAACGAGAGGCTACACCTCGAGGAGGGCCGACCTGGACATCCTGTATTTCGGCAACCGCATCATCGTGACCGACACGCTTGTCGTTCCACACCCGCGCCTGCACAAACGCCGTTTCGCGCTGTTGCCGATGTGCGAGGTGGCACCCAACTTTGTGCATCCCGCCTTTCACTTGACCCAAACCGAACTGTTGGCGCGTTGCCCCGACACGTTGGAAGTCAGAAAAACCGATTGAGAATGCAATACAACTATATAGCCATAGAAGGGACCATTGGTGCAGGAAAGACCACTTTGGCCTCGCGCATCGCACACGATTTCAACGGAAAACTCGTCCTTGAGGAGTTTGAGGGCGACAAAAACCCGTTCCTGCCCAAGTTCTACAAAGAGCCGGAAAAGTATTCCTTCCAGCTCGAAATGACATTCCTCGCCTTGCGTTTCCAACAGTTGAAGGACAAACTCGGCGTGCTCGACCTGTTCCACGATTTCATCATTTCGGACTATTATGTGGCCAAATCCCTGATTTTCTCGCGCAACAATTTGCAAGAAGACGAATACCAACTCTTTGCGAGGTTTTTCAACATCATCTTTTCCGACATGCCTAAGCCTGAGTTGTTGGTGTATCTTTATTCCGACGTGGAGCGCCTGCAAGCCAACATCCGCAAGCGCGGACGCAGTTATGAGCAGGAAATCAGCGATGCCTACCTCGACAACATACAGCATGGCTATTTCGATTTTTTGCGCCAGCAGCAGGACAACATGCGCATCGTATTAATCGACACCAACCATCTCGACTTTGTAGCCAACGAAAGCGACTACCAGCGCATCATCGAGGCCATCGACAGGCCTTACGACGTTGGGCTGCATAGGGTTTCGGTTTGATGCCTGTGCTTTCTGTTGCCAAGAAGGCCAACAAAAAAAAGCCGCTCGATTGAGCGGCTTTTTTTGTTGGAAAGATTTCCTTTACTTGATGATATAGACTTCAGCGCGACGGATCAGCGGCAGAATCTCTTTTTCAAGTTGAGGATAGACTTCCTTCAGCTCTTGGATGGCTTGGGTCTTGTTCGAAGAATTGTTGACCTTGTTGAGGATGGCATCCTTGTCCTTGATGTCGGAGTTCTCAACGAGCTTCTTGAACGTATCCCAGTCGGAGCCGTTGCCCTTGCCGTTGTATTCAAGGTTTTTGCCATTCTTCTTCAGTTGGGCTTTGATGTCGGCGATGGCGGCATCGGCACGGTCACTGGACAGTTTGTTGTTTCCGCCAATTCTGTCTTCGGGAGAAGCCCAGCCTTCGATTCTCACGCCCTTCACGTCTTCGGTCAGCAGTTCCTTGGCGAGTTTTCTGGCGGTCTTGTTGCGGTCACGCACGTCTCTGCCATTGCCAGGAATGTTGCTCTTGTTGTAGTCGAAGTAGTAGATGAAGTCGGGAGTGGGCACGACAACCGGTTCCGGTTCGGGTTCCGGTTCGGGTTCGACGGGTTTGGGTTGTTCCTTCACGACGACGCCGTCGGCCAGCTTCACGGTGCTGCCTTGGGTGAAGTAGGTGTTCTTCACGATTTCGTCTTGAGTGGGATAAATCTTGCCGTCATAGACATAGAACATCGGGTCGCCCTTCAGCTCGCAGTTGGCCATTTCCGGCACATAGTCCTTGCAGTAGTGCTTGGTGAACTCGCCGCCTTCCTTGTAGTTGACGCGGAAGTCGCCTTCGCCCTTCACTTTTTCACCCACGAAGGTGATGGGGTCGAGGTCGATTTGGCCACCCTTGTAGGCGAGGTAAGGCTTCAGGTTCATGACAGCCTGTTTCTCAAAGTACTCGGCAGGAATGTTGACGATGACATCGAAGCAAACCTTTCCGTTTTCGTCGGCAACCAACGGGTTGGGCTCAACGCGATAGGTGATTTGGTTGGAGTTGCGAGCCATCTTTTCGATGTCGCAAGGATTGTTGAACTTGTAGCGCAAACCGAAGTTCAATTGGCTGTACATATCCTTGTCGTTGATGACATGCTTGGCTTCGTCAGAGGCAATCTTGGCCACTTGGTCGATGGCGTCAGTGCCAGTGAAGTTGTAGGTATAGTCAAGGAAAAGATCGAACTTAGGAGCAACATTGAAGGTGATTTCCATACCAGCGGGAACGACGAGACCCAGCTCGCGTTTCGTGGCTTGGGGGGCCTTTTGGGATTCAACTTCTTCGTTGGCATTAAGTTGATTGACAACACCAGCTTTGTAATACACGCCACCAATACCAATATGAGGCACCAAGTTGATGACTCTTCTCGGGTTATAGTTGAACAGGTTGAACAGGTTGAAGGTCAAGTTCAAATTGCCTTCAAAATAGTTGGTCTTGTCGAGGCTCAAGTCATACAACGTAGTGCTGGCATCGTTGAGCATAACGAGAGCCTGGTTGTGTTTGTGACCCGAAAGGAGACCGTAACCTCCCTTGATGTTGAAACCCATGACTTTGCCAAATTGGTAGCCAATGCCGAGATGGGCGTTCCAGTTTTGAAGGGCTTGCATCTTGAAATGATTGAAATCATCCCAGATACCACCATTGTAGGCGGCCAAGTCACCGTGATTGATGGAAAGACCACCGTCAGCTTGAATGTACCAGTACTTTTCAACTGGCTTTTTGCCATTGCTCTGAGCATAGAAAGTCAGAGGCAGGACAGCCATGACGACAAGCATCATCAGCTTTGCAAACGTCAATTTTTTCTTCATAACGTAAAAAGTTTAGGTTTGTAATTTAGTTTATTTGTATATTCTATTTGCCTATTTTAGCGAACAAAAGTAGGAAATAATTTGATTCACAAAGAAAAAAATCGTTTTTTTTTGCAGTTTTTGCTAAAAAAAACGCATAATTCGTGGTTTTATGGGGTAAAAACCTCGCCAAAACGCATTTTTTTGAAGGCTTCCCACATGACTATGCCGGCGCAAACCGACACATTAATGGAGTGTTTCGTGCCTTCCTGCGGCAACTCGATGGCGCCTTCGCAATAGGGCAAGGCTTCCTCGCTCACGCCGTCCACTTCGTTGCCGAAAATATAGGCCGTTTGTGGCTCAAACTTGAAATCCTGCAACAAAACGCTGCCTTCCACCTGCTCGACGGCGAAAATCCGGTAACCTTCATTAATTAATGTTTGGCAGGCTTCCTCGGTGGTCACGAAGTATCGCCAACAAACGGTTTCGTCAGCACCGAGGGCGGTCTTGTGTATCTCGCGGTGGGGCGGACAGGCCGTGATGCCGCACAAAACCAGTTCCTTGATGCGGAAAGCGTCGGCTGTGCGGAAAAACGCGCCCACGTTGCTCAGCGAGCGGATGTTGTCGAGTATTAATATAATAGGTGTCTTCTCGGCCTTCTGGAAGTCTTCCTTGCTGAGGCGGTTCAATTCATCGGTGTTGAGTTTTCGCATATTTTTCTCTTTTGGGGCGCAAAGTAAGTGAAAAAACGCTAATTTTGTACCCTTAATTTGAGATTTTATGGCAGGAAAGGCAGTCGAAACCCCATTAATGAA
>CAMOCK010000229.1 GCA_946610645.1 uncultured Bacteroidales bacterium
AAAATTCAAAATTCAAAATTCAAGATTAGAACTTATAGCTCAGGATACCGACCACACGGTGAGAGTTGGTCTTGTCGCCAATGACTTGCTGTACCAGTGAATAGTCGAGCTTGAAGTTGACGGACTTCAGCGGCCAGTAGTTGATGCCAACGGTGTACCAATTCGTGCCGCCTTTTGCGATGCTAGCATCTTTGGTGAAGTGATCATAACGCAGGACAGGCATGATCTTCTGTTCACCAGCTTGGAAGTTGTATCCAATTACACCATAATAACCATTGCTATTGAAATAGCCAAGGTCTTCGGGAATAACCGTATGAGCCACTCCCGTGGTGCCGCTAATGTATTCACCACGAATCACGAGGTTACCGTCGTTGTATTGGGCACCAGCAGCCCAACGGTTACGGGTGCAGTTGACATTGTCGTCTTTGGTGTACTTGCCATAGTAGAAAGATCCGCTCAGCGTCAAAGCCTTTAGGCCGGGATGCACTTCGAGGCGACCCACAATGTCCTTGCGGTTGTTGTTGTCGGTAGTGGTGGGGCCGTTGCCATTGAACACACCTAAACTGTAGTCGACGATGCCGAAACGCTGGCCGTTTTGCTTTTCGATTTCGAAAAGGCTACCAGAGGCCATCAGACCGATGTCGCGACCGATGGCACCCACGCCGCAAACGTCGCTGTAGCCGACGAGTTTCTGGATGCCCTCGCCATAGTCGAAGATCTCAAGGTTGACGGGGTTGATGGGGCTTTCAAGCGAGAATGGGGTCTTGAACTGTCCCACTTGGATGGCAAATTCGTTGCACACTTTGTATTTAAGGTAAGCATCGACTAACATGGGGCTGCGTACAAAGTCGCCTTGGATTTTGTAAGTCAAGCCTTTGAAAAGCGTGCCGTCGACCGACAAGCGCACACGGCGCATTCTTAAGGTATTGCTCGTCAGCTCACCTTCTTCGCTTAGGTTGGCTTGGTAGAGGCCTTGCACAAAGCCTGAAATCTTGGGCATTCGGTTGATTTCGCCTTTTGACTTTTCGGGTTTCTCCATCGGAGACATTTGTCCCTCATGTTCATTTTTTTCAGCTTTGACAGGCCTGACCGATTGGGCATTCTCGTTCCTTTCAGGTTTTACGGGTTGCACTTGTGCATTGATGCACAACGGAATGGCTAATGCTAACATTCCGATGAC
Organism: uncultured Bacteroidales bacterium; assembly: GCA_946610645.1. GTDB lineage: Bacteria > Bacteroidota > Bacteroidia > Bacteroidales > F082 > Limimorpha. The sequence goes on from CAMOCK010000229.1 coordinate 1,181, forward strand.
GATACGAAAGTTTTGTTTCATTTAGTTAGTATTTAAAACGTTTTCAATTTCAAAATTACGCGGCAAAAATAGTAAAAATACTTATAGTAAGTATATTTACTAATTATTTTCTGAAAAAAAGAGGATTTGGCCGTGAAGTCAAATCCCCAAAAGTTCTGCATGATGTGTCATTTCCTCGAAAGTAATCTTGAACCACTCGGTGTAAAGCTCGGGATGAAGTGCAATATCGTTTTTCAAGTCGTTGAGGTTCATGTATTTCCATGATTCCACTTCCTCGCGGTTGATTAGCGGTGTGTCGTCGCTACGGCCAATCCAGACGTGGTCGAACTCATGTTCGGTAAGCCCTTGCCCGACGGGTGCCTTATATATAAAGGTGTAAACCTCGTGCATTTCGCAGGTCATGCCCATCTCTTCCATCAGGCGGCGCGAAGTGGCTTCGGCCAACGTTTCGCCGTCGCGCGGATGGCTGCAGCAGGTGTTGGTCCACAGGCCGGGGGAGTGGTATTTCGACAAAGCCCGCTGTTGCATCAGCAGCTCGCCTTTCGAGTTGAAGATGAAGACTGAGAAGGCACGATGCAGATGCGGAGTCACATGTGCCGCTTGCTTTTCCATCAGGCCAATTTGGCGGTCGGATTCGTCAACAAGGATGACTTGCTCCATCATACATTGAATCTAATGTTCAGAATATCCCCGTCCTGAACGACGTATGTCTTTCCCTCCACGCGGAACTTGCCGGCTTCCTTCACGGCGGCTTCGCTTCCGTATTTCAGGAAGTCCTCGGTGCTCATCACCTCGGCGCGGATGAAGCCCCGTTGCAGGTCGCTGTGGATGGCGCCGGCAGCGATGGGGGCGGTGTCGCCAACATGGATGGTCCAGGCCCTCGTTTCGTCGGGGCCGGTGGTGAAGAACGAATGGAGGTTCAAGGTGTGATAGGCCGTGCGCACGAGCTTGTTCACGCCAGGTTCGGTCAGTCCGGCGTCTTCCATGAAAAGAGCGCGGTCGTCGGCATCGAGTTCGGCGATTTCGGCTTCAAGTTTTCCGGCGATGACGAGCATTTCCTGCCCCTCCTTCAAGGCGGCTTTCACGGCCTCGGAATACTTGTTGCCCGTGGTGGCCGAAGCGTCGTCGACGTTGCAGACGTAGATGATGGGCTTGGCCGTGAGCAATTGAATGTCTTGCACATACTTTTTGTCCTCCTCGGCCACTTTCGCGTCGCGGGCGTTGCCGAAGTTCTCCAAGGTTTCCTTGTAAACGCTGAGTACATCGAAGGCTTTCTTGTAGTCTTTCTCGCCGTTCTTGAGCATTTTTTGGGTGCGTTCCAATTTCCGGCTGACCAAGTCCAAATCGCGCACTTGAAGCTCCAAATCAACAAGTTCCATGTCGCGGACGGGATCGATGCTGCCTTCGCTGTGGGGGATGTTGGAGTCGTCGAAGCAGCGCAACACGTGGATGAGGGCATCCATGGTCTGCACCTCGGCAAGGAGTTTGTTGCCCACGCCCTGACCGCCCTTGCTCAGTCCGGGCAGGTCGACGATTTCTACCGTGGCGGGCACGATGCGCTTCGAGTGGGAGATGTTGTCGATGAGCTTGAGGCGCTCGTCCACCACTTCGCACATGCCGATGTTTGACTTCGAGGCAAAACCGATTTCTGCCTTAGTGTTTGATATACAATTGAATATGGTGGTCTTTCCAACTGTTGAAAGACCGATGATTCCGCAATTGAGTGCCATAGTTCTAAGATTTTAATGCTGCAAAGATACAAAAAAGAAGTTGTCCTCGAATTTCCAGTGACAAATTCAAGGACAACTTCAAAGGGATGTGTCAGGCTTTAGTCTCTATAATTCACGAAATTGCTGTTGTCGACGCCGAGGTCGAAGCGGCCGCCCGACACATCGATACGGTTCCCATCGTGCGTGAAGGCGCGGAATTGGAACTTTCCTGCGACGACGAGTTCGACTTTTGTCTTGTCGACGATGACCTGTCGCACCTTCTCGAAAGTGATGTGCCCACTATAGATGCTCTCAATGACGGGCGCATACGATCCCGTGAACTTGACGTTACAAGTCGTTGAGGTCGTGTCGATTGTGAAAGCCTTTCCGTCGAGTATGTCGAGGCTGTTGAAGTCGCCCAATTGATAGGTAGAGTCGATAGGCAGGGTGAACTCGATGTTGAAGTTGTCGTTGTAGTTGTGCCAACCATAGAGGGTCATCGTCAGCTTTTCGCGGTCGGCGACGATGTAGAATGGACGGTCAGCCGAGCCTGCGTAGGAAAAAGCCTTTTGGTTGATGTAGGCTCCGAAGGTGTTGTAGCCCATTTCGGAATAGATGGGCAGACCGGGATAGTCGGGGTCGTCGATGTATTGCGTTTCCTTGAAGTCGGATTTCGAGCAGGCGGTCAGGGCCAAGGCTGCCGCAAGTATAATGATGTATCTTTTCATGGTTCAATGTTTTAAGGGGATGAGAAGTTCGATTTGGAGTTTGCTGCCGGCGAGGTAGGGCTTGGTGGGCAACATGCCTGTCGAGCCGTTGATTTCGGCGATGTGGAGGAGCCAGTTGAAACCCACACCTACGCCTTGTCGGTCGCCCACTTGGAAACCTGCGCCAACATAGGCCGATGCATTCATCTTGTCGGGATTGGCGTAATGCTTGGTGACTTGTTCGGCGTAGGGTGCCATGCCGTCTTTGTCCAAGAAGTTGACCTTGTTGCGATTGCCGACAAGGAAATCAACGTCGGCTTCCGCGGCGAGGTACATCCTGAAGGATTCAAGGCCTGAATCAAAATAATAACGCAACTTGACCGGGAAGCCAAGGATGTGTGAGTGCTGCTCGATG
>CAMOCK010000230.1 GCA_946610645.1 uncultured Bacteroidales bacterium
AAAAGAACCTTTTTTGGCCCATTCGACTAGCGGTTAGGTCGTAAGTTTCTCACACTTAAAACAGCGGTTCGATTCCGCTATGGGCTACGGAAAAACACCCTAATTGATATGTCATCAGTTAGGGTGTTTTTTGTAGGTATTATTCGTTTATTCACTCCGCATACATCCCGTCTATCAGGTCTTGATAGCGTTCCGCAATGGCTTTGCGGCGGATTTTCAGGCTAGGCGTCAGTTCGCCGTCATCGATGGTCCACTCGTGGTCCAAAAGCTCGAAACGCTTGATTTTCTCGTAGTCACCGAAGAACTTGTTGTAACCATCAACTTCCTTCCGATAGCGGTCGATAACGGCCTTGTTTTGAATCACTTCGGAGTTGGTCGTAAAGGTGATGTGGTTTTCTTCGCACCAGTTTTTCAGGTGGTCGAAGTTGGGTACGATGAGCGCAGCAGCGAACTTCTGGTTTTCGCCCACCACCATCATCGAGCTGATGAACGGCGACTCGGTGAACTTGCCTTCAATCAGCGCGGGCGAGATGTACTTGCCCATCGAGTCCTTGAAGATTTCCTTCATACGTCCCGTGATTTTCAGCAGGCCGTCGGCATCAAACTCGCCGATATCGCCCGTGTGGAAATAGCCTTCCTCGTCGATGGCGATTCGGCTCTGTTCCTCGTCCTTGTAGTAGCCTCTCATCACGGATGAGCCTTTCACGAGGATTTCGCCCGTTTCGGGATCGATCTTGAAAGTCACGCTTCCGCAAGGCACACCCACCGTTCCAGCCTTTATCACATTGAGTGCGAGGCTGTTGGTGGCAATCACTGGCGAAGTTTCGGTCAAGCCATAGCCTTCTATTATGGGGATGTCCATGGCCGCAAACAGGCGCACCAAACGCGGCTGGAGACTAGCACCCCCCGAAATGATGAACTCCAAGCGTCCGCCAAAAGCCTTTCGCACATCCTTGAAAACCAACCTGTTGGCCCAATATAACTTAAAACGATAAGCCTTGTTGTTCTTGCTTTCGGTTTCGTCGTAACGCTCGGCCAGTTGGAAGGCCCAATGGAAGATGCGCTTTTTCATTCCCGTCATTTTGTCGCCCTTGCGCTGTATGCCGTTATACACCTTCTCGATGACGCGCGGCACGGTGGTGAAATGCTCCGGCTTCACGTCGGCGATGTCGCGCATGATGGTGCCGAAGTTCTCCACATAATAGGTGGAATTGCCGAGATAAAGATGGGTATAGAGCACCGACCGCTCGTAGATGTGCGACAATGGCAAGAAACTCACCACTTTGTGCGAACTTGGCACGGGATAATGCGGGCCGTAATGCGCCACGCAAGTCATCAAGTTTCGATGGGTCAGCATCACGCCTTTCGGGGTGCCGAGCGTGCCCGAAGTGTAGATGATGGTGGCCACGTCTTCCTCATCCACCTCGTCTTTATGTTCCTGTAGCGAAGCAAGGCTTTTCTTATCCACCTTGACGGAGACCATCAGTCCGCGAAGAGTCATCAAACCCTCTACGGGATGGAAACTGAACTCTTTGGGACGCACCGCCATCTTCTCGATGAGGTCTTTTACCTTGCCGTGGATGAGCGAGCCTTCCACGAAGACCACCTTAGGTTCGGCGTGGTTCAAGATGTGCTCATAGTCGCTCTGGCGCGCCGTGGGATAGATGGGCACGAGAATCGCCCCGATTTGCTGCACGGCGAAATCGACCATGTTCCACTGTGGGCAGTTGTTGGAAACCACCGCCACACGGTCGCCTTTCTGAACGCCCAAGCCCATCAAGCCTTGGCTGAGGGTGTCGGTCATCTTCAGGAAATCGCGGCTCTTGAATTTCTTCCAATCGCCGTCCAGCTTGCAGGCAAACATCGTTTTCTTCTTGCCGTATTTCTCGACAAAACGCGGCAGCAAGTCAAACGTGCGGAGCGGAATGTCAGGATAGGGTCGAACCGCTGTGGGTGTGTTGGCTTTCTTTTTCATAGGCCGAAAAGTTGGTGCGAAAGTACGGATATTTCCATAAACCTTGCTTTATTATCCAACCGAGCGGGCTTTTTGAAAACGAAACAATTGATTTTTTCAACGAAAAGCGATTTTTGACGGCATTGTTTCGGAGGAAAACGTAATTTTGCGGCATGATTTCCATTTTCGACGACATGAGCCAAGCAACCGAGGCCGAGGTGCAACGGATGCTTTCCCTGGTGGATGAACAACGCCGCACCGAGGCTTTGCGCTACAGGCACCTCTTCGGGCAATTCGCCTGCCTTAAGTCGTGGCTGATGCTGAAAGAATTGCTTAGACCTTTGGGAATCAACAATTTGGAAATGGACAAAAACGAGCACGGCAAGCCTTATTTAATAAGGTATACCGAGGTGCATTTCAACCTCAGCCATTGCAAAAACGGCATCGCCGTGGTGGTGGACTTCTCCCCTGTCGGCATCGACATCGAGAGTTTCAGGCGTAGCAATTTGTCCTTGCTCCAAAAGACGATGAACCCTGCCGAGGCCGAATGGATTCGTGCTTCAAGCGACCCTGTGGAGGCTTTCACGCGGTATTGGACCAAGAAGGAAGCCGTGGTGAAAATGCGCGGCACCGGCCTCATCGACGACCTGCACCACATCCTCGACGGCGAAGGCTACCGCCTCGAAACACACGTCAATCGGGAGAAAGGCTATGCTTGGAGTGTGGCGTGCACAAAATGAAGAAAGGCGGCCTTTCGGTCGCCTTTTCCATTCATAATCTGTTGATTACAGCAAGTGGCAAGTGACCGTCAAACCGGCCATCACGATGCTCACCATGCTCATCAGCTTGATGAGGATGTTCAGCGAAGGACCTGACGTATCCTTGAACGGGTCGCCGACGGTGTCGCCAACGACGGTAGCCTTGTGATTCTCAGAGCCTTTGCCGCCGAAGTTGCCTTCCTCGACATACTTCTTGGCATTGTCCCAAGCACCGCCCGAGTTGGCCATGAACACGGCCAAGACGAAGCCCGTGGCCAAGCCACCGATGAGCAGGCCCAAAACGCCTGGAACGCCCAAAATGACGCCCGTCAAGATCGGGACGAGGATGGCGAGGATGGAAGGCACTAACATTTCCTGCTGTGCGCCCTTCGTGGAGATGGCCACGCAACGCTCGTAGTCGGGTTCGGCCTTGCCTTCAAGGATGCCCTTGATGGTGCTGAACTGACGGCGGACTTCCTCCACCATCTTTTGGGCGGCGCGACCCACGGCGTTCATCGTCATGCCGCAGAACACGAAGGCCATCATGGCACCGATGAATATGCCGACAAGCACGATGGGGTTCATCAGGTTGACATTGTAATAGTTCATGAAGTCGATCAACGAGGCCTTGGCCGTCTCAATGACGTCGCCACCCACCTCCATGGTCGTTTGGCCCACGCGGAGCAAGGCAATCTTGATTTCCTCGACATAAGAGGCAAGCAAAGCCAAAGCAGTCAAAGCAGCTGAACCGATGGCGAAGCCCTTACCAGTGGCGGCAGTGGTGTTGCCGAGAGCATCGAGGGCGTCGGTGCGTTTGCGCACTTCGGGTTCGAGGCCGCTCATCTCGGCGTTGCCGCCGGCATTATCGGCGATGGGACCGTAAGCGTCGGTAGCCAAGGTGATGCCCAAAGTGGAGAGCATACCCACCGCAGCGATGCCGATGCCATAAAGGCCTCTCGAAAGGTTGACCGCCGTAAACTCGATGTTGAATCCGTTGGCGCAAAGATAGGCCAAGACGATGGCCACACCCACAGTAACCACCGGGATGGCCGTGGAGAGCATACCCAAGCCCAAGCCGGAGATGATCACCGTGGCCGGACCAGTCTTTGAGCTTTCGGCCACCTTTTGGGTAGGTTTATAACTTTGCGAAGTGTAGTATTCGGTAGCTTTTCCGATGATGACACCAGCCAGCAGGCCAACCACCACGGAGAGCGAGGTTTGCCACCACATGTTGGCCAAGTCGCCCGTTTCCTTACCAAAGAGGAAGTACATGATGCCGAAGGTGGCCACGGCGATGAGCACGGCAGCCACGTTGGTGCCACGGCTCAACGCGCCAAGCAGTTCCTTCATGCCAGCGTTTTCCTTGGTCTTGACAAGGTAGATGCCCAAAATGGAAAGCAATACACCCACGGCGGCAATCAGCATGGGAGCGAGCACTGCCTTAAACTGCATACCTTCGACGGCAGCAGTGGCGAATGCCGAAGCACCCAAAGCCATCGTTGCCAAGATGGAACCGGCGTAGGACTCGTAAAGGTCGGCACCCATACCAGCCACGTCTCCCACATTATCACCCACATTGTCGGCGATCGTGGCGGGGTTGCGCGGGTCGTCCTCGGGGATATTGTACTCAGTCTTACCCACGAGGTCGGCGCCGACATCGGCGGCCTTGGTGTAGATACCGCCGCCCACACGGGCAAACAAGGCCTGCGTGGAGGCACCCATGCCGAAGGTCAGCATGGTGGTGGTGATGGTAATCAAATCGTTTTCG